>CAYVPF010000166.1:0-6864 GCA_964453355.1 uncultured Acidimicrobiaceae bacterium | reverse complement strand
TCAGGTCCCCCGGAGCCGGACCCGGCGGACCCGCTGGTCGCCGCCCTTCTCCAGCACCACGTCCGCCCGGGGGCGGGTGGGGGCCACGTTCTGGCGGAGGTTCACCAGGTTGATGTCGGCCCACACCCGGCCAGCCATGGCGGCCACCTGGTCTTCGGGGACGGCGACGAACTGGTGGAAGTAGGTGCCGGGGGTGGCCTGGGCCCGCAGGCGCAGGACCCGTTCGGTGAACCACCGGGCCATGTCGGCCTCGTCGGCGTCCACGTACACCGACCAGTCCAGCAGGTCGGCCACCTCCAGCCCGCCGGGGGCGGCTTGGACGGTGGCCGGGCCGGGGTGCATGCCGGGCCACTGCAGCACGTTCAAGCCCTCGACGATGACGACGGACGGGCGCCGCAGCACGGCGGTGGCCCCGGGGACGATGTCGTAGGTGCCGTGTGTGTACACCGGCACCTCCACGTCGGCGTCGCCGCGCCGGACGGCGATCAGCACGGCCAGCAGCCGGTCGGCGTCGAAGGTCTCCGGGAACCCCTTCCGGCCGGCCAGCCCCCGGTCCTCCAGGACGGCGTTCGGGTACAAGAAGCTGTCGGTGGTCACCACCTCCACCGTCCCGGGCAGGAGCGCCCGCAACACCCGGGCGGTGGTGCTCTTGCCGACCGCCACCCCTCCGGTCAGCCCCACCATCAGCGGGGTCGGCTCCCGGGGCAGGCCGACCAGGTCGGCCACCCGCCGGCGCTCGTCCGCCCGGGCGGCGGCCAGCACGGCCAGCAAGGCGGCCAGCGGCCGGTACACCTCCACCACCTCGTCCTCGGGCACCCCGGTGGTGGCAGCCACCACCGCCATGTCGGCGGGCATCGGCACCGCCGACCCCACTTTGGCCCACCGGGCCCGGTCGAACGTCATCGGGCGGCCCAACCGGCGGCCGCGGTCAGCCGCCGGTGGACGTCACGCCAACACCATCCACCGGGCACGGCCCCGTGGACCAGGACGAACGTGGCCATCCGGCGAGCCTACGCTGCCCCACCACGAACAGGGCCAGTCCGGCGCCGACGACGACCAGGCCGGCGGCCACGGCCACTCCCCCATCCGGGCTGAGGTGCAGGGAGCCGGGGACGGTGGCGAAGCAGCCGACGGCCGACAGCACCAGCACCACCCATCGGGCGGCGGTGTCCCACCACTGGACGCCGTTGCCGGCTGGCGCCCGGGCGGTGGCGGCCACCGCCAGGAACACCAGGCCCCAGGTCTCGTACCACGGCCACACCACCGGGCCGGCCACGGCGAAGG
The DNA here is from genome assembly GCA_964453355.1 of uncultured Acidimicrobiaceae bacterium. Taxonomy (GTDB): domain Bacteria; phylum Actinomycetota; class Acidimicrobiia; order Acidimicrobiales; family RAAP-2; genus DASZUK01. The sequence goes on along the minus strand of CAYVPF010000166.1, from coordinate 5,580 downwards.
CCAGGAGGCTCCAGCCGACGGCGGCCGGCACCCCCAGGCGGTCGGACCGGGCCAGCAGCAGCACGGCGGCCACCCCGGCCAGGGCCAGGAACAGATCCCGGACGGCCGGCACGTCGCCGACGGCCCGGCCGACGGCCGTGGCGGGGTCCAGCCAGGACATCACGGTGCCGGGCGTGGACAGGTCGGTCAGCCACCCCCAGCCCAGCCCGGAGGCGGCGGTGATCGCCACGACGGCGGCGGCCCCGAGCCCCACGGCGGCGGCCAGTCGCAGCCAGCGGCGCTCCAGCGGGCCGGACCGGGCGGGCACCGGCCAGGTCCAGCCGACGTACAGCACCCCCAGGAACGCCGGGGCTTTGACGGCGGCGGCGAGGGCGCACAGCAGGACGCCGGCGGCCGGGTGGCGGCGGCCGACGGCCACGCCGACCACCAGCAGGCCGAGCATCAGGGCGTCGTTGTGGGCGCCGCCGACCAGGTACAGCAGGACCAGCGGGTTGCAGGCGGCCAGGGCGAAGGCCCGGCCGGGGTCGCCGCCGACCGACCGGGCCAGGGGGCCGACACCGGCGGCCACCAGGGCCACGCCGGCGACGGCGAGGACCCGGAACCCCACGACGGTGGCAGGGACGCTGCGGCCGCTGACCAGGCCGGCCAGGTCGACGAACAGCGGTCCGTACGGGGCGTGGCTGCCCCGCCACAGCGGGCCCACCAGGCTGAGGAGCGGTGACGGCCCCAGGGAGGCCGGGGCGTGGGTGTACGGGCTGGCCCCGCCGGCGGCCAGCCGGCCGTAGGCGGCGTAGGCGTAGACGTCGCGGCTCAACAACGGTGGCGCCACGGCCAGCGGCACCGTCCAGGCCGCCAGCACCACCCACAGTGGTCCGGGCCGGTGGCCGGCCGCCCGGTACCGGGCCAGGCAGTACCAGGCGGCCAACATGGCCAGCACCCCACCCCACACCAACAGCAGCCCGAGCCACTGGCTGCCGGTGCCGGGGGCGGTGCCGAAGTACCAGGCGTCCGGCCGGTCGGTGGTGAACGGGGATCCGGGCCGGGCCGCGCCGACGGCCACCGCCACCGACCCCGCCGCCCCCAGGAGCCCGCACCCGAACAGGCCGGCCATACCGGCCGGAGCTTAGACTTCGCCGGACGATGGGCCGGGCCGACGACGAAGGCGAGCTGTATGCCAGCCCGGCCTGGCTCTCCCTGGTGTGGCTGGTCCTCGCCGTCCTGGTCGTCCTGGAGGCGGCCAACGAGATCTTCGGCCTCGGCGGACCGCACTACATCTACGAGACATGGCTGCAGGACGTCGCCCTGACCGCCACGGCCGTGCTGATCCTGGCCCGGGCGGCCTACGAGCCCACGGCCCGGCGGGCCTGGTTGGCCTTCGGCCTGGCCGCCGCCTCCTGGGCGATCGGCAACATCGCCTGGGGCATCGTCTACGGCGGGCGCGCCAACGCCCCGTACCCCAGCTTCGCCGACGTGTTGTGGCTGCTGTGGTACCCGCTGATGATCGTGGGCGTCGCCACCCTCATCCAGCTGCGGGTGAAGAACTTCGAACTGCACCGCTGGATGGACGGCATCGCCGTGGTCCTGGTGGTCCTGGTGGCCGGGTCGGCCTTCGTGCTGCAGCCGGTGGCCAACCACGACCACCAGGGGACGGTGGCCGCGGTGGTGGACTTCAGCTACCCGGTCCTCGACATCCTGCTGATGGGCTCCCTGCTCGGCGTCTACGGCCTGCTCGGCTGGCACCCCGACCGGATGTGGCTGCTGCTCGGTGCCGGCACCCTGATGATCACGATCTCCGATGCCACCTTCGCCGTGCTGCAGTCCCGGGGCATCGAGAACGACAACCACTACGAGTTCATCTCCACCCTCGGTGCCGTGCTCCTGGCCTACGCCGCCTGGGTGCGGGTGCCCCAACGGGAGCGGCCGGTCGAGCGCGTCACCGGCCTCCGGGCGGTGGCCCTGCCGCTGGCCGCCCAGGCCCTGGCCATCGGGGTGCAGATCTACGCCTTCTTCCGGCCCGAGAACGGCAGCGAGGAGGTCGTCACCCTGGTGGTCCTGGTGGTGGCCTCCATCCAGATCGTGCTCACCCGTCCCCGCGCCGAGCCGGCCAACACCGAGTTGGCCAACACTGAGTTGGCCAACCCTGAGTTAGCCAACACCGGGTCGGCCGGCAGCGGGTCCGCCGGCCCTAAGTCCGCCGGCACCGACCCGTAGACGAGTGTCAGGGCACTAGCCGATGGTGCAGGCGACCCCGTCCAGCTTGCCGCCCGACGGCGTGGCCCCGGACCCGTTCGCCGTGTAGCCGACGTCCCAGGTGGTGCCGGCCGGGATGGTGGGCTGCCAGCTGGGACCGGTCACGGTATAGGTGGTGGTGCCGCCGGCGGTGGTGGACCGCAGTGTGCCGTCCCACAGGCTGGTGACCGTGGCCGCCGACGCCGGCAGGGTGAACGACAGCGTCCACGGGGACGTGGGCGTGCCCAGAGCGGCCGAGGAGCCGTTGGCGATGGCCAGGTTGGCCTGCAGGCCGCCGGACCACTGGTTGGTGACCGTGTACGTGACCGTCACCTTGCCGGTGGCCGGCGCCGTCGTGGTCGTCGTGGTTGGGTGCGGGGCCGTCGTGGTGGTGGTGGTGGTGGTCGTGGCCGGTGGCCTGGTCGTCGTCGTAGTGGCCGGAGGCCTCGTGGTGGTCGTGGTCGTCGATGGCGGCGCCGTGGTGGTCGTGGTGGGGGGGCCACTGCCGGTACCGACCGTGCAGGCCACCCCGTCCAGCAGGCAGTTGGCCGGGACGGCGCCGGAACCGTTGGCGGTGTAGCCGACGTCCCAGGTAGTCCCGGCCGGGATGGTGGCCTGCCAGGTCGGACCGGTGACGGTGTAGGTGGTCGTTCCGTCCGAGGAGGTCGACCGCACTGTGCCGTTCCACAGGCTGGCGATGGTGGCCGCCGACGTCGGGACGGTGAACGACAGGGTCCACGGAGAGGTCGCCGCGCCCAGGGCGACCGAGGAGCCGTTGGCGATGGCCAGGTTGGCCTGCAGGCCGCCGGACCACTGGTTGGTGACCGTGTACGTGACCGTCACCTTGCCGGTGGCCGGCGCCGTCGTAGTGGTCGTCGTGGTTGGGGGCGCCGTCGTCGTGGTCGTAGCCGTCGTGCCGCCGCCGCCCAGGCTGGCCAGGTGGGCCTGCAGGCCGGCACCGAAGACGGTGGGGTCGCCTTGGTAGTCGGTGATCAGCGACGGGCCGTTGCTACAGGTCCAGCCGCCGCCGGCGTCCCAGGTCCAGCCGAGGTAGGACACCCCGACGGTGTCGGCCCAGGCCATGTAGCCGTCGATGAACGAGTCGCTGCAGTCCGTCTCGCCGAGCTCCCCGGTGACCACCGGCACCTTCGCCGCCACGGGGGCGATGGTCTGGTTCCAGCAGGCCTCGGTGTTGCACTCGCTGAAGTTGTACAGGTGCACCGACGCCACCAGCTGGCGCAGCGGATCCACGGGCTCGTAGGCCAGCCACTGGCTGAGGTCTCCGGCCCAGTTGAGGCCGGCGACCATCAGGGGCTGCGTGGCCCCGGTGGCCCGGATGGCGTCGACCAGTGTCTGCATGCCGGCCGCCTGCCATCCGGCCGAGGTGGTGCAGCCGTGCAGCCAGCAGGACCAGGAGATTGTGTGGGGCTCGTTGTACAGGTCGAACACCACCCCGGGGTTCGACCTGAAGGCGGTGGCCACCGACGTCCAGAACGCCGGGGAGTGGTCGGCGTCGGCCATCACCTGCTGGCCGTCGGCCGGTGTGGACCCGGGAGCATTCCAGTGCAGGTCCAAGATGGCCACCAGGCCGGCGGCGTTGAGCAGCCGGACGTAGCTTTCGATGGCCGATTGGTAGTTGGCCCCGCCGTAGGCCGGGTTGACGCCGTTGAGGCCCAACCAGCAGTCCTCGTTCAACGGCACCCGGACGGCGTTGACATGCCAGGCGGCGATGGCGGCCACCGATGTGGCGTTGGACGGGCCGTCGAAGATGCCCCAGTCCTGGATGCAGGCGTACTCGGTCCCCGACCGGTCGACCCCCAGTAGCCGGATCGGTTGGCCGGCCCCGTTGACCAAGGCGTTGCCGACCACCGACACGCTGACCGTCGTCGCCGCGGCCGTGCTGGCTCCCGGCAGGGCCACCAGCACGCCGCTGACGGCCATGGCTACGGCCACCGGTACCAGCAACCATCGCCGGGCCATCCGGGAGGGCGCGCGGAACCAACCCTTCGACATGGCAACCCCTCCTTCTGGCGGCCGTCAGGTGGCCGTCACAACCCCAGGAACCAGACGGTAGCGACCCCGGTTGCCGATGTCAGCGCGGTGTCGGTTATTTTGCGGTTCCGTGACGGCCGTCCACCGTCGGCTGATCGCCGCCGGACAGGCCGAACACGTAGTCCGGGTGTATCGGAGCGGCGTGGGGGTCGACGCGGATGATCGACGTGCCGACCACCAGCAGCTCCAGGATGTGGCTGCCCCACACGTGCGACCGCTCGGTGATGGTCACCCCGACCACCCCGTCGGCGCCGTCGTCCCGGGCGGCCCGTTGCAGCCGCTCCATGGCCATCTCCCGGGCGGCGTACAGCACCGTGGTGGCCTCGGTCATCTCGCCGCTCCGGGGCCGGTCCAGGCTCCAGCGGACCGGGCGCTGGCGACCGACACGGCAGACGCTGCAGCCCAGCACCACGCTGGCGGGCAGCCATCCGGCCCGGACCAGCAGGTGGAAGTCCTGGCCGTCCAAGTTGCAGCTGAAGAAGGCGGGGGCCCGGTCCGGCGGCGGTCCCTTCCGGGTCACGGCAGTGCCAACGGCCACGAGGTGGACCAGCCGGCGGTGCTCGTCGAAGTCGTCCACCTGCAGCCGCAGGCCGACCACCCCGGCGGCCCGGCTCCGCTCGGCGGACTGCCGGAGCCGCCGCAGCATGGACCGCCGGGCCCCGACGAGGAGGTCGGACATCCGGTACATCTCGGCGCTGGAGTACGGGTGCGGAACCGGCGGCAGCACGTGGAGCACCGACGATCCCGACACGATGGCCGCCGGCTCGTACCCCACCTCCTCCACCAGCCGGTGCTCCGACGGGGTCAGGTTGGACACGAACGCCGTCATGGCCGCCCCAGGTCGATGACCGGCCGGGTCGGCGGCGGGGCGGCCACGTCGGGGGCCCGCCGCACCACGGTACCGACCGTCACCACCTCCACCAGATGGTTCTCGCGGTGCAGCCGGCGCAGGTCCATGTCCACCGACGCCCCCACGACCCCGTCGCCCCCGGCGTCGGTCGCCGCCTCCTCCAACCGCAGGGCGGCCAGCCAGTGGCACTGGTCGATGGCGTCGCCCAGCTGCGGGATCTCGTAGCCCTGCTGGCCCGAGGCCAGCAGGGCGTCGGCCCCGCATCCCGGGACGAACCCGACGGCTGCCACCCCGAGGGCGTGCCCGACCGGCTCCAGGCCGACGGCGAGGAGGTTGGCGAACCCCTGGCCGGTCAGGTAGCTGACGAACGGGGCCGAGCCGGCGGGCGGGGGTGCCGGTGGCGCGGCGCGGCGGCGGACGGCGGTGCCGACGACCGTGAACTCCCGGGT
>CAYVPF010000165.1:0-6971 GCA_964453355.1 uncultured Acidimicrobiaceae bacterium | reverse complement strand
TGGTGCCCGTGACGAGCGCGGTCTGTCCTGCGATCTTCATGGTGGATCGTCCTCCATCTGAGTTGGTATTGACAATCTAGCCATCTGAGTATGGATTGACAACTCAGATGTAGGATGGGGAGGTGGCCAAGGTTCCCGACGACCCGTGTTCGATCGCTCGCAGCCTGGGGCTGCTGGGCGAACGGTGGACGTTCCTGATCCTGCGGGAGGCGTTGCTGGGTCAGACCCGCTTCGCCGGGTTTCGGGATCGCCTGGGGATCGCCCCCGACGTGCTGAGCGACCGACTGGGGACGCTGGTCGAACACGGGGTGGTGGAGCGGGTCCCCTACCAGGACCCAGGGGCGAGGTCGCGTGCCGCCTACGTGCTCACCCCGGCCGGTCGGGAGCTGGGCGTGGTGCTCGCTGCCCTGCAGCAGTGGGGCGATGAGCACCTGCCGTGGTCGGCGGGGCCGAGCATGCTCCGCCGGGTGGCGGACACCGACCGCCCGGTCCACGTCGGTTACGTCGACGACCACGGCCGGGAGGTGCCGGCCGCCCAGGTCGCCATGGTCCCGACCGACGCCTACCCGGGCTTCTCGGAGCCCGGGCCCCGGGGGGCCTGATCGAACCGTGGGACTCCGCCTCCTCCTCGTCTCCGGGAGCCTGCGGGCCGTCTCCACCAACACGGCGGTACTGCGCACCCTGGCTGAGGTGGCACCCGACGACGTCGACTGTCGGCTGTACGACGAGCTGGAGGCCCTGCCGGCGTTCAACCCCGACGCCGAGGGGCCATCGTTGCCGCCAGCCGTGCAACGGCTCCGGGACGCCATCCACCGGGCTGACGCCATCGTCTTCTCCACTCCCGAGTACGCCGGAGCCCTGCCCGGGTCCTTCAAGAACCTCCTCGATTGGAGCATCGGCGACGATCACGCCGACTCGATCTACGAAAAGCCGGTCGGCTGGATCAACGCCTCCCCCCGTGTCGCCGCCGGCGCCTACGCAGAGCTGCAAACGGTGCTCGGCTACGCCCACGCCCGGGTCGTCGCCGCCGCCTGCGTCCAACTGGCCGTCACGAGCACCATGATCGGTCCGGATGGTCGCATTGCGGACGAGCCGGTGCGGGGGGAGCTCGTCCGCCTCGTCGAGGTCCTGGCCACCTCCGCTACCGCCTGATCGCCGTCTGGGCTCGAGGGTGGGCAAGTGCGACGCGTGACGTACCCTCAGTCGCCGGCGGTCACGGCCCGCAGTTCGGCCATGGAGGCCGTCATGACGTCGGCCAGGCTCCGGTCGCCGCCGCCGTTCGCCCAGCGCTCCATGGCCACGCGGAGCACCGTCATGCCGGCCTCGGCGGCCAAGGTGGCCTGGAGCTCGCCCGCGCCCCGCTGCCGGAGGGCCACGGCGACCGCGGCGGCGTAGTCGGCCAGCTTGGCCAGTTCCCGTTCTCGGAGCTCGGGGTTCGTGGCGATCACGGCCTGGCGCTGGGCGGACAGGGACCGGCGGCCGGCTCCGCCGAGCAGCGTGGCCGCGGCGTCGAGGCCACAGGCGACCGCGTCGAGGGGCGTGAGCCCGGCCGGGGCGCTGGCAACGCCGGCCACGATCCGGTCCCGGAGGACCTCGGACCTGCCGAAGAGCACCTCCCGCTTGTCGGCGAAGTGGCGGAAGAAGGTGCGCTCGGTCACGCCGGCCCGGGCAGCGATCTCGGCCGCCGTGGTCTGGTCGAACCCCCGCTCCGAGTAGAGCGCCAGAGCCGCCTCCTGCAGGCGACCCCGACTGTCCGGCTCCCAGCGTCCCATGGGCTCCATCCTAGGTGTTGACAGTCACTGACATCAGAGGTACGGTGATGTCTGTCACCGACATCACCCTATCTCCAGGGAGGCTCGTCATGAGGATCTTTGTCACCGGCGCATCGGGCTGGATCGGCTCCGCCGTCGTCCCAGAGCTGCTCGGGGCCGGCCACGAGGTGGTCGGCCTGGCCCGCTCCGACGCCTCGGCGGAGCGTCTGGAGGCCGCCGGGGCCACCGCCCGGCGGGGCGACCTCGACAACCCCGAGGACCTGGCCAAGGCGGCCGCCGACTCCGACGGGGTCATCCACCTGGCCTTCCAGCACGAGGTGGCCTTCGGCGGCAACTTCGCCGCCGCCGGAGCCGCCGACCGGAGGGCCGTGGAGGCCATGGGCGCCGCCCTGGCCGACTCCGACCGGCCCTTCGTCCTGGCCTCGGGCCTGATCGGCCTGGCCGCCGGGCGGCCGGCCACCGAGAACGACGGGCTGGTCGCGAGCCCCGAGGTCCGCGCCAATCCCGCCGGGCGCCGGGCGGCCACCGCGCTGCTCACCCTGTCGCTACGGGGTATCGGCGTCCGCCCGTCGGTCCTGCGCTTCGCGCCGACGGTCCACGGTGACGGCGACAACGGGTTCATGGCCACGCTCGTCGGCATCGCCCGGCAGCGGGGTGTGGCCGGGTACGTGGGCGACGGCACCAACCGGTGGCCGGCGGTGCACCGCTCCGACGCCGCCCGCCTGGCTCGCCTGGCCGTCGAAGCCGCCCCCGCCGGCTCGGTCCTGCATGCCGCCGCCGAAGAGGGCGTTCCCTTCCGGGAGATCGCCGAGGCGATGGGTCGCCACCTGGACATCCCGACGGCGTCGGTGGCCCCCGAGGACGCCCCGGAGCACTTCGGCTTCCTGGCCCACTTCGTCGGCCTCGACAGCCCCGTCACGGCCACCATCACTCGGGAGCTGCTGGGTTGGGAGCCGACCGGACCCAGCCTGCTGCACGACCTGGAGCAGGATCACTACTACCGCCCGGCGTGACCCGGGCTCAGGGCATGACGAGGACTACCGGGCGAGCTCGCCGACGGCCACGGTCAGGCGCCGATGCCGTCGAGCTCGGCGATATCGGCCTCGGTCAGCGTCAGCGTGGCCCCGGCGACGTTCTCGCGCAGGTGGGCGACCGACGAGGTGCCGGGGATCAGCAGGATGTTGGGCGAGCGCTGGAGCAGCCAGGCCAGGGCGACGGTCATGGGTGCGGTGCCGAGCCGGGCGGCGACCGCGCCCAGGGTGTCGGACTGCAGCGGGCTGAAGCCGCCGAGCGGGAAGTAGGGCACGTAGGCCACGCCCTCGGCGGCCAGGGAGGTGATGAGGGCGTCGTCGTCCCGGTGGGCGATGTTGTAGAAGTTCTGCACGCACACCACGGGGGCGATGGACTGCGCCTCGGCGATCTGCCCGGCGTCCACGGTGCTCAAGCCGAGATGCCTGATCAATCCCTCCTGCTGCAGCTCGGCCATGGCGGTGAACGGCTCGGCGACGGAGCCCGGGGTGGGGCCGTCAAAGCCCCCCAGCCGTAGGTTCACGACGTCGAGCACGTCGAGGCCGAGGTTGATGAGGTTGTCGTGGACCTGCCGGCGCAGCTCTTGCGGTGAGCGGGCGTGGTTCCAGCCGGCCTTGACGTCGCGGTACGACCCGACCTTGGTCACGATGCGCAGGGCGTCGGGGTAGGGGGAGAGGGCTTCCCTGATGATCTGGTTCGTGACGTACGGGCCGTAGAAGTCGCTGGTGTCGATGTGGGTGATGCCCAGCTCGACCACCTGGCGCAGCACGGCGATGGCGGCGTCGCGGTCGGCGGGTGGGCCGAAGACGCCGGGACCGGCCAGCTGCATGGCGCCGTAGCCCATGCGGGTCACCGTCAGGTCCGGGGCCATCGTGAACGTTCCGCCGAGAAGTGTCGTGGTTGCCATGACCCCACTGTCCACCAGGCGGGGCGAAACAGCCAGGGCCCCGGCGATCCTGGTAGTGACAGGGCCAGGCTGGCCGCGACCGGCACCGGTACGCTGGCTGGGGTGAAAGAGGACAACCTGCTCGGCGACTACCTGCGGGCCCGGCGTGAGCTCGTCCAGCCCGACAGCGTGGGGCTTCCGGTCAACGGCGTCCGCCGCGTCAACGGTCTGCGGCGAGAAGAGGTCGCCATGCTCGCCGGGATCAGCGCCGACTACTACCTCCGACTCGAGCAGGGCCGCGACCACAATCCGTCGATCCAGGTCCTGGAGGCCCTCGCCCGTGTCCTGGGGCTCGACCAGGCGGCGACCGACTACCTGCTCGGCCTGGCCGCCCGTCAACCCCGGCAGCGCCGCCGCCGTCCGAAGCGCGAATCGGTGCCGAGCAGTATCGGGCAGTTGCTCAACGTCGTGGGCCTGCCCGCCTTCGTCGAGGGCCGGTACTTCGACGTCCTCGCCGCCAACGACCTGGCCTATGCCCTGTCGCCCAACCTGCAGGTCGGCCAGAACCGGCTCCGCGCCATCTTCTTCGACCCGGCCGAGATGGCGCTGTACCCGGACTGGGATCAGGCCACCGCCGGGCTGGTGGCCGGGTTCCGTCAATCCGTGGGCAGTGACGTCGACGATCCGGGCTTCGTGCAGCTGGTCGGCGAGCTGTCGCTGGCGAGCGAGCGGTTCCGTCGGCTGTGGGCTCGCCACGACGTCGTGGCCTTCGAGGGGGCCCCGGTCCGCCTCGACCACCCCCAAGTGGGGGAGCTCATCCTCAGCCGGGAGAAGCTCACGATCACCGGGACCGAGGGGCAACTGCTCGTCATCTACCACGCCCAACCCGGCACCGTCAGCGCGGAGAAGCTGGCCCTGCTGGCCTCGCTGGGGTCTGGAGCAGGTAGCCCCGGTGGCGGACGGTCCGGATCAGCGGCGGACCGTGTCGGCCGAGCTTGACCCGTAGGCGACCCATGCAGGTCTCGATCAGGTTGTCGTCTTCGTTCCAGGCCCTTCCCCAGACGTCTTGGAGGAGCACGTCCTTCGACACGACGCGGTCGGGCCGGGCCATCAAGTAGCGGAGCAGGCGGTACTGGGTCGGCGTGAGGTCGATGCGGATCCCGGCCCGTCGGACTTCATACCTACTCCCGTCCAGGACGAGGTCCCCGAAACGCAACTGGTCGGGGACCTCCTGGTGCGCCCGCCGGACGACGGCTCGGACACGAGCGACGAGCTCCGCCGTGGTGGTCGATTTCCCGATGTAGTCGTCGGCTCCGGCGTCCAGTCCGGCCAGCCGGGCCGCCAAGGTGACGTCGCTCGCATAGAACACGATGGCCGTCGAGAGCCCGAAGGCCCGGAGGTGACGGGCCACCGCGGTCCCCGTCATGCCCGGAAGAGTGGTCTCGAGGACGACCACGTCGTGCTGGCGCGCCAGTGCGGCCTCGATGCCGCCTTCGCCGGTGGTGGCGACCTCGACGTTGTAGCCCTCCGTCCGTAACGGCGCCGCGGCCAGGTCGGCCGCGGCCAGGTGCCCGTCGATGACGAGGGCCCACCGCAGGGCGCGGGGCGGGGCGTCGATCACGTAGTGCGACACGGAGGGAGTACACCAGCCCATCCTTTCGGCCCGCTCCCACCGCCCTGTGCGGCCGCTGTGCGTTCGATTCTTACCTGTGCCATAGGTCGCTATGGGCGGGCCCACAGGTTCGCCCGTTTTGCTACTGCCCATGGCATCAACCAAAGCGGTCGACGACGTCACCCAGGAGGTCCCGACCATCCCGGCGGTCGGCGACCCGACGGGCGAGATCCCGATCATCCCGGACGACCTCGCCCCCACCGGCCGGGGCCGGCGCAAGCGCTGGATCGTCCTCGGCGTCGTGGTGGTCCTGGCGGCCGGGGCCGGCGTCGGTATCTGGCTGGGCACGAGCGGATCGTCCGGCCCGGGCCTCGTCACGACGACCGAGGAGGTGGCCGTCACCACGGGCACGATGAAGCAGACGGTGGCCGCCTCCGGCACCATCGAGCCGGCCACAACGGCCGACCTCGACTTTGCCGTCTCCGGCAAGGTGACCGCCGTCAGCGCCTCGGTGGGTCAGACGGTAACCGCCGGCCAGGTCCTGGCTACCGTGAGCTCCTCGGCCCTGCAGGCCACCGTCGACTCCGCCCAGGCGTCGTTGACCGCCGCCCAGGCCAAGCTGTCCAGCGACGAAACCGCCGACGCCAGCACAAGCCAGATCCTGTCCGACAAGGCGGCGGTGTCCTCCGCCCAGTCTCAGCTGACATCGGCCCAGACCGATCTGGCCGACGCCTCGCTGGCCTCGACCATCGCCGGCACGGTGGCCTCGGTGGACCTGTCGGTCGGCCAGCAGGTCTCGGGGACCGGTGGGAGCAGCTCCGGAGGCTCCGGGGCCGGCACGTCGGCCGCGACCGGCGCGGCGACCACGGATTCGTCGTCCGCCTCGTCCACCTCGTCGTCGTCCCAGGTAGTGGTGGTGTCCACCGACAAGTACCGGGTGACCACCACGGTGGACGACACCGAGATCGGGCAGGTGAAGAAGGGCGACCAGGTCGTCATCAGCCTGGGTTCGTCGACGAGCTCGACCTCGTCCGCCCTTGGCGCCCCGGCCGCTGCCGGTGGGACCAAGTCGGCGGCCGGGACGACGGCGACAACCACCTATTACGGGACGGTGTCCTCCGTGGGCCTCATCGCCTCGACCTCCACATCGGAGGTGGCCTCGTTCCCGGTCGTGGTGACAGTGACCGGCGCCCCGACCGGCCTCTACGCCGGGGCCACCGCCACATTGTCGATCGTGGTGAAGCAGCTGGACACAGTGGTCCAGGTCCCGACGGCGGCCATCTCGTACTCGGGCGGCAACCCCACCGTCACCGTGGTGACAGGGGGCAAGGACGTGACCCGGACGGTCACCACCGGTGAAGCGGCTACAGACAAGACCGAGATCACGAGCGGCCTGAAGGCCGGCGAGAAGGTGGTGGAGAAGGTGGTGACCTTCAGCGGAGCCGGCTCGACCGGAGGCCGCAGCCTCCTGGGCGGCACCGGCACCGGGACTGCCGGCGGGGGCTTCCCGACCGGCGGGGTCGGCGGCGGCTTCCCGGGCGGCGCCGCCGGTGGAGCAGGGTTCCGTGGCTGAGCCGGTCATTGAGCTGCAGCGGGTTACCAAGGTCTACCGGACCGGGACGCTCGCCGTCGCCGCCCTCCGGGGGATCACCATGACCATCGACGAGGGTGA
>CAYVPF010000164.1:3867-6981 GCA_964453355.1 uncultured Acidimicrobiaceae bacterium | reverse complement strand
ATTTCACTTTGCGGCGAGGAGTATCCCAGTGAGCACCGTCGAAGCAACCAGACCATCACCGTCGGCCTCACCGTCGGCCCCGCCTTCGGGCACCAGTGAGCACCGGGGCCTCCGCTCCCGGGCCCTCGGGTTCCCGACCGTCCTGGCCCAGTCGGTGGCCCTGATATCGCCGACCATGACGGCGGTGCTGATCATTCCCCTCTGCTTCGGCGACGCCGGCGAGGGAACGTGGCTTGCCTACGGGTTCGGGACCCTGATGCTGCTCTTCGTGGTCTTCTGCCTGAACCAGTTCGCCAAGCGCTCCGCCCTGCCGGGGTCGATGTACGGCTACACGGCCAAGGGCCTGGGCCCGGCGGCCGGCGTGATGTCGGGATGGTCGCTGATCTGGTGCTACACGTTCATCGGCATCGCCGGGCTGACCGGGTTCTCCATCTTCGCCGCCCAGCTGGTCGCCTCGATGGGCCTGCACGCCACCGTCCCCCCGGTGCTTTTCTTCTGCCTGTCCGCCGCCGTGTGCTGGTTCATCGCCTACAAGGACATCAAGGTCTCGTCGGTGCTGACCCTCTTCTTCGAGGCAGCTTCAGTCGCCTGCATCACCGCCCTGGCCTGCGTGATCCTGTTCAAGCACGGCTTCACGGTCGACACGCGCCAGCTCAAAGTGCAGGGGTTGACGCTGCACGACCTCAGCCTGGCGGTGGTGATCACCGTCTTCTCCCTGGTCGGGTTCGAGAGCGCTACCACCCTCGGCGGCGAAGCCCGCAAGCCGCTGCGCAACATCCCGAGGGCGGTGATCGCCAGCCTGCTCATCACCGGAGCCTTCATGGTCTTCATGAGCTACGTGGAGGTCTTCGGTGCCTCCCACTCCCACCTGGACCTGAGCAGCCTGGCGGCGCCGCTGACCGTCCTGTCCAAGGCGTACGGGGTGGCCTGGTTCAAGGTGCCCGTCGCCATCGGGGCCATGGTCAGCTTCTTCTCGCTCACCCTGTCGTGCCTGAACGCCGGGTCGCGGATCATCTTCGCCATGGCCCACCACGAGGTCTTCCCCAAGCCCCTCGCCCGGACGCACCCGCACAACCGGACCCCACACGTCGCCATCACCTGCTTCATCCTGGTGATCCTGGCCGTCCCCTGCGTGCTCGAGATCTTCACCAACCCCCTCACCACCTTCGGGGACGGTGGCACCCTGGCGGCCTTCGGGTTCCTCACCGCCTACTACCTGATCTCGATCGCCACCCCCTTCTACCTGAAGAAGCGGGGAGAGCTGAAGCCCGGCCACGTCGTCCTGACGGTGATCGCCTGCGTGGCGTTGGCGGTGCCGACGATCGGCAGCTTCTATCCGGTGCCGCCGTTCCCGGTGGACATCTTCCCGTACATCTTCTTGGCCTGGATGGCGGTCGGCGGCAGCTGGCTCTACACCCTGAGTCGGCGACAGAAGCACATGTTCTCCAGCATCGAGGCCGATCTGGAAGCCTCGATGATGGCCTCCGTCGTGAGCCACGACGAGGACATGGGCAAGGTGGTCTCCTTCGAGCGACCGGTGGCGCCGACCTTCGAGGAGCTTGACCTCGCCCTGGAGGGGGCCAGCTGACCTGACCCACGCCGCTCGACAACGAAACGACCGAGAGCCCGGAGGCCGTCCCCCGGGCTCTCGGTCGTCGACATGCCGGGAGGCCCCCGGCTCCCCCGGTCCACCCGGCCGGGACCGGGGGTGACCCGGTTGGTAGCCTCCTTGGAGGTTCGGTCCGACGACCGGAACCACGGAACTCAAAGGAGCAGCCAGATGAGCAGCATCTTCCAGCGGGCCCACGACATCGCCCAGGCCAAGGCCAACAAGGCACTCGACGCCGCCGAGAAGCCGGACGAGATGCTGGACCTGTCCTACGAGAAGATGCTCGACCAGATCACCCAGGTGCGCCGGGCGCTGGTGGACATCGCCGCCTCCCGCAAGCAGATCGAGCTGCAGGAGCAGCAGCTGCAGCATTCGGTCGACCACCTGCAGGACCAGGCCAAGGCGGCCCTCTCGCAGGGCAACGAGGATCTGGCCAAGGAGGCCCTGTCCCGCAAGGCGGCGGCCCAGGCCCAGATCGACGGCATGGAGCCGCAGCACCAGCAGCTGGGGGAGCAGGAGGAGAAGCTGGAGCAGACCCTGCAAGCCCTGCAGAAGCGGGTCAACGACTTCCGGACGCAGAAGGAGGTCTTGAAGGCCCAGTACACCGCGTCCAAGGCGGTCAGCTCGGTCGACGAGAGCGCGGCCGGCATCTCCAAGACCTTCGGCGATTCCGGGGAGGCCCTGCAGCGGGCGCAGGACAAGATCGCCAACATGCAGGCCCGGGCCGGCGCCATGGACGAGCTGCTGGGTTCCGGCGTCCTGGAGGACGTGGGCGGCAACAAGGACGACATCCAGGACGAGCTGGACAAGGTCGGCCAGGACGCCGAGGTCGACAAGGAGCTCGCCGCCCTGAAAGCCCAACTCGGCACCGGGGAGGGCAGCCCCGCGCCCTCGGCCCTGGGCACCGGTTCCTGACCGGGGCCGCTCCGCCGCTCCCGGGGATGAAGCCTGCACCGATGTGAAGGTTGCGGGCTCGTGTTTGAGAGTGCTTCGCCGACGGTAGGTGCTCAGCGGAGAGAAGGACCACCCTTACGGCGGAGGTCGGGCATGGCTATCAGCGAGTTGAACCACCACCGGAGGGCGTCCTCCCCGGTCGAGCCACCGGTGCCGGCGGCCGCGGAGGCAGCGGCGGACGATCCGGAGTTCGAGGTCGTCGGCTTCCGAGAGTTCTCGGCTACCCCCGAGGAGGTGGCCGAAGCCCGGCACTTCGCCCACCGGACGCTGGCGGCACGCGGGGCGAGCGACGAGGTGGTCGCCGCCGCCGACCTGGTGGTAGAGGAGTTCGCCCTCCACGCCATCCGGCAGACCGGGACCGGCTTCTCGGTGTCCGTCGAAGTCGCCCCCGGGGTCGTCCGGGTGGCCGTGCGCGACGACTCCAACGTGTTTCCTCAGATTGGCGAGGCCGCCCGCACATCCATCGGCGGTATGGGCCTGTCGATCATCGCCTCGACGGCGGAGCAGTGGGGCGCCGAGTCCCTCGGGCGCGGCAAGGAAGTCTGGGCCGA
>CAYVPF010000164.1:0-3767 GCA_964453355.1 uncultured Acidimicrobiaceae bacterium | reverse complement strand
GTGTTGGCGCCGGTGCTGCTGCTCGGCGTCGGGGTCGTCGGCCTCGCCGGCCCCGGTGATCCAGCGGGCGCGGCGGGGGCCAAGTCGGCTGGCGGCCACGTGGTCACGGGCGGGCAGGCGACGGTCGGCCGGGCCCGGTTGGACGTGAGCAGCGGGTTTGGCACCATCGTGGTGTCGGCCAACCGGCCGGGGGCGGCCCTGTACCGGGTGAGCACCCCGGCCCGAGCCCGGGTGCTGCCGGTCGTCAGCCGGCCTAGCGGCGCCGTCCGGATCGGGTCGCGGTCGTCCGGTCACGGCGGCCCGTCGGTCATCCACATCCAGTTGGCCCGGGGCGTCCGGTGGACCCTGGACCTGGACGGCGGGGCCAGTGCCGAGACCGTGGACATGACGGACGGCGAGGTGGCCTCCGTGGATGTCGGGGCCGGGGTATCCAGCCTGACCTTGGCGATGCCGGCCGCCGACGGCACCCTCCCGGTGCGTCTACAGGCGGGCGCCAGCAGCATGCAGATGACCGCACCGGCCGGGCCTCCCGCCCAGGTGCAGGCCCTGAGCGGGGCGGCATCGATCACACTGGACGGCGTCGCCCACACCGGGGTGGCCGGCGGGTCGGTGTTCACCGACCCCGGGTGGACATCGGCGACCAACCGGTATTCGGTGGTGCTGGCGAGCGGGGTGTCCAGCTTCCGGCTGTCCCGCTCCTGACCACCCGCCGGGCCGGTAGGCGAAGGGTCCGCCGGGGTGTGGCGTAGGGATTTCGCGGCTGTTTCGTCAGTGTGAACTCCGGGCCACCGCCGTTTTCGTCGCCACGACCTGGGTACCGTCAAGAGAACGGTCGCCCGCAATCGGCCGTCATCAGCGACAAGGGCCCCGGTTGTGATCCCCCTCCGCCGGGGTCCTGTCGCGTCCGGCCGAACCCCGCCGGTATCGTTGCGCCGTTGCGGGGGCCGTAGCTCAGTGGTCAGAGCAGGGGACTCATAATCCCTCGGTCGTGGGTTCGATCCCCACCGGCCCCACGATGTCGCCGGCATCGTGCCGACGGCGAGCGACAAGGGCTACTTCCTCGTCGGCGGTGACGGTGGCGTCTTTGCCTTTGGCAACGCTCCCTTCCTGGGCAGCCTTCCGGGCCTTGGGGTGAAGGTGGGGGACATCATCGGTATCGCGGCCACCCCGGACGATCACGCCGGATTTCGCTAGGGCGCTTGCGATGGGGCTGCGCCCGACGCCGAACATGGCTCCTACTTCGGAGTGTCTTGCCAGACGGGGTTGGAATCGGCTTGGACTCTGGTGGCGACACGACGACCGGCATGGCTGGTGACGTCCGACCGCCAGCGCCGATCCCGGGGTGCATCGGTCGGTCCCAGTGATGAACGATTGGAGGAGTGCGCCCTCCTTCTGGCTGATCGGCGGGGCACCATGGCGTCGTGGGGCGACCATTACTCAGGGAGCGTATGGATAGCGGAGGACATACCCCGGTCGGCGTAGATGTGGGCTTTGATCGCCACGATGCAAGCCATTGTGAAGGCCGGTCTCCCGCAATGGCCTCTGGTGAGGGTCGAGGTCGTTGAGGTGGCGGAGCTCTGGCGTTCATGAAAGGCGACCTGGCCGGCGATGACTCGCCCTTGCCGGTGATATCAGATGGAGTAACTGATATCATCTAGCCATGAAGCAGCTCCTTCTTCGGGTCCCCGACGACGTCCACCGCCGGCTGGCCGACCGGGCCGCCCGTGCCGGCCAGAGCGTCAATGCAGTGGCCAACGAGATCTTGGACGCCGCTGTCGACGCCGACGAGGGGGACCGCCGGACCCGGTTGCGGGCCCGGGCGGCGACGCGGGGGATGCTCCGGTCCGAGGACGGCTCGGTGGTCGGCGCCCGACGGCGTCGGGCCATCATCGCTTCGACGAAGGGCACCGGCGTCGTCCTGGACCGCCTGTTGGCGGAGGAACGGGAACGGGGATGATCGCCTACCTCGATTCCTCGGTGCTCGCGCGGGCCTATCTCACCGACGAACCCGGCCACGAAAAGGCTGTGGCGTTGCTGGAGAACACCGACATCGCCCTGGTAACCGGCACCTGGACGCGGATCGAGGTGTCCGGGGCTCTGGTTCGGGCCTGTCGGGCCGGGCGTGGAGACGAAGCCGGACTCCTGGCGCTGCTCGACGGGGATCTCGGGCCCGACGGACCAGTAACCGTGGTGTCGGCCGAACAGGACCAGGTCGAGGGCTTAGCCCTCCGGCTTGTCCGCGAGCACGCCATCCGCGCCATGGATGCCTGGCACCTTGCCGTCGCCGCGATCACGTTGCCCAGCCTGGTCGAACCGGGTGAGGAGGCCGGCTTCGCCACCCGGGATGAGGCGCAGTCCCAGGTGGCCACTAGCCTCGGGCTCTTACCGGCGTAGTTCCCGGGGGTATGACATAGCCGTGGGTCCCGACGACCAGCTGTCCACCTACCGGTCCCGCCGGGACTTCGGCCGTACTGACGAGCCCAGCGGCCAGAAGAAGGCCGACCGCAGGACCACCGGCCAGAAGAAGGCGGACGACGCCGCTCCGGCTCGGGCCTCACGGGCGAAGCCGAAGTTCGTGGTGCAGAAGCACGACGCCTCCCGACTGCACTACGACTTCCGGTTGGAGGTGGACGGGGTGATGAAGTCCTGGGCCGTCCCCAAGGGGCCGTCGCTGGACCCGGCGGTGAAACGGCTGGCGGTCCCCACCGAGGACCACCCCCTCGACTATCGCACCTTCGAGGGCACCATCCCGGCGGGGGAGTACGGGGGCGGCACCGTCCTAGTCTGGGACCGGGGCACCTTCCGGAACGTCACCGAGAAGGATGGCCGGGCAGTGCCGATGGACGAGGCTCTCGCCCACGGCCACGCCAGCTTTGAACTGGGCGGCAAGAAGCTGAAGGGCCGGTTCGCTCTCACCCGGTTCCGCCGGGAGGGCCAGGACGGCAAGGGAGCCAAGGCGTCCTGGCTGCTGGTGAAAGAGGACGACGACCAGGCCCGGCCGGGGTCCGACCTGGCGGCCGATCAGCCCGACTCGGTGAAGACCGGCCGGTCCCTCGCCGACGTGGCCGCCGGGCGCCCATCTTCGCGGCGGCCAGCATCGCGGCAGTCGTCGTCGCGACGGTCGGCGTCGTGATGGCCAAGCTGCCCGGTACCGGGTTGCTGGAGGCGTTGCCGGCCGACCGGCAGCGGCTGCTGCGGGCGACGCCGTTACCGGAGTGGATGTCGCCGATGCTGGCCACCCTGACCGACCGGCGGTTCTCGGATCCGGCCTGGTTGTACGAGCGGAAGTTGGATGGCGAGCGGTGCCTGGCCTTCTTCGACGGGGAAGAGGTCCGGCTGCGGTCGCGCAACCGCAAGGTGTTGGACGGCACCTATCCGGAGTTGGTCGACGCCCTGGCCGGCCGGTCGGCCGGGGCGACGGGCTGGATCGTCGACGGGGAGGTGGTGGCCATGGAGGGGGCCCAGACCAGCTTCAGCCGGCTGCAGCAGCGGATGGGCATCACCGACCCGGCGGTGGCCCGGCGCAGCCCGGTGCCTGTCGTCTACTTCATATTCGATCTGCTGTGGCTGGACGGCTTCGACACCACGGGGTTGGCGCTGCGGGACCGCAAGGGGTTGCTCCGCAAGACGTTCGCCTTCGGCAACCCGCTGCGATTTACGGCCCACCGCAATACCGAAGGGGAGGCCCTCTACGCCCAGGCCTGTGGCCGCGGGTGGGAGGGGGTCATCGCCAAGCGGGCCGACGGCCGCTACCGGGCCGGCCGGTC
>CAYVPF010000163.1:0-7079 GCA_964453355.1 uncultured Acidimicrobiaceae bacterium | reverse complement strand
CGGTACGCCGATCGATCCCCGGGCCGCCGCCGCCCTTGACGCGTTGCGGTCGACCGGCCTCCGGGGCGCGGCCATCCGCACCCACGGCGACTTCCACCTCGGCCGTATCGCCCGGACCGACCACGGCTGGGTGGTGGCCGACTGCCGCCCCGGCGGCATACCCCCCGGCAACCCAGTCTCCGGCGACCCAGTCTCCGGCGACCCGGCCCCGGTCATGCGGTCCCCCTTGGCCGACGTCGCCGATCTGCTGTGGTCGCTGCATCGGGCCGCCGTCGCCGCTACCACCGACCGTGATCCGGCCGACCGCGCCGCCGTGATCCCGCTGGCCGACGCCTGGGAGGTGCGCAACCGCCGGGCCTTCATGGCCGGCTACCTTGCCACCCCCGGCATCGGCGGCCTGCTGCCGACCAGCCGGGACCACGTGGTGGCCCTGGTGGCCGCCTTCGAGCTGGCCCGAGAGGCCGTCGTGGCCGCACCGGCCTGAGGACGGTTCGGGCCGAACCGGTCACCGGGGCGGTGTGACAGAGTGGCCTCATGCGGATCGGCGTGCTCACCGGCGGCGGCGACTGCCCCGGCCTCAACGCGGTGATCAGGGCCGTGGTGCTGACCGGCCACCAGATCCACGGCGACCAGGTGGTGGGGTTCCTGGACGGCTGGCGGGGGGTCATGGAGGACCGGACGACGGTGCTCGACCCCGACCGGTGCCGGGAGCTGCTGACCCTGGGGGGCACCGTGCTGGGCACCTCCCGGACCAACCCCTTCGCCACCGACGACGGCCCCGGCGCGGTGCAACAGACGTTGGCCAGCCACGGCATCGATGCCTTGGTGGCCATCGGTGGCGACGACACCCTGGGGGTGGCCGGCCGGTTGGGCTCCTTGGGGGTGGCGGCGGTCGGGGTGCCGAAGACCATCGACAACGACCTGTCCGGCACCGAGGTCACCTTCGGGTTCGACACCGCCGTGCAGACCGCCACCGACGCCATCGATCGGCTGCGGACCACGGCGGAGTCCCACCACCGGGTCATCGTCTGCGAGGTCATGGGCCGCCATGTGGGGTGGATCGCCACCTATGCCGGCATCGCCGGTGGGGCGGCCGAGATCCTGGTGCCGGAGGTGCCGTTTGACCTGGAGGCGGTCTGCGCCCGGCTGGTCCACCGGCACGAGCGCGGGCAGTACTCGTCCATCGTGGTGGTCTCCGAAGGGGCCCTGCCGGCCGAGGGGCCGGACCTCGAATCGGCGCAGGCGGCCACGTCGTCGGCCGCCGTCGACCAGTTCGGCCACGCCCGCCTCGGCGGCGTCGGGGCCTGGCTCGCCGACCAGATCGAGCGGCGGACCGGGTTCGAGACCCGCGACACCACCCTCGGCCACATCCAGCGTGGCGGCAGCCCCACGGCATTCGACCGGATCCTGGCCACCCGGTTCGGCGTCGCCGCGGTGGCGGCGGTGCACGACGGCGACTTCGGGACCATGATGGCCCTGCAGGCCGGCCAGATCGTCCGGATCCCCCTGTCGGAGGCCGTCGGCCACCCGAAGACCCTGGACCGCCGGCTGCTGGACCAGGTGGCGGCCCCCTTCCTCGGGTGACCACCGCCAACCTCCCGCCCCGTTCGGCCGCCGGCGACGAGCCGCAGCACCGGATCGGGCCGGATGCCGTCACGGTGTCGCCGCTGTCCGCCGACGACGAGCCGGCGTTCGTGGGCGCCGTCCGAGCCAGCCGGACCCTGCACCACCCCTGGATCGACCTGCCGGACACCCCCGAGCGGTTCGCCCTGCTACTGGCCCACCTGGACGCCGACGACCAAGCCGCCTACCTGGTCCGCCACGCCGCCTGCGGCGGCCTGGTCGGCTACGTCAGCGTCGGCAACATCGTCCGCCGCGCCTTTCAATCGGCCTACCTGGGCTACGGCGCCTTCACCGGCCACGACGGCCGGGGCCTGATGACCGAAGGCCTCCGGGCGGTCGTGGCCCTGGTCTTCTCGGACCTCGGCCTGCACCGGGTGGAGGCCAACATCCAGCCGGTCAACGCCCGGTCCATTGCCCTGGTGCGGCGGCTGGGGTTCGAGAAGGAAGGACTGTCCCGGCGATACCTGAAGATCGACGGGGACTGGCGGGACCACGAACGCTGGGCCCTCCTGGCCGAGTCCTTCCGGCCGTAGTTCCCAGCGGGCGCCGGCACCGGCCGGGAACGGGCTGTCGCCGCCGGGCGGCGGCGGTCAGGGTCAGGCGGTGGGAACGGCCAGGCGGAGCTGCTCGGCCGCCTGCTCGGGGTTGACGATGTTGATGGCCACCCCGGTGCCCATCTCGAAGCCGGCCCGGGTGGTGGCCTTCGGCCACACGTGCACGTGCCAGTGGAACGGCTCGTTGACCCGGTACGGGGCGGAGTGGAACACCAGGTTGTAGGCCACGTCACCGATGAGGTCCCGCAGCTGGCCCAGGCAGGCCTTCAGGGCCAGCCCCACCGACACCAGGTCTTCGGTGGGACTCCGGTACAGGTGCGGGCTGTGGGCCCGGGGGATCACCAGCATCTCGTACGGGGTGGCGCTCCAGAACGGGCACACCACCACCACCCGTTCGTCGGCGTAGATGACCCGGTAACCCTCGGCCTCCTCGGCGTCCACGGTGGTGCACAGCAGGCAGCTGCCGGCGAACCGGGCGAACCGGGCCTGCTCCTCGGCCAGCTCCCTCGGCACGAACGACATGCCCATCAGCTGCCCGTGGGGGTGCTCCAGGGACGCCCCGGCCTCCCGGCCGGAGTTGACGATGGCCTGGCTGTACCGCAACGTCGGTCGCTGGGAGTGCTCCTCGATCCGGTCGCGAAGCGCCGCCATCACCAGGCCGGTCTGCTCGTCGGACAGCATCGACCACGACGCGTCGTGCTCCGGCGACAGGATCAGCACCTCGTGGATGCCCCCGGCCGTGGCCTGCGTGAACACCGGGCCACGGTTGGTGACCACGAACGGCTCGTCGCCGGAGAACGCCGGGTACAGGTTCGGCACCACCCGGACCAGCCAGGCTCCGGTGGGCCCGTAGGTCTCGAGGGCCGGCGGGCTGGCCTCCTCGTGGCCGGGACAGAACGGGCACGGCCGGCTGGTGTCCTCCTGGACCTGTGTCGTCCGTACCACGAACGCCGCCGGGCGCTCCGCCCGGATGGTGCTCACCACCACCCACCGACCCGACAGCGGGTCCAGGCGGAGCTGGTTCACCTGTGCTCTGCCCACATCGTCGCCCGCCATCCGTTCGTCCTTGCGTTCCTGGAGTTCCACACCGCTGGAGCTGATCCTTCACCAATTCTTCGGCTCCACGGTACAACTCAGATTCCAACGTACAACCAGCCGGTCCATCGTCGGTGCCGCCCCGTCGCCGACCGGCGCCCGGATGGCCGCTCGGGCGACAATGGAGGCCGTGACCGCCCCCCACCCGGCCGTGACCGGCGCCCTGTGGGCGGCCGGACCTGCTCCCCATCGGCCCACCGGCGCCGCCTTCGACGTGGTCCTCCTCCTACACGTGGCCTGCGCCGTCGTCGGGTTGGGCACCGTGGTGGCCAGTGCCGTCCAGGCCGGCCGGCTCCGGTCGGCCGGCTCCGGTCCGGTACCCGACGGCCTCCGGGCCTACTTCATCCCCGGAGTCAACTGGGCCGGCCGGGCTCTCTACGGCGTGCCGGTGTTCGGCTTCGTCCTCCTCGGCATGTCCGGCGGCTTCTTCCACCTGGGCGACGGCTGGGTGCTGTGGGGCCTGACCCTCTGGGTGCTGGCCATCTTCGGGGCCGAGTGGGCGCTGTGGCCGGCCGAGCGCCGGATCCAGGTGGCCCTGGCCTCCACCAGTGTTTCTGGCCCCGGCGACCCGGCCACCGACGACGTCGCCCCGGCTGTCCCGGTGACGGCGGTGGCACCAGCCATCGCCGGGAGGGTGGCCGCCGAGTGCCGGACCATCGTCTGGGTGGGCATCGGCCTGGCCCTGATCCTGCTGTTGGCCGGGTTCTTGATGGTGGCCCAGCCGTAGTCGCGCCGTCCGACGCCGGTGGTCAGCCGGACAGTCCGGTGGCCTCGGCCAGCAGCCGGCGGGCCTCGTCGGTCTGGCCATCCCGGACCAGCTGGGGCAGCGGCCCGTCCAGCAGGGCCCGCCAGTCCACCGAGTCGGTCCGCCGGCCGGCCGTCTGCAGTCGCCGGCGGGCCTCCTCCAGCAGCACCGCCAAGGTCCCGAGCTCGGGGCCCAGCTGCTGCCCGGCCCGTCGTCGCAGCCAGGTGGCCAGGGCCGGGCTGGCCCCGCCGGTGGACACGGCGATGGTCACCGGGCCGTCCCGGTGCACCGACGGCAGGTAAAAGCTGCAGTGGTCCGGGTCGTCGGCGCTGTTCACCCACACCCCGGCGGCCTCGGCGTCGGCGGCCACCGCGGCATCCACCTCGGGGATCCCGGTGGCCGTGACCACCAACCGGTAGCCGGCGGCCTCCCCGGACCGGTAGGGGCGACGGTCCACCGTGACCGTTCCCGGGCCCGGGGCGTTCTGCGGTGTCGACAGGGCCTCCACCGCCTCCACGACCGCCGGCGCCACCACGGTCACCGCCGCGCCCGACCGGACCAGCCCGGCCACCTTGCCGGCGGCCACCGGCCCCCCGCCGACGACCAGGCAGGCCCGGCCGGCCACGTTGAGGGCCACCGGGTACAGGGTCACCGGATGCCGGGCCGGGTCGGCGGGCACGGGCCGTCAGGCCGAGAGGTGGTCCGGCGGGGAGTCGTCCCCCGCCGCCGGCCCTCCCACCGTCGGCCCGGTCGCCCCGTCGACCAGGTGGGGCCGGCCGACCATGCCGGCGGCCACGGTGGCGTTGGTGGCCTCGTCCACCAGCACGAAGCTGCCGGTGATCCGGTCCCGCCGGTACGGGTCCACCGCCAGGGCGGTGGCGGTGGTGAGGGTGACCACCCCGATGTCGTTGTCCGTCAGCTCCGGGGCCGGCTGCAGCTGCAGGTCGTTGACGTCCAGCCGCCCCTCCACGCCGGTGATCCGGGCGGGGGTGGTCCGGGTGGTGTGCTTCACCCGCAGCCGGTCGCCGGGCCGCAGCGACCGGTCCCCGAACCAGCAGACCGTGGCCTCCAGCTCGGTGACCACCTCCGGTGGGTCGTCGGCGGAGGCGATCAGGTCGCCGCGGGACACGTCGAGGTCGTCGGCCAGGTGCACCGACACCGACAGCCCGACGGCCGCCTCGTCCAGCGGCCCGTCGTAGGTCTCGACGGCCGTCACCGTCGTCTGGTGGTTCTCCGGCAGCACGACCACCCGGTCTCCGGGGTGCAGCGGGGCGCCGTTGACCATGCCGGCGTAGCTGCGGCCGCCACCTTTGTGCCGGAGCACCCACTGCACCGGCAGCCGGCCCCCCGCCCCCTTTGCCGAGTCGTGCGCCGCCGCCCACCCGCCGGCCGGGGCGCCCTCCAGCGCGGCCAGCACCGTCGGGCCGTCATACCAGGGGGCGGCGGCGGATCGCTCCACCACGTTGTCCCCGTGGAGCGCCGACGCCGGCACCACCGTGCAGGAGCTGACGCCGAGCCGTCCGGCCAGGGCGGTCACCTCGTCGACCACCGCCCGGTAGGCCGCCTGGTCCCAGTCGACCAGGTCCATCTTGTTGGCGCACACCACGAACTGGTCCACGCCCAGCAGGGCGGCGATGCAGGCATGCCGCCGGGTCTGCTCCCGCAGTCCCGACGATGCGTCCACCACCACCAGGGCCAGGTCGGCGGTGGACGCCCCGGTGGCCATGTTGCGGGTGTACTGCACGTGGCCGGGACAGTCGGCGATGACGAACTTGCGATGTGGGGTGGCGGCGTACCGGTAGGCCACGTCGATGGTGATGCCCTGCTCCCGCTCCGCCCGCAGGCCGTCGGTGACGAACGACAGGTCCACCTCGCCGATGCCCCGCTTGGCCGACGCCGCGGCCACCGCTTCCATCTGGTCGTCGAACAGTTGCCGGGTGTCGAACAGCAGCCGGCCGATCAGGGTGGACTTGCCGTCGTCCACCGAACCGACCGCGGCGAACCGCAGCAGGTCCATGGTGCCGTCCGCATTTGGGTTGGCTGCCCCGGGATCGGCAGCATCGGGATTGGCGTGTCCGGGCCCGGTGCCGTTGGTGCCCGCGTTGGCTCTACCGGTGTCGGCGGCGGCATCGCCGCCAGCGGCGGTCGGCACGGCTAGAAGTACCCTTCGCGCTTCCGGTCCTCCATGGCGGTCTCGGAGAACCGGTCGTCGGCGCGGGTGGCCCCACGCTCGGACACCCGGGAGGCCGCCACCTCGGTGACGATCTGTTCGATGGTGGTGGCCCCGGAACGGACGGCGCCGGTGCAGGTGGCGTCCCCGACGGTGCGGAACCGCACGGTCTCTTCCACCGCCGTCTCCGCCGGGCCCGGGGTCACCCATTCGCTGACGGCCAGCAGCATGCCGTCCCGCTCCACCACCGGCCGGCGGTGGGAGAAGTAGATGGACGGCAACGGGATGCCCTCCCGGCCGATGTACTGCCAGATGTCCAGCTCCGTCCAGTCCGACAGCGGGAACGCCCGCAGGCTCTCGCCGGGCAGCACCTTGCCTTGGTACAGCTGCCACAGTTCCGGCCGCTGCCGCTTCGGGTCCCACTGGCCGAAGGCGTCCCGGAACGACAGCACCCGCTCCTTGGCCCGGGCCTTGTCCTCGTCCCGCCGGGCCCCGCCGATGGCCGCGTCGAACTGGTTGTCGGTCAGGGCGTCCAGCAGGGTGGTGGTCTGCAGCCGGTTGCGCATGCCACCGGGACCGGGATCGGCCACCCGGCCCTGGTCGATCGAGTCCTGGACCCGAGCCACCAGCAGTCGCTCGCCCAGGGCCGCCACCTGCTCGTCCCGGTAGGCGATGACCTCGGGAAAGTTGTGGCCGGTGTCGATGTGCAGGACCGGGAACGGGAACCCGCCGGGTCGGAAGGCCTTCTTGGCCAGGTGCAGCAGCACCGCCGAGTCCTTGCCGCCGCTGAACAGCAGCACCGGCCGCTCCGTCTCCGCCGCCACCTCCCGCATGATGAAGATGGCGTGGGACTACAAAAGGTCCAGGTGGTCGACGCCCCGGGATGTGGACC
>CAYVPF010000162.1:0-7123 GCA_964453355.1 uncultured Acidimicrobiaceae bacterium | reverse complement strand
TCGATCCAGATGAACAGCGGGTAGTGCCACAGGTACATGCCGTAGGAGATCCGCCCCAGGTACCGGAGCGGGGCCAGCGACAGCACCAGGGCCACCGGGGAGCGCGGGACGCAGACCACACAGAGCAGTACCCCGGCGGAAGCCAGAGCGGCGACCAGGAAGCCACCGCGGTAGACGAAGGCCGAGTTGCTTGTGAGCCGCCACCACAGGACCGCCGTCGCCGCCACCCCGACCACCCCGAGGGCCGTGAGGGCCGCCCGAGCGGCCGGCGTGCCGGCAGTCCAGCCTGCACCGCCGGCCGCCCGCCGGCTGCGGGCCTGGGCTACCAGGGCGAGGGCCACGGCCAGCGTGGCGCCGACCAGCAGGGACTGGGCGTGGGTGTCGGTGCCGTAGTACAGGCGTGACGTGTTGGTGTCCGGGTGGTACAGCACCGCCATCTCCAGCGCCGAGCCGATGGCCCCCACCACCGAGACCACCAGCAGCGAACGGAGGCGCCCGGTCAGCTTGAGCACCCCGAGCACCACCAACGGCCAGACCAGGTAGAACTGCTCCTCCACCGCCAGCGTCCAGGTGTGGGTGAGCGGCGACGGGAGCCCGGTCTGGTTGAAGTAGTTCGACCCGACCAGGATGAAGTGCCAGTTGGCCACGTAGAACAACGTGGACAGGGCGTCAAGCCGCAAGCCGGGATAGGTGCCCCTCGGTACGACGAAGGCGGCGTAGGCGGCCACGAACAACAGGACGAGCAGCAGGGCAGGCAGCAGGCGCCGGGCCCGGCGGGCCCAGAAGACGCCCAGCCGGATGGTCCGGAGCCGCTGCCACTCTTTGAGCAGCAGCGACGTGATGAGGAAGCCGGACAGGGTGAAAAACGTGTCGATGCTCAAGAACCCGCCGGGCAGCCAGGGGATACCGCTGTGGAAGGCCATGACGGCGAGCATGGCGATGCCCCGGACCCCGTCGAGCCCGGGCATGTAGTCGAGCCCCGGCGCCTGGTGGGGGGCGTCCGGGTCCTCTGCACCGGACGCGCCATCCGTCACTCGGGATCTGCGCGACCGGACCACCCCCCACGGCATCTCGCCAAGCAGCGACCCTATATCGCCCGGCAGATATGCACAGTCCGTTGTACCTTGCCGCTACGTTCCTGTATCGTCGTAACTCGTGCGTCCGGGGGGGACCAAGGGGTATTCGACGCCTGGCGTCCTGATTCGTTGGGGAGGTGCCGTCCTCATCCTGGCTGCCGTGGGGGCCCTGGCCGCGGGTTGCGGGGGCGGGGCCCAGTCGGCGGGGCCCACGTACATCGAGTCGGGACAGATCCCGCGGGCGGACATCCCTACTGGCGACGCACACGGCCACGGTGGCGCGGCCACGGTGGACACCGTCCCGCTGGCCAAGCAGAACCCGACGACCGCCTTGTTCACGGCGATCGGCACCTTCGAGTCGTGCCTGACCGGCATGGGACAGAGCTACATCGGCATCCCCAACGCCAAGAACCCC
Source organism: uncultured Acidimicrobiaceae bacterium (assembly GCA_964453355.1). Classification (GTDB taxonomy): domain Bacteria; phylum Actinomycetota; class Acidimicrobiia; order Acidimicrobiales; family RAAP-2; genus DASZUK01. The sequence goes on along the minus strand of CAYVPF010000162.1, from coordinate 5,632 downwards.
AACACACCGGCCGACAATCCGACCTACATCAAGGCCCTGACCACCTGCGCCAGCCAGAGCAACATCCTCAACGCCCTGAAGGCGGCACAGAGCGCGCAGGACAACCTGACGCCGACCCAGGTCAAGAAGGAGAACGACGACTACCTGAAATGGCGGAAGTGCATGATCGGCCGGGGTTGGAAGATCCCGGAGCCCACGCCCAACACAAAGGGTCTCCTCTTCTCGTTCGGTGGCACAGGCGCAGGGAACGTGCCGGACTACACGCCGCCGCCGGGAGAGACCCTCTTGTCGAGCCCCGACCTGCAGGCGTGCGCGGCGAAGGCTGAGCAGAGTTAGCCCGAAGGCGGGACACTCTTGACACGACACCGGGGGGATTGGTGAAACTGCCCAACAAAAAAGTACTGGTCGCCGCGGCGGCGGTCGTCGTGCTGGCGGCCGGGGGCATCACCTACGCCGTCGTCGGCAGTGGCGGGAGCACAGATCAACAGAACGGCACCGTCGTCTTCGGGCAGGTGCAGACCAGGACGCTGCAGGACACGGTCACCCTCAACGGAACGCTCGCCCGCAAGCAGATCCGCAACGTCGACGCGGCCAACCAGGGGTTGGTGAGCACAGTGAAGGCGACGAACGGATCGACCACCCAGCCCGGGCAGGCCATGTTCGCCATCAACGGCCGCGACGCCATCGCCGAGGACGGCACAGTCCGGTTCTTCCGGGCGCTCACCCTGGGCGACCAGGGGGCCGACGTGCTCCAGCTCAAAGAGATCCTGACGGCCTCCGGGGACTACCCCGGCCCGATGAACAACTACTTCAACCAACAGACCCAGTTCGCCCTGGCCCAGTGGCAGGCGCAGCACAACTACCCCAACTCCACCCCGGCCACGCCGCAGTCGGTCACGGTCTCCCTGCAACAGGGGACGGGCTACAAGCTCGGCAACCAGGATTCGGCCGGGCTCATCATCGGGCCCCCGCCGGCCCAGACGGCGGCGATGACCACGCGCCGGGCGCCCACCGCCGGTGGGGCAGCGACCACCTCTGGTGCGGCGGCAAAGGCCATCCTGGCCGCATACCCCGACGGCACCACAACCGCGCCGGTGCTCACCATCCAGTCCGTCGACGACCAGGTCGCGCAGGGGCAGCCGGCAGATTTCGTGATCGATGCCTCGAAGGCGGCCACAAGTCCGCTCACGGTCTCGTTGACTTCGGGGGGCACAGCCGGAACACAAGACATCGTGACCCCACCGACGTCGGTCACCCTGGCCGCCGGGGCCACCCAGACGTCGGTCACGGTGCAGACCCGCGTCAACACGCTCGTGGCGCCCGATCGCACCGTGGTGCTCTCGATCGCCGCCGGCAACGGCTACACAGTCGGTGACCCGGGTTCGGCCCAGACGACGATCAAGAACACCAACGTGCCGGGCCTGACCATCACCGGCGCCACCACGGTGGCCCCCGGGGCCCCGGCCACGCTGACCGTCACGGCGAACCAGGCCCCGCTGCAGAACCTGCAGGTCGGACTGTCGATTGCCGGCAGCGCCAGCGCCGGGACCGACTACGACCCGGTGAACCCGGTGGTCACACTGCCGGCCGGCAGCACGTCGGCCACCGTGACGATCGACACCGTCGCCACCACAGTGATCGAACCGAACAAATACCTCGCCGTCTCCATCAGCCCGTCGCCCGGCAACTACACCGTCACATCTCCGGGCGCCGCCGTGGTCACGATCAGCGAGTCCGGAGCGCTGCCGACCGTCATCCTGCAATCGGCGACCACCTACCTGAAGCAGGGGGCGCCGTACTCGTTGGCCGTCGGCCTGAACAAGGCCACGAGCACGCCCCTCACCATCCACCTGTCGTACTCCGGAACCGCCGTCGCCGGGACGGACTACACGGTGCCTCCGGGCAACATCGTCGTTCCGGCCGGCCAGACGGCCCTGAAGGTCACAGTGCCGACCGTCACCAGCAACACAGTGGAGCCGAACCGGGTGCTCACCGTGTCGCTGGCCGCCTCCGCCGACTACGCGGTCGGAACACCGAACAGTGCCTCGGTGACCATCACCTCCACAGTCGTCCCCACCCTGACGCTGACGGCGAACACGGCCAGCATCGCCCAAGGCGGGGCGGCGTCGTTCACCATCACGGCCAGCCAGGCACCGGTGAAGAACACGTCGGTGGGCTTCTCGGTCGAGGGCACGGCCGAACCGGGCCAGAGCTACGTGCCGCTTATCGGCACGGCGCAGCTGTTGGCCGGGCAGACCGAGGTCACAGTGACCCTCCAATCGCTCCAGAGCAACGTCGAGTTCGAACCGACCGACATGATCGTCGGCCACTGGCCCATCCGGGTCGGCACCGTCTACGTGAAAGCCGGCACGCCGGTGGCGACCGGTACGGCGATCCTCTCTCTGACCGAGCCCAACCTGAGCGTCACGCTGCAGGCGACGGCCGCCGACCGGACCAAGTTGAAGGTCGGCCAGCACTGCACGGTACAGATCTCCGGCCAGAACACACTGGGCACCGGGGTGATCACCGAACTGAACAGCACCCCGACAGTGACGACGGGTTCGAGCGGCCAGTCCTCCCAGGTCTATGAGGGCCGCATCGAAGTCTCCGACTTCACCGGGGCCGACGGCTCAGAGGTGTCGATCAACGTGGTGGACCAACAGGTGAACGACGCGCTCACGGTCCCGATCGCCGCCGTGCTGCAGAACGGGACCGGCCAGGACGTCGTGCGGGTCATCAACCTGGCCAGCGGCAAGGTCCGGGCCATCCCGGTCAAGACCGGCCTGACCGAAGGCTCCTACATCCAGGTCACCGGTAGATCGCTCCATGCCGGCCAGACCGTGGTCCTCCAGACTGACCAATCCAAATGACCGGGCCGCCGGCCGAGACGACACCGGTGGGCATCCCGGCGGTAACCGTCCCCCCGACACACACGCCCGCCTACGGCACCCCGCCCTCCGGCACCGGCCCCGCGCCCGAGGGCGGCGAACCCACGACGCCGCGGCCCCCGCCCGGCGGGGGCGCCCTGCTCGAGTTGGAGGCGGTGTCGCGGGCCTACGGCGAGGAGGTGGTGGTGTACGCCCTCCGGGAGGTCTCCCTGGCGATCTTCCCGGGCGAGTTCATGTCCATCGTGGGGCCCTCGGGGTCGGGCAAGTCGACGATGCTCGGCTTGCTCGGGATACTCGATCACCCGACGTCGGGCACGATCCGGGTGGCCGGCCAGGACGTGAGCGGCCTCGACGACGCAACCCGCTCCCGGGTGCGCGGTGACTCCATCGGGTTCGTCTTCCAGCAATTCCACCTGATCCCGCATCTGAGCGCGCTGGGGAACGTCGAGACCGCCCTCCTCTACCGGGACATCCGACCGAAGGAGCGAAAAGAGCGGGCCTACGACGCCCTCGAACGTCTGGGCCTGGGCAAGCGAGCCAGCCACCGGCCGGTACAGATGTCCGGAGGCGAGCAGCAACGGGTCGCCCTGGCCCGGGCCATCGTTACCGAACCGCTCATGATCCTGGCCGACGAACCGACCGGTGCCCTCGACTCCGCCAACGCCGCCCACGTCCTGGAGATATTCGAGAGCCTCCAATCCCCCGAGCGGGCGGTGGTGATGGTCACCCACGACCTGACGGTCGCCGACACCGCTTTCCGGAAGGTGTCGATGCGCGACGGGCGGATCGTCGCCGACGAGCGGCAGGGACGTGTCGTGGAGAGCGCGGTCGGGGACCCCGTCGAGGACCACAGTCGATGAGCCGGTCCGGGGATCTCGTCGGCGTCGCCTGGGCCGGCCTGCGGGCCCGCAAGGTGCGGACGATGATGATCATGCTCGGCCCGATCATCGGGGTAGCCGCCATGGTCAGTGCGGTCGGCCTCACCGAGAGTGCCAAGGGGGCCCTGCAGGCGCAGCTGTCCCAGCTGGGCACCAACCTGATCATCGCCCAGGCCGGCAGCAGCTTCGGGTCGCAGAACCCCACCCTGCCCGCCAATGCCGTGGAACGGGTGGAGAACATCTCGACGGTGACGGCAGCTGCCGCCACCGCCAACCTCTCCGGCGTGATCGCCCTGCCGGTCCAGGGCGCGAGCACCTACTACCAGGCGTTCCCGGTCCCGGTGCGGGCCGCCGGCGACAACCTGCCGTCGGTCCTCGGCGTCTCCTTGCAGTACGGCCGCTGGTTGAACCCGGCCGACGCGAGCTTGCACCTCCGTTCGGTCGTCCTCGGGGAGGGCATCGCCAAGCAGTACGGCTACCTTCCGGGCGAGACGCGGACGATCCGGCTCAACGGCACCAACTTCGGCGTCGTCGGCGTGCTGGACAACGTGCCCCTGGACCCGACACTCGACAATGCGGCCTTCGTCACGGAGTGGGCGGCCAAGAACGTTCTCGGCACCAGCGGCCGGCCGAACCAGCTGTACATCCGGGCCCGGACAGGAACGACGACAGCCACGGCCAAAGCGGTCCCCACCGCGGTCAACCTGGGGGGGACAACGCAGGTGTCCACGCAGGTGCCGAGCGACGCCCTGGAAGCCCAGGCGCAGGCCAACAAGACCCTGCAGGAGGTCGCCCTGCTCGCCGGCCTCCTGGCCCTCACCGTTGGGGGGATCGGCATTGCCAACGTCATGTCCATCTCGGTGATCCAGCGGTCGGCGGAGATCGGCATCCGCCGTGCCGTCGGCCACAGCCGCTCCACGATCGGCGCCCAGTTCCTCTTGGAGTCCCTCTTCGTCGGCGTGCTCGGCGGCATCGTCGGCGCCGCGCTCGGCATCCTCGTGGTGTACGGCGTCTCCGCCCTCGCCGGCTGGGTGGTCGTGATCGCCTACGCCGAGATTCCGATATGGATGGGCCTGGCGCTGCTGGTGTCGGTGATGGCCGGCCTGTACCCGTCCATCAAGGCCGCCCGGCTTGAACCCTTGGAGACGCTCCGTCTCGGCTGAGCGAAGGGCCCGACCCGCCAACTCCCCGCCCTATCCGGCGCCGCCTGGAGCAGAGCCACCACTCGACGCTGTGCCGCCCCCGGCGCTGCCCGCTGTCGCACCGAGACCACCGACTGTCGCTGCCCCGGCGCCGCCGGCTGTCGCACCCGCCGCGGCAGCCGAGGCGGCCGCTGTCGCCGTCCCGCCGGAGCCCGACCCCGGCGTCCCGCCGCTCAGCGAGCTCGCACCGGCTGAGCCCACGGCCCCAGACGTCGTCGCTGTGGCCGACGCGGCACCGCCGCCCGCTGTGCCCGCTCCCCCGCCGGTCCCGGCCCCAGAAGCACCTCCTGTCCCACTGGCCCCGGTTGTGCCCCCTGACGACCCGGCTCCCCCGCCTGTGCCCCCGGTGCCCTGGGCGGTGGATGTGTTGCCCGACACCGTCGAAACGATCTTCCCCGAGGTGTAGCCGACGCCGTTCGGATTGGACCCCGCCGGGCCGGAATACCGGCCATCCGGCGTCGAACCCGAGCCGAGCACCAAGCCCAGCGACACGCCTACCGCGACAAGCACCACCACGCCGATGGCCAGCGGTGCCCTTCTGCTGGACATTGACCCCCCCCCAATTCAAGACCCCGAACCGCAGAAACGGTCGTCAGGCCGCCGGGACGTCGGGCGGTCGATGGCAGGAGGTTAGTGGTGTGTGACCGCCGGCGACGGGCGCCGA
>CAYVPF010000161.1:1998-7137 GCA_964453355.1 uncultured Acidimicrobiaceae bacterium | reverse complement strand
CTGGCCGTATCGCCGTGCTCGGCCAGGACGGCCGCCGCGGCGTCCTGGATCGCCGTCGCGACGTGGTCCCGCACCCCCCCCTGGTTCACCCCCCCTTGATACAGCATTGCCATCCCATTCAACCTCGGCGCCGTCCGGCTTGACAAGCATATCCTGTTCTGAGACATTAGAATCTCATATTGAGGCGAACGTGATTCGCCCTGGACGAAGCGAGGAGCCTCCCCGTGCGTGCGATCGCCACCTGGTGCGTCCGGCACCGTCGGATCGTGGTCCTGTTCTGGATCGCCGCCCTGGTCGTGGTCACCCTGCTGTCCCGGGCGGCCGGCACGGACTACTCCAACAGCTTCTCCCTACCGGACACCCCGTCGACCGAGGCCACCCAGCTCCTGCAGGCCGCCTCGCCGAAGGTGGCCGGGGACACCGAGCAGATCGTCTTCGCCACCTCCGGGGCCGCCAAGGTGACCGATCCGGCCGTGCAGGCCCGCATCGACACCATGTTGGCCAAGGTGGCCAAGGTCCCCTACGTCACCCGGATCGCCTCGCCCTACGCCGCCGCCGGAGCGGCCCAGGTCAGCAAGGACCAGCGCATCGCCTTCGCCAGCGTCACCTTCGACCGGCCGGCCCAGAACATCTCCACCACAGTGTCCAAGCAGTTCGTGAACACGGCCAAGTCGGCCGACCAACCCGGCCTGCAGGTAGCCGTGGCCGGGCAGGTGGCCGAACAGGCCGACCCGCAGTCCATCGGCGGCACCGGGCCGGGAGTCGTCCTGGCCCTCGTCGTCCTGCTCCTCGTGTTCGGGTCATTGTTCGCCGCCCTGCTGCCGCTGATCTCGGCGCTGGCCTCGCTCGGCACGGCCATCGGGGTCATTGGGCTGTTGAGCCACGTCATGAAGATGCCGCAGTTCGCCCCGGAGCTGGTCCTGTTGATCGGCCTCGGCGTGGGGGTGGACTACGCCCTGTTCATCGTCACCCGCCACCGGCAGGGACTGGCCGCCGGGCTCGACACAGAGTCGTCGATCGTGACGGCGGTGAACACCTCGGGCCGGGCCGTCCTGTTCGCCGGCATCATCGTGTGCATCGCCCTTCTCGGCATGTTCGCCCTCGGCGTCAGCTTCCTGTACGGGCTGGCCATCGCCTCCGCCCTGGGTGTGGCCCTCACCATGATCGCCGCCCTGACCCTGCTGCCGGCCCTGCTCGGGTTCCTGGGGCCGAAGGTGCTGTCCCGGCGGCAGCGGAGGAAGCTGGCCGAGGCCGGGCCGACGGTCCTCGGGGCCCCGGCCGGCGGGTTCTGGGCCCGGTGGGCCGACACCATGCGGCGGCGACCGGTGGTCCCGGCCGTCATCGCCCTGGGACTGGTGGTGCTGGTGGCCCTGCCGTTCTTCTCCCTCCGCCTCGGGTCCTCGGACCAGGGGAACGACCCCACCGGCACCACCACCCGGCAGGCCTACGACATGTTGGCCGAAGGGTTCGGGCCGGGCTTCAACGGACCGCTGCAGCTGGTGAGCGTGGTCCACGGCCCCGATGAGCAGGCCGCCCTCACACGGGTCGTCACGGACGTCGGTCGGCAGCCCGACGTGGTGCGGGTGGCCGCACCGGTGCTGATCCCGACCAAGGACGGCAACGAGGTGGCGTTGGTCAACGTGTACCCGGCCGGGTCACCCCAGGCCGCCTCCACCACCAACCTGATCTACCACCTGCGGGACCAGACGATCCCCGAGGCGGTCAGCGGTTCGGATCTCACCGTCTACGTCGGCGGGTCGACGGCCACCTTCGCCGACTTCGCCCACGTCCTGTCGTCGAAGCTGCCGCTGTTCATCGGCCTGGTGGTGCTGCTGTCGTTCCTGCTGCTCACCCTGGTGCTCCGGAGCCTCGTCATCCCGCTGCTGTCGGCGGCCATGAACATGCTGTCCATCGGCGCCGCCTTCGGCATCCTGGTGGCGGTGTTCCAGTGGGGCTGGCTGGGTTCGGCCCTCGGGGTCAGCCAGACCGGCCCAGTCGAATCGTTCCTGCCGGTCATGCTATTCGCCATCCTGTTCGGGCTGTCCATGGACTACCAGGTGTTCCTGGTGACCCGGATCCACGAGGAGTGGCTGCGGACCGGCGACAACCGCCTGGCCGTCCGCAACGGCCTGGCGGCCACCGGGCGGACCATCACGGCCGCCGCCCTCATCATGATCCTGATCTTCGGCGCCTTCATCCTGGGCGGCGAGCGGGTGATCAAGGAGTTCGGCCTCGGCCTGGCCGGCGGGGTGCTGATCGACGCCTTCGTCATCCGGATGGTCATCGTCCCGGCGTTCCTGTTCCTCCTCGGTCGCGCCAACTGGTGGTTCCCGAAGTGGCTGGACCGGGTGCTCCCGCACATCGGCCTGGAGGAGGCCGACGAGCTGGCCGACCGGGTGCCGGGCGACGACGACGGCCCGGCCGAACCCCGGGAGCTGGTCGGGGTCGGCCGGTAGCGGTCATCGGCCGGTAGCGGTCACCGCGGAGCCACCACCGCGGTCCTCCGCTTGCCCCGCCGTCGCTGGGCGACCAGCATGACCCGATGCCGAACCGCCGTTCACCCGGGCCCCGTACCTCCATGACCCGTCCGTGGACGAGGGCCGGTCTCTGCTCGACCCTGCTGGTGGCCGCCGTCCTGGCCGCCACCGTCGGGTCCTCCTCATCGGGGGCCGCGTCCGCTCGCCCGTGGGCCGGCCGGACCATCCGGTTGGGCGCCATCTTCTCGACGACCGGCATCGGCATCTCCTACGGCCCGGAACAGACCAAAGGGGCCCGGCTGGCGGTGGCCCAGATCAACGCGGCCGGCGGGGTAAGGGGGGCCAAGGTCCGGCTGACGGTGCTCAACGACAATTCGGACCCGGCGACCTCGGCCACCCGGATGCGGACGCTGGTGACCGACGACAAGGTGCTGGCCGTGCTGGGCCCGACGTTCTCCAACTCGGCCGCCTCGGCCGATCCGGTGGCCGACCAGCTGCAGACGCCGGTGCTGGCGGTCAGCAACACCGGACCGGGGATTGTCGGCACCTGTGCGTACCCGTGCAGCTGGATCTTCCGGGACTCGCTGGGCGAGGCGGTCATGCTGCCGGCCGGGGTGGACACCTACGTGGCCGCCGCCCACCCGGCCCGGGCCTCGGTGATCTACCCGGCCAACGACGCCTACGGGGCCAGCAGTGGCCAGATCGCCGCCCAGGCCCTGACCGCCGCCGGGGTGCAGGTGCTGGGATCGGTCGTGGTGACAGACCCGACACAGCCCGAAGGCCCGGTCGGCAGTGCATTGGCCGGGAACCCGACAGTGGTGGTCATCACGGCCTCCTCGGCGGTGGTGGACGGGGAGATCATCAAGGGCTTGCGGGCCCAGGGCTTCACCGGCCAGATCCTCGGCGGCAACGCCTTCAACAGCCCGGCGGCGGGCACGACGGCCGGGTCGGCCAGCACGGGAGCGCGGAGCGCGGCCGGGTGGTTCCTCGGGAGCGCCACAAAGGCCAACCGGGCCTTCGTGGCCGCCTACAAGGCCCGCTACGGGACGGCGCCGGACCAGTTCTCGGCCCTGGCCTACACCGGTGTCCGGCTGCTGGCCGACGCCGCCGGTGCCGCCCCGTTGACCAACCGGTCGGTCGCCGCCGACCGGGCCAAGCTGAAGTCGTCCCTGGCCTCGGTGAAGGCGGCCACCCCGCAGGGGCTGTTCCAGTTCACCGCCGACCACAACCCGGTCCAGCCCATCTGGCTGGTGGCCATGAACGGCCACGGCGGCTACCGGCTGGTCAAGGTCCTCCCCCGGACAGTCTCCAGAGAGGGTGCGACAACCGGCCCGGCCGCCGGTTCGTAGGTTCCGCCGATTCGTAGGTTCCCGCGGCCGCCGGGGCGCCGGGCCCGCTCAGCTCAGCTTGGTCAGGGCCTTGCGGAGGTTGCGGATGGCCTGGCCCGTTCGCTGCTCGTTCTCGATCAGGGCGAACCGGACGTGGCCGTCGCCGCCGGGACCGAACCCGAGCCCGGGTGAGGTGGCCACCTCGGCCTCGCGGACCAACAGCTTGGAGAACTCCAGGGACCCCATCGCCCGGTAGGGCTCGGGGATGGGGGCCCACACGAACATGGTCCCCCGGGGAGGCACCACGGGCCAGCCGATCCGGTTGAGGCCGTCGCAGAGGGTGTTGCGGCGGGCCTGGTAGATCTCCCGGATCTCTTTCGGGTACTCCGGGGCCTCGTTCATGGCCACGATGGCGGCGATCTGGATGGGCTGGAAGGTGCCGTAGTCCAGGTAGCTCTTCAGCTTGGTCAGGGCCTGGATGATCTCGGCGTTGCCCACCATGAAGCCCACCCGCCAACCGGCCATCGAGAACGACTTGGTCAGGGTGTACAGCTCCACCGCCACGTCCTTGGCCCCGGGCACCTGCAGGATGGACGGCGGGTCGTAGCCGTCGAAGCCGATGTCGGCGTAGGCGAAGTCGTGCACCAGCACCACCTCGTGCTCCCGGGCGAACGCCACCAGCCGCTCCATGAAGGCGTAGTCGACGCAGGCGGTGGTGGGGTTGTGCGGGAACGACAGCACGATCACCCGGGGCTTCGGCCAGGTGGACTCCCAGGTCTCCATCAACGAGTCGAAGAAGGCGTCCCCCGGGCTGGGCACCCCGGTGGCCCCCTCCCCCGCCTGGGCGGCGGTGGGGCCCTCCAACGGGATCTGCCGGATGTCGGCCCCGGCGAACAGCGGGGCGTAGATATGGATGGGGTACGACGGCGACGGCACGAAGGCGGTGTCGCCGGGGCCGACCAGCACCCACATCAGGTGCGACAGTCCCTCCTTGGCGCCGATGGTGGTGACCACCTCGGTGTCCGGGTCGAGGTCGACCCCGAACTTGCGGAAGTACAGGTCCGTGATGGCCTGGCGCAGCTTCGGGATGCCCTTGGAGGCCGAGTACCGGTGGTTCCGGGGATTGTGGACGGCTTCGGCCAGCTTCTCGACGGCCACGTCCGGGGACGGGAGGTCGGGGTTGCCGAAGCCGAGGTCGATCACGTCCTTGCCGGCTCGCCGGGCCTCCGACTTCAGGTCGTTGATGGTGGCAAACACGTAGGGCGGCAGCCCGTTGATCCGGCGGAACTCCATCCCGAAAGGCTACCGCCGCCTCGGAAGGGCCAGTGGCGCCG
>CAYVPF010000161.1:0-1898 GCA_964453355.1 uncultured Acidimicrobiaceae bacterium | reverse complement strand
CAGTGGCGCCGGCGCAGAAGTCTCAGTGGCGGGCGGCGGCGACCAGGACGTCCAGGGGCACCGGCCAGCCGAACACGGCCCAGGTGGCCCCGGCTTCGGCCAGCTGCTCCACCCAGTCCCTGACCAGGTCGTCGTCGACCTCCCCGGACGGCCCCTGCGGCGGGGTGCCGGCCCAGGTCACCTCCGACCGGGCGGCCTGGACGGCCACGGCCTCGGGGGAAGCCCCCCACAGGTTGATGGCCACCCCCTCCTCCTCGGCCAGGGCCACCGTGGCCCGGGCTCCCCCGCCCACCCAGACCGGGAACCCCCGGTCCCGCAGGGTCTGGACACATCGGCGGAGGTCGTCACGGCGTTCGGCCGCCGGGGCGAACGGCAGGCCATAGGCCTGGTTCTCGGCCGCGCTCAACCGGTCGCCGGTGCCCAGGGCGGCCACCACCCGGCCCGGGGCCAGGGCGGCCAGGGCGGCGAACTCGGCCAGCAGCACCGAGTCGGGGACCATGCCGATCCGGGCCACCAACGGGCCGACGGCCACCCGCTCGGTGCCGGCGGCGATGGCGGCCAGCAGCGGGAACGGGGCCAGCGCCGGCCGGTCGGGCCGGCCCATGGGCCACAAATGGTCGTAGCAGAACACCCCGTCGACGCCGACCCGGTCGGCCTCGGCGGCCACCGCCAGCGCCTGGTCGGCAGTCGGTTGGAAGCTGGGCAGCACCACTCCTACCTTGATCGGCCTCACCTTGATGGACCCGGTCACCGGAGGCCCCCGTCCCGGGCGGCCAGGGCGGCGCCGACGGCTCCGGCCCGCTCGCCGAGGGCGGCGGCCACGATCGGGATCTCGGGGCGGGCGGCCCCGCCCTCGACCAGGCCGGCAAAGGCCCGGCGGGTGGGGGCCAACAACAGGTCGCCGGCTTCCACCAGGCCGCCGCCGAGGACGATCCGGTCGGGGTCCAGCACGGCCGTCAGGTTGGCCAGACCCAGGGCCACCCACCAGCCCAGGTCGTCCATGACGGCCAGGGCGCCGGGGTCGCCGGCCCGGGCGGCCCCGGTGACGTGCTCGCCGCGGACCAGCTCGGGGTCGCCGCCGGCCATGCCGACGACCTCGTGCAGTTGGCCGGCGTAGGCCGCCTCCCGGGCCAGCCGGCCCAGGCCGCCACCGGAGGCGTACCGCTCCCAGCAACCCCGCTGGCCGCAGGGGCACGGCGGCCCGGTGGGGTCCACGATCATGTGGCCGACCTCCCCGGCGAACCCGGACCGGCCCACCTGCAGCCGACCGTCCTGCACCAGGCCGCCGCCGATGCCGGTGCCCAGGGTGACCACCAGGGCGTGGGCGGCCCCACGGGCGGCGCCCAGCCGATGCTCGGCGACGGCGGCGAAGTTGGCGTCGTTGTCCACCACCAAGGCCGGCCCCGACCCGCCGGCCGGGGATCCGGTGACCAGGCGGTCGGCCACGAGACGGTCAGCCACAAGACCACGGACGTCGGCCCCGGCGGCCCCGGGAAGGTTGGGGGAGAACCGCAGGACCCCCTGCCGGTCCACCAGGCCGGGGGCCCCCACGCCGATCGGGATGCCGGCCGAGTCGCCGGCCGGGTCGGCTGCCGTGAGCAGGGTGCGGCGCAGCTCGGCCACTACCGAGACAACGGCGTCGGCAACCTCGGCACCGACCTGCCGGGGGGCCGGGTCGTCGGGATCGGCCGCCCGCTGCGGGGTGGGCACCCGGGCCTCGGCCACCACCCGGTCGCCGCCGTCGATGGCCACCCCCAGCACCTTGGTGCCGCCGATGTCCACGCCAAAGGCCCAACCGGTGGACGGGCCGGGGGTCACTTCGCCGACTCGACCCTGGCCTTCAGGTCTCGGAGGGCGGTGGACATGATCCGGCTCTGGGCCCGCATCGTGATGAAGCC
>CAYVPF010000160.1:0-7138 GCA_964453355.1 uncultured Acidimicrobiaceae bacterium | reverse complement strand
GACGACGACGCCGGGCATGAGGAAGACCAGGAGCCCACCAGCCAGCCCGAGCAGCCATTTCTTCTTCAGCACCTGCCGGCTCAGCCGGGCGTACAGGGCGATGGCGACCAGGAGGAGGAGGAGACCGAAGAACCGGAGCAGGATCGCCTTGGTGTGGTAGTTGCCCGCCAAGAAGAAGACCGGCGTGGCCACGTAGTAATAGAGCGGCGGCTGGAAGGCCTCGTAGTCCAGCCCGCCGAGGCCGTAGGTCTGACGGTCGATGGTCGTGGGCTTGGGATAGAGGCCCTGGCCGATGGCCAGCTCTTGTTCCGTCGCCGGCGACTTGCCCAGCACGGGGTACGAGCCGTGCTGGGCGATGTAGGCGATGTTGTCGAAGTGGGCCCCTTCGTCGACGGCGGACCACAGCGAGTAGCGCATGATGGTGATGGAGCCGAACACGATCACCGCCACGATCTGGACGGCGACCAGAATGCCCACCACGATGGTGGTCCGGCGACCCAGGGAGCGGTCCTTCCACCCGCCCTCGGCCTCCTCCCTGCTCGGACCCCCCTGGCCGGGTCTGGCCCCGGGCCGGTCGGCGGCGTGCCGAGCGGTTCCCACAGGGGACCCGGCATCGGCTCCGGCCAGCTCGGTGCTCGGATCGACGTCGGTGGTCAACTCCATCTCCTCGGGAGGTCTCCTTTGTGGTCGGCAAACTTTAGAGGTGCTGTCGCCGCTGGCGGGTGATCAGCGCCGGTGTCCGCCGTGTCGGCTTCGGCGCGACGGATGCGCTCACGCAGCCGCAGGGCGGCGGCCCGCAAGGCGTCCTCGGGGTCGACGTCGTGGTGCCGCGCCAGGTCGGCCAGCGCCAACAGGCCGTCGCCCAGGGCGGCTGGCAGCTCCTGGACCGGCTCGTCACTGACGGCAGGCAGGGCGGCCAGGCGATCCAACAGGCCGGCCAGTAGGGCACGCTCTTCGGCGGCCCCCGGCATGGTCGCCCCCGGCACCCCGTCGGCCTTCCGGGCCAGCTTGGCCGCCAGGGCCAGGGCCGGCAGGGCGGCCGGGATGCCGTCGGTCACGCTGGCCCGGCCCTTCTCGGCCTTCTTGATCTGCTCCCAATTGCCCAGCACGGTGCCGGCGTCGTCGGCAACCACGTCGCCGAACACGTGCGGATGGCGGGCCACGAGCTTGTCGTGGACCCCCCGGGCCACGTCGGCCAGGGTGAACCGGCCCTCCTCGGCCGCCAGGCAGGAGTGGAAGTACACCTGGAACAGCAGGTCCCCCAGCTCCTCTTCCAGGTGGTCGACGGCGTCGGCCACCGCCTCGTCCCCACCGGTCGTCCCAGCCCCACCGGCCGTCTCGGCCCGGGTGAGGTCGTCGATGGCGTCGATGACCTCGTAGGACTCCTCCAGCAGGTGGCGGGTGAGGGAGGCGTGGGTCTGCTCACGGTCCCACGGACAGTCCCGGCGCAGCCGCCGGACCAGGTCGTCCAGGGCCACCAGGTCCCGGGCCACGGGCACCGCCACCGAGGGCACCCAGACCGACGTCAGGTGGTCCGGGACCAGCACCCGGTCGAGGTCGGCCCAGTCGACCGTCCGCACCTGCTCGTCGGGCAGTCCCAGGTGGTGGAGCAGGGTGGCGGTCGGCGGCGGGCTGCCGGCGGGCAGCAGGTCGGTGTCGACGGCCAGCTTGATCTCGGACAAGAGGTCGGTGGACCAGCACTGGGCGACCAGCAGCGGGCCGCGATCGCCGGCGGCCTCCTCGGCGAACCGGCCGCCGTCGACCAGCCGGACGCCGGCGGCCAGCGGGTCGACGCCCAGGCGGTCCCAGGCCAGGTCCAAGAAGGACAGGGCCGGGACCACGGTGACCTGCACCCTCGGGTCGGCCCGGAGCAGCTCGACGGTGCGCTCGGCGACCAGCGGGGAGCCGGGGACGCCGTAGACGACGGCGCCGTCGGCATCGTGGGCCGTCGCCGCGGCCACGAGGTCGTCGACGATGCGGGCGTAGACCTGCTCGAAGGTATCGGCCTCCTGGTAATGGCCGTCAAAGGTGACCAGGTCGCCCAACCCGGCGGCGGCCGGGTGGCGGCCGGTCCGCAAGAAGGCGGCCGGTGCCCCGGCCAGCTGTTCGGCGGCCCCGGCGGTCAGCAGGTCCGGACCGGCCGGGCCGAGCCCGACGACGACGATCCTCGGCGGCACCCGATCAGGCGCCCGACGACCCCGAGCCCCCGCCGGTGGACACCGCCGGCAGGTTGACCGCGGGGTTGAGCACGGAGCCGGCCGGCGGGCTCAGCGGTGGCAGCAGGTCCGTCGTCCGCGGGACCACCCGGCCGTACCGGGGATCGGCGGTGACCACGGCCCGGCGGCTGGCGGCCCGGACGAGGGCCGAGGCGCGAGCCTCCCCGGCCTCCAGGACCGCGTCCTCGACGTCGACCTTGACCACGGTGAAGCTCGTGTGCTTGACGCCGGTGATCTGGACGAGGCCGTACTCCCCACCGCTGAGGGCCACCGGTGAGGAGACCTTGCCGACCGCCAGGGAGGCCACCGACGACGGCAGGCCGAGCCGGACGGCGCAGCTGCTGCTCGCTGTGGCGAACTTTGTGAAGGACGTGCCGGTGGCCAAGGTGGCCCGGGCGGCGGTGGCCTCGCTCTCGGAGGCGAAGGGCGCCAGGTCGTAGCAGATGGTCTCGAACTTGACCTGGTGGGCGGTGAAGTACCGGTGCAAGCCGGCTGTTCCGAGGCTGTAGCCCGCCTCGTGGGCGAACAGCACGTCCTGGTTGGCCTGTACCTGGACCTGCTCGGCCCGGAAGCCGGCCGGCAGGGAGGCCAGGATGGTGGCGGCGGTACCGCAGCTGTCGCCGCTCTCCGACTCGAACTCGTCCAGCGCCGCGGTCATCTGACCGCTCAACGTCGTCCGGCCGAAGGCCAGATCGGCCGGGGTGACCGTCAGGTGCAGCTGGGCCAGCAGCTGCACCACCAGCTGGTTGGTCAGCAGCTGGCTGAGCCAGTAGCGGGCGAAGCCGGCGTTGATGCTGCCGGGGTTCTTTGTGGCCGTAGCGACGGACGCCGAAGAGGTCTCGCTGACGCCCTCGACCGGGAACATGCCCGTCGTTGTCCCACCGTTCAGCTCCTGGTCGGCGTACAGGTAGCACTGGAACCCGGCACTGCCGGCGATGGCCGACAGGTCGGCGTTCAAGGTGGACTGGCCGATCGTCGTGCCGTTGACGCTGCCGGCGTCGGAGGGCAGGTAGGCGGCGGCCAGGGCCACCAGGGCGGCGACGGCCACGAGGAGGACGAGTAGGCGTTTCACGCGCCGCGCATGCTACCGGGTCGCCCCGGCCTGACCCGAATCGACCGGGGCCGGGGCGGGGGGGACCAGGTCGAGGAGGAGGGCCCGGAGGACGTCGGCGGGGCGGCCGTCGCCGGACAGGGGGACGACCAGCTGGTGGAGCTCCTCGCGGTAGGTGGCCCCGGGGGCCAGCCGGCGGAGACGGATCTGGGCGCTGGCCGGCAGCACCACCGGGGCCACCCGGGCGACGGGGTGCCGGGCGCCGCCGACCCGGGCCGGCTGGACGGCCACGTCGGTGATGCCGGCGGCCAGGCAGGCGACCCGCAGGCGGGCCAGGGCCAGCAGGCCCTCGGCGGGGGCCGGGAGGGGGCCGAACCGGTCGATCCACTCGTCGGCGATGTCGTCGACCTGGCTGTCGACGGTGGCCGAGGCCAGGCGGCGGTACCCCTCCACCCGGGCGTCCTCGGCGGGGACGTAGCCGGCGGGAAGATGGGCGTCGCCGGGTACGTCCAAGGAGATGGTCGGCGGGGTGGGCCGGGGCTCGCCGCGGGCCTCGGCGACGGCCTCGGCGACCAGCTGGACGTACAGGTCGTAACCGACGGCGGCGATGTGCCCGGACTGGTCCGAGCCGAGCAGGTTGCCGGCACCACGGATCTCCAGGTCCCGCATGGCGATCTTGAAGCCGGACCCGAGGTCGGTCTGCTCGCCGATGGTCCGCAGCCGCTCGTAGGCCTGCTCGGTCAGCACCTTGTCGGCGGGGTGGAACAGGTAGGCGTAGGCCCGCTGGTTGCCCCGGCCGACCCGGCCGCGGATCTGGTGGAGCTGGCCCAGGCCGAGAAGGTCGGCCCGGTCGACCACCAAGGTGTTGACCGACGGCATGTCGATGCCCGACTCGATGATGGTGGTGCACACCAGCACGTCGTACCGGCGGTCGGCGAAGTCCAGCACGATCTGTTCCAGGCTGCCCTCGTCCATCTGGCCGTGGGCCACGGCCAGGCGGGCCTCGGGCACCAGGGCGCCGATCCGGCGGGCGGCGACGTCGATGTCGGCCACGCGGTTGTGGACGTAGAACACCTGCCCCTCCCGGAGCAGCTCCCGGCGGATGGCCTCGGAGACGGCCGCCTCGTCGCGCTCGCCGACGTAGGTGAGGATGGGCCGGCGGTCGGCCGGGGGGGTGTTGACCATCGACAGGTCCCGGATGCCGGTCAGGGCCATCTCCAGGGTCCGCGGGATGGGGCTGGCGGTGAGGGTGAGCACGTCCACGCCCTCGGCCAGCCGCTTGACGGCCTCTTTGTGGGTGACCCCGAACCGCTGCTCCTCGTCCACCACCAGGAGGCCGAGGTCCTTGAACCGGACCTCCTGGGACAGCAGCCGGTGGGTGGCCACCACCACGTCCACGGAGCCGTTGGCCAGGCCGTCCACCACCCGACGGGCCTGGGCGTTGGACAGGAACCGGCTCAGCATCTCGACCTTGACCGGGAACGGGGCGAAGCGGTCGGCGATCAGCTGGTGGTGCTGGCTGGCCAGCAGGGTGGTGGGGACGAGCACGGCCGCCTGCTTGCCGTCCTGGACCGCCTTGAACACGGCCCGGACCGCCACCTCGGTCTTGCCGAACCCGACGTCGCCGACCACCAGCCGGTCCATCGGCCGGGGCTGCTCCATGTCGGCCTTCACGTCCTCGATCGCCCGGGCCTGGTCGGCGGTCTCAGTGAACGGGAAGGCGGCCTCCACCTCGCCCTGCCAGGGGGTGTCCGGGGCGAAGGCGTGCCCAACAACTGCCTGACGGCGGCGGTACAGCTCGACCAGCTCCTCCGCCACCTCCCCGGCGGCCGCCCGGGCCTTGGCCCGGGTGCGCTGCCAGTCGGTCCCGCCCATCTTGGACAGGGTGGGGGACTCGCCGCCGCTGTAGGGGGTGATGGCCTCGATCTGGTCGACGGGCAGGTAGATGCGGTCGGAGCCGCGGAACTCCAGCAGCAGGTAGTCCCGGGTGGTGCCGCCGACGGTGCGGGTGGTGACCCCGGCATACCGGGCCACGCCGTGCTGGCGGTGGACCACGTAGCTGCCGGGGGCCAGGTCGTCGAAGAAGCCGTCGGTGGGGCGGGCCCGGGGCCGGGCCCGGCGGTGGGGGGTCCGCCGGCCGGTGACGTCGGCCTCCGACAGCACCGCCACCCGGGCGTCGGGCAGGGCGAAGCCGAGCCCGACCGGGGCCGCCACCACCCGGGCGCCGGTCGCCGGGTCGGCCCGGTCGGCCACGGGCACCGTCACCCCCTCGTCGGTCAGCACCGCCGACAGCCGGCGGGCGCCGGCGGTCGTGGGCGAGCACAGGGTGACCGAGTAGCCGTCGTCCACCAGCTTGGTCACCTGCCGGGCCAGCCGGTCGGGGTCGCCCGCCACCGGGTCGAACCCGCGGACGGTCACCGCCGGCGTCGCCGGTCCCTCGGGCACCGACACCACCGACAGGGCCGGCACCGAGCTGTCGGCCAGCAGCCGATCGAACGGCAGGTACAGCCGCGGGAAGTGGGCCCCGGCTCCCTGGACGTCCCCGGCCGGGCCCGCCCCGGGAACCGCCCCCGGGTCGGGGCCGGCGGGGGTGGCCCCCCAGGTGACAGCCAGGCTGTCGGCCAGGGCGGCCTCCTCGTCGGCCAGCTCCACCGCCCGGTCCCGGACCCGGCGGGGCTCCACCAGCACCACCTGGGCCTCCGCCGGCAGCAAGGCGGTCAGCAGCCGGTCGCCGGGGTGCAGCCACGGCAGCCAGGACTCCATGCCGTCGAACATCTCGCCGGCCGCCAGCCGGTCCCACTGGGCCCGGCCCCACGGCTGGGAATCCACCAGCTCGGCCGCCCGGTCCCGGACGGCCGGCGACGGCAGCAGCTCCCGGCAGCCGAACAGCACCGCCGCCGACAGGTCACCGACGGACCGTTGGTCGCCGATGTCGAAGGCCGTCAGCCGGTCCACCTCGTCCCCCCACAGGTCGATGCGGACCGGGACGTCGGCGGTGGACGGGAACACGTCGATGATGCCGCCGCGGACGGCCACCTCACCCCGGTGCTCCACCTGGTGCTCCCGGCGGTACCCGGCACCCACCAGGGCGGCCACGGTGCCGTCGACGTCCAAGGTGGCCCCGGGCCGGACCACCAACGGCGGCGGCAGGTGGTCGCCGGGGACCAGCCGCTGCAACACCGCCCGCACCGAGGCCACCACCACCCGGGGCGACGGCAGGTCCCCGGTCCCGCCGGCCAGGTGTCCTCCGGCGGTCAGGTGCCCCCCAGCGGTCAGGTGCTCCCCAGCGGTCAGGTGCCACAGCACGGCCATCCGCTGGCCCATGGTGGCCACCTCGGGGCTGATCCGCTCGAACGGCAGGGTCTCCCAGGCCGGCAGCACGGCCACCGGGCCGGACAGGGCGCCGACCACCGGGCCCGGGGCGGTTCCGTCGGGACCAGCTCCCCCGGCTCCGCCGACCTCGGTCCCGGGGCCGGGGTCGGCGGCGATGAAGCAGTCGAGGTCGGCGGCCAGTCGGTCGGCGCCGTCGGCGGTGGCGGTGATGACGACGATGGGTCGGCGGTCGGACAGCCGGGCCAGGGCGGCCAGGACGATGGCGTGGGCCGGCCCGGGGACGGCCAGGGTGGCGTCGGTGAGCCCAACCACCCGGGCGAGGGCCGGCTCCTGGCGCAGCAGCGGCGGCAGTGCGGCCAGCGGAGCCGGGGACGGCGGCCGGACGGGCCCGTCGGCCGGCTCGGGAGCCACGACTACGCCAGGCACGTCAGCCACCGGCGCTGTTGTAACGGTTCATGGCCGCCTCGACGCCGTCGGTGGCGATGACGGCGATGGCGTCGGCCGCGGTGGCGGTGGCGACGTCGAGGGCGTCCCGGTC
>CAYVPF010000159.1:0-7209 GCA_964453355.1 uncultured Acidimicrobiaceae bacterium | reverse complement strand
ATCATGGGGACTCGGACTCGCACAACGGGTGGATCAGTTCAGGGGGACCCGGTCACGTCCTCATAACCTCGACGCTATCGCTCATCGGAGCCGACACGGCCGGCGTACATGACGCACGCCGGGACCAGGGGCAGGGCTGGTCAGGCGAGATCGAACTGCAAGGCCAGCGCCTCTGCGTGCGCCCGTATCTCGTCCGTCAGCCGGGGAGGACGTACGACGGCGAGCTCGTAGGGAATGATCTCCCGGTCGCCGACCATCCGCCACCCTGCCTCCTGGTGGGAGATGGCGCTGACCTCGGCTGCCGTTTTCCCCCTCAGGACATCGACGACTTCATCGACGACCTGCAGCTCATCAGTGGAAAAGGCCGTGAGGTCCGGTTCCCGCAATGAGATGAACCGTTGCTGGGCGAACCCGAAGGCCGTTGACGTCCGCAACTCTGCCGACCCGTCCGCTACCAGGCGCTGCCGAACGGGCAGCAGTCGGCGTGGGGCCGGCCCGTTGTCGAGCCGTTGGTACTCGACGCCGGTGATCGGGTGACCGAAGAGGCGGACAGCGGAGAACTCGGCGAAATAGAGCAGTTTGTTCAGTTTGACGGCTCCGACCGTAGGGTCGTCGGCGGTCCGCTTGCCCACGTAGAGGAGCAGCTCTGCGAATTTCTCTTCGTCAGGAACCAACGCCATCGATAGGTGGCGTACCGAACACCTGTTCGTTGTGCAACCCTGGTCTCGGCGGCAGGCAACCCGGCAGACAACAATGGCGCCGTGGCGGCCAAGGTGGGACAGCAGTTCGTCGGGGTGGTCGGGCCCGGGGACACCGGGTCGTCGCCGGACGGCCAGGCCCTGGAGTCCCTGGCCGAAGAGGTGGGACGACGGCTGGCCGAAGCCGGGGCGGTGGTGGTCTGCGGCGGCCTGGGTGGCGTGATGGCCGCCGCCTGCCGGGGCGCGGCGGAAGCCGGCGGCCTGACGGTGGGGCTGCTGCCCGGCGACGATCGGGCGGCGGCCAATCCGTGGGTCACCGTGCCGGTGGCCACCGGGCTGGAGGAGCTGCGCAACGGCCTGGTGGTCCGGACCGCCGATGCCCTGGTCGCCGTCGGCGGCGCCTACGGCACCCTGTCGGAGGTGGCCCTGGCCCTGAAGGCCGGCAAGACGGTGGTGGGGTTGGGGACCTGGGATCTGGTGCGGCCAGACGGGAAACAGGACGCCGGGATCGTTCGGGCGGCGACGGCGGCGGAAGCGGTGGAGGTGGTGCTGCATGGCGGCCGATGAGGCGCCGATGGACCGGATGCCGATAGACCGGTCGCCGGTGGGGCAGTCGTTGGTGGTGACGGTCAGCGGGCCGGACCGGCCGGGCATCTCGGTCCGCATCTTCGAGCGGCTGGCCTGGTTGGGGCTGGACCTGCTGGACGTGGAGCAGGTGCAGGTGCACGGCCGGCTGCTGCTGTGCCTGGAGGTGGGGGCGCCGGCCGACGCCGAGGCCGGGGCGGCGTGGGTGCAGGAGTCGGTGGAGGAGGCCCTCGGCGGGCTGCAGGTCGGCCCCGGCCGCTTGCAGGTGGCGGTCACCAAGGTGGCCGCCGACCGGGAGGCGGCCCGGGGCCCCCGGCAGCTGGTGACGGTCCTGGCCCCGCGGCTGCCGGCGGCCGCCCTGGGAGGGATCTTCGAACGGATCGCCGCCGGTGGCGGCAACGTGGACCGCATCGTCCGGCTGTCCCGGTACCCGGTGACCAGCTACCAGCTGGTGGTGTCCGGTGGGGACCCGGTGCGGCTGCGGCGGGAGCTGGCGGCCGAGGCCGCCCGGCAGTCGGTGGACGTGGCGGTGCAGCGGGCCGGCCTGCACCGGCGGGCCAAGCACCTCATCGTCCTGGACGTGGACTCGACCCTGTTGCAGGGAGAGGTCATCGACCTGCTGGCCGAACGGGCCGGCTGTGCGGCGGAGGTGGCGGCGGTGACGACGGCGGCCATGGCCGGGGAGGTGGACTTCGGCGAGGCCATGCACCGCCGGCTGGCGCTGCTGGCCGGATTGGATGCCGGGGTGCTGGACGAGGTGGCGGCCGACCTGGTGCTGGCCCCGGGGGCCCGGACCCTGGTGCGCACGCTGAAGCGATTGGGGTACGTGACGGCGGTGGTCAGCGGCGGGTTCGTGCAGGTCATCGAGGGGCTGGCCGCCGACCTGGGCATCGACCACGTGGCGGCGAACACGCTGGAGATCGCCGACGGTCGGCTGACCGGCCGGCTGGTGGGGGCGATGGTGGACCGGGCCGGCAAGGCGGCGGCCCTGCACCGGTTTGCCGCCGCCGCCGGGGTGCCGGCGGCCCAGACCATCGCCGTCGGGGACGGCGCCAACGACCTGGACATGCTGGCGGCCGCCGGGCTGGGCATCGCCTTCAACGCGAAACCGGCAGTTCGCGATGCGGCGGACACCACCTTGAACGTGCCGTACCTGGACGCCATCCTGTTCCTGCTGGGCATCTCCCGGGACGAGATAGAGGCCGCCGATGACGGATCGCCCGAAAAGAGCAAATGACTGGCCGACTATCCCCGTAGCCCTGGCCAGAGGGCATGGGAAAATTACTGCGATCAACGCAACGTTGCCCGGCGACCTGGCCGCACCCTGGACTGAGTCGACACCCCAGCTGAACTGGGGTTTGTCGGTTGTCGGCAAAGTCGCTTGACAGTTGCAGAGGTTGGGCGTTCAATGGGCACATTGCCGTCGGCGATCCGGCGGCAACATGAACACCGAGGCAATCGAGGAGGGGGAACTCTGATCTTGCCATTTGAACCCGGGCCGCGAGTGACGGCGCGGCCGTAAGGAACCCCGTTCGCCGTCCGGGCGCCGGCTTCGCCGGTGGGTCGGAGGGACCGAACGGCGCCGATACCCACGGGGAGCAACGGGAACCGCGTCAACGCGAGGCGCCCCGAGGGTGACGGGAACCGGACGGCTACGGCCGCCGGAGCAGGTAATCGGAGACGCGACGTGGGCTCGGCGGCCGTTCTCCGGCTAGGGAGACATGGTGCAGCAGTCGGGCAGTGCCAACGCCGGACACAGGGCCGGCGTGCCCGGGGGGAGCGTGCCCCCAGGTGTCGGCTGGTCGACGTGAGGAAGGCCGGTGAATGTCGCCTGGCTATAGCCAGGCCGCCAACGGCCGACAACGAACTGGAGCAAAAAAATGGGGAGGTTTCCGATGAGCGACGAGAAGCCCAACGAGGGCGAGAGTGCCGTACCTAATCCCGTTTCACCCAGTGCCAAG
The DNA here is from genome assembly GCA_964453355.1 of uncultured Acidimicrobiaceae bacterium. Classification (GTDB taxonomy): domain Bacteria; phylum Actinomycetota; class Acidimicrobiia; order Acidimicrobiales; family RAAP-2; genus DASZUK01. The sequence goes on along the minus strand of CAYVPF010000159.1, from coordinate 3,965 downwards.
CTGCCCGGGGGTCGGTCCCCTCAGGGTGACGACCGGAAGGTGCCGAGGGGCCGTCACGGGCAACCGAGGGAGAAGATAGCGGCCATCCAGCGGGCCCGGATCCTGGACGCCTTCGTCAACGAGGTCGGCGAAGCCGGCCTGGACGGCGCCCATGTGGCCCACATCTGTGCCGCCGCCGGCGTCTCCACCAAGGAGTTCTACGCCGTCTTCCACAGCAAGGACGAGTGCTTCCTGGCGGCCTTCGAGATGGGCGCCGACATCATCTGTACCGCGGCCCACGACGCCTACGAGGCCGTCGACGGGCCGTGGGAGGACAAGATCCGGGCGGCCATCACCGCCATGCTGCTGGCGCTGGAGGGCAATCCCGCCTACGCCCGATTGTCGGTCATGGAGGTCTACCAGGCCGGTCCGGCCGGCCTGGAGAAGCTGACCGAGGTCATCGGCCGCATCCGCAAGATCCTGGGCGGTGGCGACCCGAGACCGCCGCTGGGGCTACCGGGTGATGCGTACGAGAGCACGCTGGTCGGCATCGGGTTCCACCCACTGGGGGAGTACGTGGCCGCCGGCAAGGCCGACCGGCTGACGGAGCTGGTGCCGGTGCTGGCGTACTCGCTGGCCCTGCCGGTGGTGGGGCCGGAGCGGGCGGCCCGGCAGTTGCATCCGTCGGTGGGATAAACACCACGGCCAGGAACCCCGTCTTACAGGTCGGCATCACGGCCTTATACTCACGTGTGGCCTCCGGTCGGGCACCTCCCGATCGAATGTCCTTAGGGATCGCCCGAGCGCTTCGCCGCCAGCCGCCAGGGCGGTGTCGGCCACCATGGCCGTCAGCCCGACGTGGCCTCGCCGCAGACGACACGGGCGCCCCGGGCCGCCAGCGCCTCGGCGACCACACGCAGACCGAACCGGAGGTGATGGGTGATTTCGGGTACGGGCCTTTCCGGCCGGCCGGGTTGCCGATGAGTGAGGTAGGAGTCCCCCTGAGTTCCAGAGGGCATCGAGCCGGTCGTCACACGGATGTGGGGACGCTCCTCGGCCCGCGGCGCCCGACGACGGCTGGACCGGCCCGCTATTCAGTACTGGCCGCGCGGACAAGCCCGTGACCAGTTCGTCAGGTTGAGGTAGGTGACCGTCCACCGGTCGTCGTCTTGTCCCAACTGTGCTGTCGGGTGCATCCAAGAACGAGGACCAAGTGGAGGTCCTCACCATCATGCGCGGACTTGATCCCGAAGTTGGAGATGCCATCTGGGCAGCCGCCGAACCACTGCTGCCCGAACGGTTCGACGCCGCATGACCAGGTCGACGGTCCGACAGAAGGCTCCATAGAGGTAGCAGAATTGGTTGTAGGCGTAGCCGTTGGGGTGGACCGAGCGGTACCCGTACTACAGCAACATGAGCGTCACCCCTGTCCGGGGCAGCTCCCGGTGGACCCCGTGCCAGTCGGATATCGGGCGGGTGTCGGCCGGCAGGGCCGGGTTCCGGCGGAACGGCCCTGCCTCGAGTGCGGCGTCGTCCATGTCCTCAGGCTCCGGTGGCCGGCCACCGTAGTGAAGGGGATCCCAAGCGCCTGGCCTACCTGGCGCCAGGAGAGGCATTGGCCGACGGCCAGCCTCAGGATGTTTCGGACCTTGTCCGCATAAAGGACAGAAGCAGAAACGTCCGCGTTCTTGGGGAAGTGCCCCTAGGATTGCACCGCTCACGTCGGGGATCACATCAGAGTGAACGGCATCAGTTTCGGCATAGATCATGGAGAACACGGGGCCTTACCGGTGCCGCGTCCACTTGGCGATCTGTATTTACCGGGAAGGGTCTTGGGTTGCCATCGATATAGGTTTCGGCGGTGACTACGGTGCCGCTGAACGGGAACCCCGAACTTGTCATCATCGCCTCTCTTATTCGCTGCGTCACGTGCCACGCTCTCCTCAGCATGAGGTTGTACTTCCGGGAAATCATCCTGGACGCGATGTCGTTCTTGGACAACGCCATTTCAAATAGAAGAAATGCCCACTTGGCATCAGTCGGTCAACGCAACGGTCCGGTTCAGCCATGGAAGGTGGTCGTGACTGAAAGGGTTCGTAATGGCGCCCCCAGTCGCCCGAGGTGCTCGGACCCGAACAGCGTCGGCGGGCAGTGGGGTTGCGCAAGCAGGGCTGGGGGCCAGTGCGAACCGTTCCGCTGACAGGTATGGGATGACCAATTGGCGCCCTTTGGTAACCATATTTTTCGCGGATTATAAAGATTTCCCCTTGACTAACAAATCAGTTGATGCAAACTGAGGGTCAGAAACCAGAGAGTCCCCCAGTCGTTGACGTGGATGAAACGGCCATCACCTGATGGAACTCTGTTCCGGCGGCGAAGCGCTGAGGGACTACTCCATCGTTGAAGTTCGGAAAAAGGGAGAGACGTATGGGATCCAAATTTACCCGCGCCCTCGGTGTTACGGCGGCGCTGCTTGTTCCGACCAGCGGGTTTATGGCGTTGAGCACGGGCCTTGCTGCAGCCTCGGCAACAAGTCCTTCACTAACTGCTAGCTTCAAGCCGACGGCGACAATCACCGAGTCCATAAAGTGCGTAACAACAGGTGGTTCCGAAACATATACTTCATGCACGACTACAGCAGCGACTGGTACACTTAGGGTAATAATTGGTATAACTAGTAGCAACAAGACCGTGGCTCTCTCGATAAAGACCACAACGGGCCTCAACAAGTGCACAGTAGTAGTGACGGTCAAGACAGCTATTCCGGTGGGATTCACAGGCACAGCCATCGTTGCCAAGAAGCCGATCACACAGGTGCCGGCAACATGCAGTGGTGTGACGAAGACATCGAAGATCAAAGTCCACAGGAGGGCATAACCCGAGTGGTTGCTCCCAGCTTCGTCGTGGGCATCTCGCCCAGGGGTCCTCAGCCGGTCATCGGAGGAGGCGGGCGACGGCGCAGATGCCGGAGGCACAGGAGACCAGCATGGCCAGGAGTGCGGTCACGCCCTCAAGGGCAGCGCCGTAGCCGACGGAGGTGGGCACGGCCACCGGAGCCGCCGTCAGGCCGCCGCCGACGCTGGTCAGAGCGCCCTCCATATCGACGACCACCACGTCGGCTCCGGCCACCGGTTGGCGGCAGCCAGTAGTAGGTGCATCCTGCAGTCGGCCGGCAGGTTGGGGGTGTAGCTCAGGGTGGTGAGGACCCGGTGTTCCTCGGTCATCACTAGGTACGCCGGGCCGGCACCGAACGCCAGGCCATCGTCGTCCGTTAGCCCAGACCGGTCACCGTCGGCTCGTGACCAGCTGCCGAGGCCGTCTTCACCTGTGCCGGATCCACCCGCGTGAACAGCACCGACACCCTCCTCGGCCAGCAGCTCGACCATGAATGCGGCGCACTCCTCCGCCATCTCGTCGGCCGTAGACCGCTTAGGCCAGGCCCCTGGCGGAGGGTCCGGCGGCGGTCGACCCGGGCGAAGCCCAGGCCGTCGTAGGGCAGCCGCTGCAGCCGCCGCCGGACGACTTTGTTCGGCGGGAACCGGCCGGCTCGTCGAGGAGCTGGCGGAGCGCAGGTTGCGGGGACGGACGATGCTGCTTTCTCGGATCACGGAGACCGGTGGTGGCGACGGGGCTCGCCGCCACACCCCCGTCTGGTCGCCATCCGCGTGCTGCTGCGGTTCGCGGCCCCATGAGCATCCCGGCATGCTCAACTCCTCGCCGAGGTGCCGGCCATCCCCACCAGAACCGTTCGGACAAATGACAGGTGCCACGGACCTCGAGAGGCTCGGACCATCCTGGCCCTCCAGGTCGGCTTGACCGGGTCCCCCTGAACTGATCCACCTGTTGTGCGAGTCCGAGTCCCCATGATGGGGAAGGAGGACAGCACAACCATGAAACGACGCCGGCACACGCCCGAGCAGATCATCCGCAATCGACATCGACATGCTGAAGGAGCTGAACCGGGGAAACTTCTGACCCCGGACTGC
>CAYVPF010000158.1:0-7224 GCA_964453355.1 uncultured Acidimicrobiaceae bacterium | reverse complement strand
AGTTCCCCATGGCGGTACGGAGCTCAACTCCACGGGGGGTGGAGTTCCGCAAGATCGGCGGGCGCATCGGCGCCGAAGCAGTCGGCGTCAGTCTTCACACGCCGTTGTCCGACGAGGGCGTGCTGGCGATCCGCCAGGCCTTGTGGGACCACAAGGTGGTCTTCTTCCGGGACCAGCACGACCTGCCGGATCCGGCACTCGTCGATCTCGGTGATCGGCTGGGCGCAGTGGCGACCGTGGCCGAGCCCAACGCGCCGGTCAGCGACGACCGAAAGGTCGTCGTCATCAAGGAGATCAAGGAGTACCGGACCGACCACTGGCACATGGACGCCACCTTCGCCGAGGAGCCGCCCGGGATCAGCCTGCTCTGGCCCGTGGAGCTCCCGGCGTTCGGTGGGGACACGCTGTGGGCCAGCACCGCAGCCGGGTACCTCGATCTGCCGGCCAACCTTCGGGCCTTCGCCGAAGACCTCTGGATTGTGCACACCAACCGGTACCAGTTCGCCGACCCCCGGGCCTTCGATGAGCTGCCTCCGGTGCCCGAGAGCGCGGATGCCGCCGGTCGCTGGTTCACCTTCATGCCCCGGCCGTTCGAGACCGTGCACCCGGCGGTGACGGTGCATCCAGAGACCGGCGAGCGGGCGCTCCTGCTCGGCACCCACGCCCAGCATGTCGTCGGCTTCCCCAGTCAGATCGCCCACCAGCTGATCGAGATCCTGCAGTACTACGTCACCCGGCCCGAGAACGTCCTCCGGTGGCGATGGCGGCTGGGCGACGTCGCCCTGTTCGACAACCGGCTCACCGAGCACTACGCGCCGAGCGATTTCGAGGGGCGGCGGACGATGCACCGCATCTCGCTCGTCGGCAGCAGGCCGACGTCGGTGGGCGGCGGGCACTTCGCCCCGACCGGCGGATCGGCGTCCTACTTCGCCAACGGCTCGGCACCGTGACCGAGCCGGGCGTCCGTTCGAGAGAGAGGGAGAACCCATGACCACCAGCGACGACCGATGGTCGACCGTCACCGCCCGGACCACCTCGATCGGGGTACAGGGGCGGGCGATCAGTGCCGCCGGGAAGACGAACGTCATCGTCGACGACGGTGCGGCCAACGAAGGACCGGGTGAGGAGGCCACGCCGACCGAGCTCTTCCTGGCCGGGGTCACCAGCTGCGCGGTGCTGCTGATCAGCCGGTTGGCCCGGGGCGAAGGGATCGCCCTGGCCGGGGCCGAAGCGGTGATCGAGGCGAAGCTGGACAAGGAGTTCGGCCCGGACGGGCCTCGGACGTTCGATTCGATCCGCCTCACCATCACGCTGCGGGGCGTCGGCCACGACGAGGCAGATACCCTGGTGGCCGGGTTCAAGGCACGATGCCCGCTCTACGGGTCGCTGGCGCTGGCGGTCCCGGACACGGTCGTCGACCTCGTCGTCGCCGCCGTCGCCGCCGTCGCCTGACCACTGGATCCTGACCGCCGCCGCCCCCAGCACCGGAGGCCGCCTCGACGAGGGGCGGCATCCAGCCCTCCCCTCCGTCCACTCATTCGACCCATTTGACATCCATAGGAGACCCCCATGTCCGGGATCGGGAAATCATCGATCGCCAAGCTGCTCGCCGCCTCAGCCCTGTCCGGGTTGACCGTGTGCCTCACGTCGGGCCTGATGACGTCGGTGGCCACCGCGGCGTCCAGCCCGAAGGGTGCACTGGTCGTCAACGAGGCCGTGGCGCCGTCGACCCTCGACCCAGCCGAGGCCTGCAGCGCCACAGACCTCTCCGTGATCGACCAGGTGTACTCCACCCTGGTGCAGTTCGGGACGGAGCCCGGCCCCGACGGCACCACGAAGGCCGACCAGGCGGTGCTGAAGCCCTACCTGGCGACCAGCTGGTCGTCCTCCGCCGGCGGCACGGTGTACACGCTCAATCTCCGCCCGGGCGTCACCTTCCCGGACGGTGATCCGCTGGACGCCGCCGCCGTGCAATTCTCCCTTCAGCGGGCCATCACCCTCGGTGGATGTGGCAACGCCGCCGTCGAGGACCTGACCCCGACATTGATCGCCTCGATCGCCACGCCCAGCAGCAACGTGGTGACGATCACCCTCGCCCACCCGGACCCCGGCTTCATCGCCAACCTGGCCGAGCCGCAGGCGTCCATCCTCGATCCGGCGTTGGTCAACGCCAACGGTGGCGTCCAGGCGGGACAAGCCAACGAGTGGGTCGCCGGGCACGCCGCCGGGGTGGGCCCGTTCCTGTTGAAGTCCTACAAGGCGAGCAGCCAGGCCGTGCTGGTGGCCAACCCGCAGTTCTTCGTCCAGCCGGCCTCCAAGCAGATCACGGTGAACTACATCGATTCCGACTCGACACTGCTGCTGGACGCCCGATCCGGCGAAGCGAACGTGACCGTCGGCCTCACCGCCCAGTCGGTGCACGGCCTGGCCAGCAACTCGTCCGTTCGGGTGATCGCCAACACCACGGCGATGTCGCAGCAGATCGGCTTTCTCAACACCGAGGCGCCGTTCAACAACGTGAAGTTCCGTGAGGCCCTCAGCTACGCCGTCCCGTACCAGCAGATCCTGTCCAAGATCGCCTACGGGTACGGCACGCTCTTCTACGGCCCCCTGCCCCCGGCCATCCCCGGTTACAACGCCACGCTGGAGGCGCCCCGCACGTACAGCCTGAAGAAAGCCAAGGCGCTCATCGCCAGCTCCGGCGTGAAGACGCCGGTGTCGATCACCCTGACCACCCTGCTCGGGAGCACGACCGACCAGCAGCTGGCGACCATCGTGCAGAGCATCTGGAAGCAGCTCGGCGTGAACGTCACCATCAGCACCCTGTCGCCCAGCGCCTACACAACGGCTCTGGAAGGCCACAAGCTGCAGTCCTGGATCCGCCTGGACGGCCCGTTCCTGAACAGCGCCGGCTTCTACCTGGCCTACGACATGAAGTCCGGGTTCCCCCAGAACAACACGCAGATGTCGATCCCGGCCGCCGACGCGCTGCTCGACCAGGCCCGGACGGCGACGAGCTCGACCTCGCTGCAGCCGATCTGGAACCAGATCATCAAGCTCTGGAACGCGGATTCTCCGAAGATCCCGGTGTACGCGGCCGACGACACCACGGTGTTGGCCAAGAACGTGACCCACTACTACTACTCAAGCTCGCCCAGCTTCGTGACCTGGGCAGCGAAGGGCTAGGGGGCGAGGCGCCCCGCCCCGCCATGCCGTCGCCCCTGTCGGCTCTGTCCTCCCGGAGCCGGGCGGGCTGGCGGGCCATCAGCACCGACTGGGTGCTGGCGGCCGGGCTCGGCGTCCTCGGCCTGATGGTCGCCGTGGCCGTCTTCGGCGCCCTGGTCTGGCGCCAGAGCCCGCTGGCGGTGCACATCACAGCCCCCCTGGAGGCGCCGTCGTGGGCCCACCCGTTCGGCACCGACGAGCTCGGCCGCGACGTCCTGGCGCGCTTCATCGTCGGCGCCCGCATCTCGTTGCTCGTCGGTGTCGTCGTCGTCACCTGTGCCACGGCCGCCGGCACGGCCGTGGGCGTGGTGGCGGGCATGCGAGGTGGCCTGGTCGACGGCATCGCCATGCGGTCGATGGACGTCCTGCTGGCCTTCCCCGCCCTGGTGCTCGCCATGCTGGTCACCGTCGGCCTGGGGGTGGGGCTGGTGACGGCCACCGTCGGTATCACCCTGGCAGCCGTGCCGTACTGCGCCCGGGTCGTCCGGGCCGACGTGCTCATCGTCCGGTCCTCACTCCTGGTGGTGGCCACCGTAGGTCTCGGCGCCACCGGGCGTCGGGTGGCGGTCCGTCACGTCGTACCGGCGGTCACGTCGACGTTGCTGGTACAGGGCTCCACCCTGTTGGGCTCGGCCGTCCTCACCCTGGCGGCATTGGGCTTCATCGGCCTGGGGGCCCAGGTGCCGACGCCCGAGTGGGGGGCCATGATCACCGACGGGCTGCAGTACACCCTGACCGGTCAATGGTGGGTCAGCGTGTTCCCCGGGCTGGGCGTCTTGGCCACGGCTACCGCCGCCGGCGTCGTGGCCGACCGTCTCCGCGACCGATTGGATCCGAACTTCGTCGGGGCCTTGGCGAATGCCGGGCGCCCCCGATGACGCGCCGGATCGGCTCGCGACTGCTCGGAGGCCTGGCCACCGTCCTGGGTGCCTCGGTCGTGGCCTTCGTCTTCCTCCGCGCCCTCCCCGGCGATCCGGCCCGCCTCGTCGTCGGATCACTGGCCAAGCCGGCGACCGTCCAGGCCGAGCGCAAGGCGATGGGACTCGACCGCCCGATCTACGTCCAGTACTGGGATTTCATCTCCGGAGTCGTCCGGGGGCGGTGGGGGTTCTCCTACAGCCTCGGCGAGCCGGTGCGCAGCCTCTTCGCCGCCCGCCTCCCGGCCAGCATCGAGCTCGGCCTGGCCGCCTTCGGCCTGGCCGTTGTCGGCGCCCTGGCCGCCGCCCTCCTGGTCACCTACCGCCGCCGGCCGGTCCTGGATGCGATCGTCCGCGGCATCGCCTTCTTCGGGAGCGGCACGCCGGCCTTCTGGTTCGGGTTGGTCGCCCTCCTGGTCCTTTCGGTATGGGCCGGGATCCTGCCCGGCCCCGAAGGCCGACTGTCGCCGAACGTGGTCCCGCCGCCCCACTTCAGCGGCTTCTACACGCTTGACGCCTTGGTGTCCGGACAGTTCGCCACCGCCTGGAACGCCGGGCTGCACCTGCTCCTCCCGGCGGTCATCCTGGCCCTCCTCCCGTTCGCCTACTTGCTCCGGCTCCTCCGCATCAATCTGCTCGACGTCTCCCGCCACACGTTCCTCACCGTCGCCCGGAGCAAAGGGACCACGCGTTGGACCGCCTTCCGCCGGCATGCGCTCCCGAACGCCTGCCTGCCGATGCTGACCGCCTGCGGCCTGATCCTGGGGGAGCTGATCGGCGGCAGCGTGGTGGTGGAGAAGGTCTTTGACTGGCCCGGCATCGGCGACACGGTGGCCAACGCCCTGCTGCAGCAGGATTACTCCGTCGTCGAGATCTTCGTGCTGCTGGCGGCGTTGGCCTACGTGGTCATCAACGTGGTGGTCGACATCCTCTACGGCCTGGTCGATCCCCGGGTTCGGATCCCGGCGGCGGCGGACCAATGAGCGATACCGGGCCGGTCCTGTCCGTCGAAGACCTGACGACCGATTTCGTCAGTGGGGGGACCGTGACCCATGCCGTCCGGGGGGTCAGCTTCGAGCTGCAGCCAGGCGACAAGCTCGGCATCGTCGGCGAGTCGGGGTGCGGAAAGTCGGCCTTGGCCCTGTCCATCGCCCAGCTGATCGAGCCGCCCGGTAGGACGGGCGGCCAAGTCCGGGTCAACGGCCGGTCCATCACCGGGTTGACCGAGCGCCAGCTGGCGCGGGTGCGGGGACGTCAGGTCTCGCTCATCTTCCAAGACCCGATGGACGCCCTCGACCCGGTGCGGACGGTCGGCCGGCAGGTGGCGGAGGCGATACGGGCGCATCAGGCCCGGCTCAGTCGCCCAGCCCTCCGTCGCCGGATGGCCGACCTCCTCGACGAGGTCGGCGTGTCGGCCGACCGCGCCTCGCACTACCCCCACCAGTTCTCCGGGGGCATGCGACAGCGGGTGATGATCGCCATCGCCCTCGCCAACGACCCCGACGTGGTGATCGCCGACGAACCGACCACGGCGCTCGACGCCACCACCCAGGCGCAGGTCCTGGCCCTGCTCGATCGCCTGGCTTCGGAGCGGGGCGCCGCCATCGTCTTGATCAGCCACGACCTGGGCGTGGTGGCCGGCTTCTGTCACCGCGTCCGGGTGATGTACGCCGGCCGGTTCGTCGAAGGCGGCGACGTCGGGGCCCTGGTGTCGCGGCCGGCGCATCCCTACACGAAGGGCCTGCTGGCCAGCCGGCCCAGTGGGCACCGTGCGTCGACGGGACCGCTGCCCAGCATCCCGGGCCTGCCGCCGAGCCTGACCGACCTCCCGCTGGGCTGTCCGTTCGCTCCCCGATGCCCGGTGGGCGGCGGCGAGGAGCGCTGCCGAACCATCCCGCCGCCGATCGTGCGGCCGGCCGGCCACCCCCCGGGGACCTTTGCCGAATGTCACTTTGCCCGGTACCCGACCGTCGACGGCGGCCAGACCGCTTCCGAGAGTCCGGACCCCGGATGACGACCTCTGACCGGGCTGAGGCCGCGCCTCCTCCGTTGCTGGTGGCCGACCGGGTGGTGAAGGACTACGTGGTCGGCGGAGCCGGTCGCCGGCGTGCCGTCGTGCGGGCCGTCGATGGCGTGTCGTTCGCCGTCGCCAACGGCGAGACCCTGGGCATCGTGGGGGAGTCGGGGTCCGGAAAATCCACGCTGGGCCGCTGCCTCGTTCAGCTGACCCGACCCACGTCCGGTGCCGTACGGTTCGACGGGACCCAGCTGGACGCCCTGCCGCCCGGGGCGCTGCGATCCATGCGGCGCCATCTCCAGCTGGTCTTCCAGGACCCGCTGGCCTCACTCGACACCCGAAAGACGGTGCGGACCTCCCTCTTGGAGCCGTTGGTCATCCACCGCGACGGCGACGCCGCCCACCGCCGGCGGCTGGTGCTGGAGGCGGCCGCCCAGGTCGGGCTCTCCGAGCAACTGCTCGACCGCTTGCCCCACCAGCTGTCCGGGGGGCAGCGCCAGCGGGTGGTGTTGGCCCGGGCGCTGATCCTCCGGCCCAAGCTGCTCGTCCTCGACGAGCCGGTATCGGCGCTCGACGTCTCCGTGCAAGCCCAGGTGCTGAACCTGCTGTCCGAGTTGCAGCGGGCCATGGACCTGACCGTGGTGTTCATCACCCACGACCTGGCGGTGGCCGAGTACTTCTGCGACCGGGTCGCCGTGCTCTATGCCGGTCGGATCGTCGAGCTGGGTGCGGTGGCCGATCTCTTCCAGAAACCGCGGCACCCGTACACGACGGCGCTCCTGTCGGCTTCCGCCGATCCCGGTTCGGCGCATCGGCGTCGTCCCATCGCCGTCCGGGCGGCAGTCGCACCCGGCGGCGCCGGCGGCGTGGGATGTCGGTTCCGGGACCGGTGCCCCGTCGGTTGGGACCGTGCGGTCTGCGGCCAACGGGAGCCCGATCTCACCGAGCTCGACCGTGGCCACGAGGTGGCCTGCCACTTTCCCGGCGAGTTGGCCCTGTCCGGCCGGTCGAGCCCCGGGCAGGGCGATGAACAGCCAGGCGGCCGAGCCACGGCGCCGGCCGAAC
>CAYVPF010000157.1:0-7278 GCA_964453355.1 uncultured Acidimicrobiaceae bacterium | reverse complement strand
GGCGGAGGGTGGTGAGGAGGCCAACCTGTTCGCCCGGGTCCTCTACGACATGTACACCCGCTACGCCGCCCACCGGGGCTGGAAGGTGGAGGTGTTGTCGGAGAGCCAGTCGGAACGGGACGGCCTCAACGAGGCGGTGTTCTTGCTGAAGGGCGCCGACGCCTGGACCCGGATGGAGCACGAGGCCGGCCCGCACCGGGTCCAGCGGGTGCCGGTGACCGAGTCCAAGGGGCGGGTGCACACGTCGTCGGCCACCGTGACGGTGCTGCCCGAAGCCGACGAGGTCGACGTCACCATCGACCCGAACGTCTTGAAGATCGACGTGTACCGCTCCTCCGGCCCCGGCGGCCAGTCGGTGAACACCACCGACTCGGCCGTCCGCATCACCCACCTGCCCACCGGCATCGTGGTGGCCATGCAGGACGAGAAGAGCCAGATCCAGAACCGGGCCAAGGCCATGACGGTGCTGCGGGCCCGGTTGTTGAAGGCCGAGCAGGACCGCCGGGCCTCCGACCTGGCGGCCCAGCGCCGCAGCCAGGTCGGCGGCGGCGGCCGGTCCGAAAAGGTGCGGACCTACAACTTCCGGGAGAACCGGGTCACCGACCACCGGGTCAACCTGACCCTGTACAAGCTCGACCAGGTCCTGGCCGGCGACCTGGACGAGCTGACCGAGACCCTGATGGCCGACAAACGATCCCGCCAGCTGGCCGGGGAGGATTCGGCGATCTGATGGTGCCGGCGACCCGGGCCGAGGCCCAGCGGGTCCTGGCTGGCCGGCTGGGCTCGCCGGCGGAAGCCCGCTGGGTGGTCGACCACGTCCTCGACCGAGGACCGTCCACGTCCCCGGTCGACGGCGAGCGGTGGGCCGCGTTGACCACCCTGGCCGACCGCCGGCTGGCCGGGGAGCCGCTGCAGTACGTCCTCGGCCGCTGGGCCTTCCGCCACCTCGAGCTGGCCGTCGACTCCCGGGCGCTGATCCCCCGCCCCGAGACCGAGCAGGTGGTGGAGGTGGCCCTGGCCGAGCTGCGCCGGCTGGGCGGCACGTCGCTGGCCTTCCGGCCGGATCGCGAGCGGCCGGTGGCGGTGGACCTGGGTACCGGCACCGGAGCCATCGCCCTGTCGTTGGCCGTCGAGACCGGGGCCCGGGTGTGGGCCGTCGATGCCGACCCCGGGGCGCTAGCCCTGGCTGCCGCCAACCTGGATCGGGTCGCCGCGGGCCGGCCGGACGTGCCCGGCCGGGTGACCCTCTGCTTCGGCGACTGGTTCGCCGCCTTGCCGGCCGGACTTCGTGGGCAGGTCGACCTGGTGGTGTCCAACCCGCCGTACGTGGCCGAGGGGGAGTGGCCCGACCTCGAGACTCAGGTCCGGCGGGAGCCCCGGCAGGCCCTGGTGGCCGCCGACGGCAGCGACGGCACCCCCGGGTTGGCCGACGTGGAAGCGGTCCTGCGGGGCGCGGTGGCCTGGCTGGGCCGCCCCGGTGCCGTCGTCGTGGAGTTGGCCCCCCACCAGGCCGCCGTCGCCGCGGCGCTGGCTCGGGCCGTCGGGTTCACCGAGGTGCGGATCGAGCCGGACCTGGCCGGTCGGGACCGGGCCGTCGTCGGGCGGCTCCCGGCCGTCGCCGCGGCGCCCGAGTTACCACGGCCCCGGGTGCCGTGATGGCCGAGGTGCCGTGATGGCCGAGGTGCTGGCCATCGGTGACGACGGCGCCCTGGCGGCCGCCGCCCGGGTGCTCGACGACGGTGGGGTGGTGGCCCTGCCCACCGACACCGTCTACGGCCTGGCCGCCCGGATCGACCGTCCGGAGGCCCTGGCGGCCGTCTTCGCCGCCAAGGGTCGGCCGCCGGGCCTGGCCCTGCCGGTCCTCATCGGCCGGTGGCGACAGCTCCGCGACGTCGCCGAGACGTGGCCGAAGAACGCCTCGACGCTCGCCTCCCGCTTCTGGCCCGGGGCCCTCACCGTGGTGGTGCCGGCCCGGCCCGAGGTCGGTCCCCATCTCGGCGGGGACGGCACCACCGTCGGGCTCCGCCGGCCCGGCCACAAGGGCGTCCGCAAGCTGTGCCAGCTGGCCGGGCCGCTGGCGGTGACCAGCGCCAACCGCCACGGCGAGCCGCCGTGCGCCACCGCCGAGCAGGTGGCCGACACCTTCTTCCCCGACCGGTCGGTGGCGCTGGTCCTCGACGACGGCCCCTGCGACGGCCAGCCGTCGACGGTGGTCGACTGCACCGTGTCCCCGCCGACCTGCCTCCGGGAGGGCGGCATCCCCTGGGCCTGGATCGAGGCGTCCCTGCGGTAGGGGAGCTCGCTGGCGGGCCAGACGGTTATCCCGTTCCGCCCTCCGGCCTCACGGTTCCGCCGTCGAGGTCCGGGCCGAGCTCCCGTCGGAGGATGGCCAGGATCTCGTGGGGGCCGACGCCCAGCCGTCGCATCGCCGCGGTGAAGTCCTGCGTCGCCCTGACCGCAGCCTGGCGGGTCTCGGGGGGGGAGCCGGCCACGAAGGTGCCGTGCCGGCCCCGGGTCTCGACGACGCCGGCCGCTTCCAGCTCCCGGTAGGCCCGGGCCACGGTGTTGGCGGCCAGCCCCAGTTCGGCGGCCAGTCGGCGGACCGTCGGCAGCTGTTCCTCCGGGCTCACCCGGCCGGCCTCGATCGCCGCCTGCAGCTGCGCCCGCACCTGCTCGAACGGCGGCATGGACGACCCGGGGTCCAAGGCGACAATCACCTCTCCTTTGTACCAGAGGTTGTAGCGACCGGCCGGACCCGGGAGGCCGGGGTGGCATAGGTACAGTGGGGGGGTGCGCATCGCCGTGGGCTCCGACCACGCCGGCTATGACCTGAAGACGGTCCTGGCCGGCCACCTGTCGGAGGTCGGCCACCTGGTCGACGACCTCGGCACCGGCAACGACCGGGTGTCGGTGGACTACCCCGATTTCGGCGCCGCCGTCGGTCGGGCGGTGGCGAGCGGCCAGGCCGACCTGGGGGTCTGTGTCTGCGGCACCGGTATCGGCATCTCCATCGCCGCCAACAAGGTCCCCGGCATCCGGGCCGCCCTGGTCCACGACGTCACCACCGCCACGTTGGCCCGGGAGCACAACCACGCCAACGTGGCCTGCTTCGGCGGCCGGACCACCGGGAGGGCCACCGCCCTCGACGCCCTCGACGCCTTCCTGGCCGCCACCCCGGAGCACGGCCGCCACGACCGGCGGATCGAGGAGATCGCCGACCTGGACCGGGCCGCCGCGGCCTCCCCGCCAGCCGCCGACCTTGACCGACCCAACCCCGTCACCGCCGGAGGTAGCCCCAGGTGAGCCAGTCCCCGTCCACCGTGTCCTCCGATGCCCCGTTCGCCGGCTGGCTGGCCGGCGACCCCGAGGTGGCCCGGCTGCTGGGCGAGGAGATGGTCCGCCAGTCGACCACCCTCCAGCTGATCGCCTCGGAGAACTTCACCTCGCCGGCCGTCCTGGCGGCGTCCGGGTCGGTGCTCACCAACAAGTACGCCGAGGACTACCCGGGACGGCGCTACTACGGGGGCAACCAGATCATCGACGAGGTCGAGGACCTGGCCCGGGAGCGGGCCAAGTCCCTGTTCGGGGCCGAGCACGCCAACGTGCAGCCGCACGCCGGGGCCAACGCCAACCTGGCCGCCTACCAGGCCCTGCTGGAGCCCGGCGACACCATCCTGGCCATGCGGCTGGATCACGGCGGCCACCTCACCCACGGGTCCCCGGCCTCCATCACCTCCAAGATCTGGCGGTTCGTCGCCTACGGGGTGACCCCCGCCGCCGATCCGTCCCGGGCCGCCGACCCGGACGATCCGGGTGAGGTCATCGACTTCGACCAGGTCGCCGACCTGGCCAAGCGGGAGCAGCCCAAGCTGATCGTGGCCGGCTCGACCGCCTACGCCCGGGTCATCGACCCGGTGCCGTTCCGCGAGATCGCCGACGCCGTCGGGGCCCTGTTCATGTTCGACGCCGCCCACCCCGCCGGGCTCATCGCCGGCGGCGCCCACCCCAGCCCGGTGGGCGTGGCCGACGTGGTGACGCTGACCACCCACAAGACCCTCCGGGGGCCCCGCGGCGGGGCCATCCTGTGCCGGGCCGACCTGGCCAAGAAGGTGGACAGCGCCGTGTTCCCCGGCCTGCAGGGTGGCCCGCTGGAGCACGTGATCGCGGCCAAGGCCGTGGCCTTCGCCGAGGCCGCCCGGCCGGCGTTCGCCGACTACGCCGCCGCGGTGGTGGCCAACGCCAGGGCCCTGGCCGCCGCCATGGCCGCCGAGGGGTTCCGGCTGGTGTCCGGCGGCACCGACAACCACATGCTCCTGGTCGACCTGCGGCCGTTCGACGCCGAGCTGACCGGCAAGGAGGCCCAGGAGGTCCTGGACCGCGCCGGCATCACCGGCAACCGCAACACCATCCCCGACGACCCCCGCTCGCCCTTCGTCACCTCCGGCCTACGGCTGGGCACGGCGGCGGAGACCACCGCCGGCATGGGCCCGGCCGAGATGGGCCGGGTGGCCGCCCTCATCGGCCGCACCCTGCGGCAACGGCACGACGACGGCGCGGTCGAGAAGGTGCGCGCCGAGGTGGCCGAGCTCTGCGCCGGGTTCCCGCCGTACCCCACGCTGACCTCCCCGCACCTGGCCGCCTCCCCGGGAGCCGGCGAGCCCGGCTGAGCCGGGCGGCGGGCGAGGCTGGAGGACATGCCCCCGATCGGCTGGTATGCCGTCGTCCTGGTGGTGGCGGCCGGCGCCACCGCCGCCCTGTGCCTGCCCGCCCGCTGGTTCTCGAACCGGGTCGGCTACGTCGCCCTGCCCGACGAGCGCAAGGTCCACACCCGGGCCACCCCCTACGGCGGCGGCCCGGCCATGTTCCTCGGCTTCCTCGTGGCCATGATGGTCGCCAAGTCGGTGCCCGCCCTGCACGCCGTCTTCAAGGGCTCCTCCGAGCCCCTCGGGGTGGTGCTGGCCGCCGCCGCCATCTTCGCCGTCGGGCTCATCGACGACGTCCGGGACATGTCGCCGCCGGCCAAGATGGCCGGGCAGGTGCTGGCGGCCAGCATCCTCTACTTCCTCGGGGTCACCCTGTACTGGTTCAAGGTGCCGCTGGCCGGCTTCGTCTCCCTCACCCCCGGCGTCACGCCCCTGATCATGGCCGTGTGGGTCATCGCCATCACCAACGCCGTCAACCTCATCGACGGCCTGGACGGCCTGGCCGCCGGCGTGGTGGCCATCGGCAGCGGCGCCCTGGCCGTCTACGGGTTCTGGCTGATGCGCACAGGGGCCCTCTCGGCCACAAACGTCGGCCCGCTGATCGCCTGCATCACCTGCGGCGTCTGCCTGGGCTTCCTGCCGTTCAACTTCCATCCCGCCAAGATGTTCATGGGGGACGCCGGCGCGCTCTTTCTCGGGTTGTTGATGTCGGCGTCCACCATGGTCATCGGCGGCCGCCTGCCCCCGCTGTCCGCCCGGTCCGGCACCACCTACTTCTTCTTCGCCCCCCTGTTCATCCCCCTGTTCATCCTCGGGGTGCCACTGGTCGACATGACCTTCGCCTTCATCCGCCGCACCGCCCGCGGCGGCAACTTCCACACCCCCGACAAGGACCACCTCCACCACCGGCTGCTCCGCCTCGGTCACGGCCACCGCCGCAGCGTCATCATCCTGTGGGCCTGGACCGCCCTGTTGTCCGGGTTCTTGCTGTTCCCCCTGTTCGTCCACCGCGTCAACGCCATCATCCCGTTCGTCGCCGCCGCCCTCGGCATCGGCCTCTACACCTTCTTCCACCCCGGCCTCCGCCGGCAGGCCGAGGACGACCCGGCGGCGGTGACGGCCGACCCGGGCCCGGCGTCGACGCCGGAGGTCCCGGTTTCGCCTGCGCCCGCCCCTCCGGACCAACCTGGCGCCGCCGCGACCTCCGGCGAACCCGCCACGGGTAACGTCGGTAGCGGTCCGCCGCCTCCGGCTGGCCACGGCAGCGCGACCCAGAACGGTTTTGCCGTGGGGCGCCGCGGGATGCGATGATGACGGGCGTGTTAACTCTCATCCTCGCCACCCCCCGGGCTGCCGCCTGCCTGCCGGCAGCCGGTGCGGGCGTCCCGGCGAGCGCGTGACCTCTGGATTCTGGGTTGAAGCTGACCTTCTCACCACTCCCTGACGCGGTCCGGCCACCCCATGGCGGATCACTCCCCCGATGCGGACCCCGGGCCACCGAAGCGATCCCCCAAACTGGGCGATTTCTTCTGGCTGGGGACGGCCGTGGCCATTTCGGTGGTCGGGGGCGGGGCCATCGGGTACGGCCTGGACGACGCCTTCGGCACCACGCCGTGGCTCACCTTTGCCGGCCTGGCCTTCGGGGTGGTCTGTGCGGTGCTCATGGCCGTCAACCAGGTGCGCAAGTTCCTCTGACCATTGATCAGGCGCCCCGCGCCGGGGCCTTGGGAGCGTAGATGTTCGACAAATTCTCGCTGCCGGACGTGATGACGGTGTCCCGCCGGACCATGCTCATGGCCGTCATCATCGGAGTCCTCGGCATGGTGGTCCTGTTGCTGTTCAGCCAGCCCTGGGCCGCCCTGGGCCTGGGCGTCGGCCTGGGTCTCGGCATGCTCAACTTCCGGGCTATCCAGCGGTCGGTGGTGAAGGTCGGCGAGCGGGAGCAGGTCAACAAGCGGCGGCCTCTGGCGCTCAACACCCTCGGACGGATGGGCGTTATCACCGTGGTGGCCCTCGGCCTCCTGCTCATCAAGCCGCCCCTCGGCTTCGGCCTCCTCGGCGGCCTGGCCCTGTTCCAGATGATCCTGCTCCTCAACGTGACCCGGTCGATGCTGAAGTCGGGCGCCGGCAGCGCCATCGCCGGCGCCGTGTTCAGCTCCGGAGCCCCGTTCGACGACGACGACCCCATCGACGCCCCGTCCTACGGCGTCGCGCCCTCCCAGCCCGACGGGCTGGGCCAGGGGGCGGCCGACCGGGGGACGACCGACGGCCGGGGAGGTGCCTGATCGATGGGCGGTCTCGTGAACCTGGTGCCCACCAAGGTCCTGGTGGCCGACATCACAGTGGGGCTGCACCCCACCGGGAAGTTGTTCGGGCTGACCGTCAACTGGGACGTCATCTGGGCCACCGGCGTGGCCATGCTGGTGGTGTTCGCCCTGGGCGTCGTCCTACGCCGGCAGATCACCAGCGGGGTCCCCGGCCGGCTGCAGGTGGTCTGGGAGATGGGCGTCCAGGCGGTGACCAAGCAGGTGGAGGGGTCCATCGGCCCCCGGGGCATGGCGGTCATCCCGTTGGC
>CAYVPF010000156.1:3212-7332 GCA_964453355.1 uncultured Acidimicrobiaceae bacterium | reverse complement strand
GAAGACGCCTGCGATCGAGGGGCGGTCCGTCGCCTCTCGGATGCCGGAGTGCTCGACGAGAAATCGCTCGCCGCGCACTGCATCCACATCGCGTAGTCAGAGAAGGCCCTGCTCGCCCGTCGCCGCGTCAACGTGGTCCACAATCCGCAATCCAATTGCAACAACGCGGTTGGCATCGCCGACCTGCCGGCGCTATTTCGTCGTGGAATTCGCGTAGGACTGGGCTCTGACGGATATTCGCCGCGCATGTGGAACGAATTCTCAGTTGCAACTCAGTTGCAGAAAGTGCGTGCGAGAGATGCCGGGGTGGGCGGCACCGAAGCCTACACCGCGTTATTCTCGGGCAATCGCGAGATCGTCAAACAGATCTGGGGAACCGAGGTCGGCCGCATCGCCCCTGGCCCCGAGGCCGAGGCCTGGCCGTGCGGCTCGGCCCAGTGCTGCCAGTTCCGCAAGGTCGCCCCCCTGCGGGGCGCCCTGGCCGGTAAGGCGGCCTGGCTGACCTCCCTGAAGCGGGTCGACGCCCCCACCCGGGCCGCCGCCCCGGTCGTCGGCTGGGACGACGGGTTCGGACTGGTCAAGGTCAACCCGCTGGCCACCTGGACCGACGACGACGTCGACGGGTACCTGGCCGACCACGACCTGCCGGTGCACCCGCTGGTCGCCAAGGGGTACCTGTCCATCGGCTGTGCCCCCACCACCCGGCCGGTGACCCCCGGTGAGGACCCCCGGGCGGGCCGCTGGGCCGGCACCGGCAAGACCGAGTGCGGGCTGCACGCCTCCTGACATGCCCCGAGACCTGGACAACCCCTACGGCATCCAATTTCGGGGCCGCGAACGCGCCCTGAAGTTCGTCCGGCCCTACCGCTGGATCGGCGAGCTGAACTCCAACGAGCAGATGAAGCTGCAGCGGCACCCCTTCGAGGTGGCCCAGGCCATCGTCGAGCGGTACGCCAAGGAGGGGGTGGCCGCCCTCAACTCCGTGCCGGGCGAGGTCGAGCGGCTGAAGTGGGTCGGCCTGTACCCCCAGCGCCAGGGCGGCGACGCCTTCATGATGCGCATCAAGGTCCCCGGCGGCGTGTTGACGGCCCCCCAGGTCCGCGAGATCGGCATTGCCGCCGACGCCTTCGGTGAGGGCCCCGACGACAGCCCGATGTTCGGCAACCGGTACGCCGACATCACCACCCGGCAGACCATCCAGCTGCACTGGCTCCGCATCGAGGACATCCCCCGCATCTGGCAGCGGTTCTGGGACGTCGGCCTGACCACCGTCCAGGCCTGCGGGGACTCCGCCCGCAACGTCTGCTCCTGCCCGGTCTCCGGCGTCGACCGCGACGAGGTGGTCGAGGCCCTGCCGGTAGCCCAGGCCATTTCGGCCTTCTTCACCGGCAACCGCGAGTACGCCAACCTGCCCCGGAAGTTCAAGATCGCCGTCACCGGCTGCCTCGAGGACTGCGCCCGGGTGGAGATCGACGACATCGGCCTGTGGCCGGCCCGCCTGGACGACGGCACCGTCGGCTTCAACGTGCTGGCCGGCGGCGGCCTGTCCGACGGGGAGCGGATGGCCTCGGACATCGACGTCTTCGTCCGTCCGGACCAGGCCGTCGAGCTGACCCGGGCCATCGCCCAGCTGTTCGGCGAGCTCGGCAACCGGGAGAACCGAGGCCTGGCCCGCATGCGCTATCTCACTCAGGAGCTGGGCCCCGAGGGGTTCCGGGACGAGCTGGACCGCCGGGTCCGCTTCGACCTGGTCCCGGCCGGCCAGGAGCTGACCCGCCGGTTCCGCGGCGACCACGTCGGGGTCCACCCCCAGAAGCAGGACGGCCTGTTCTACGTCGGCTGCTCCGTCCCCGTCGGCCGCCTGCACGGCATCGACCTGATCGAGGCCGCCCGGCTGGCCGAGACCTACGGCGACGGCACCGTCCGGCTGGGCACCGACCAGAACTTCACCCTCACCGGCATCCCCGGCGATCGGGTCGACGCCCTCTTGGAAGAGTCCCTCATCAAGACCTACTCGCCCTTCCCCGGCCCGTTCACCCGCGGCGTGGTGGCCTGCACCGGCAGCGAGTTCTGCCGGTTCGCCGTCGTCGAGACCAAGGAGCGGGCCGTCAAGTGGGCCCGGGCCCTGGACGAGCGGCTGGCCGGCATCCCGGTCAGCGTGTCCAAGAAGCCGGCGGGCCAGCCCGCTGGTGGGGAGGCCGCCGACGGCCCCCGGTGGGGGTCCGGCGACGACCCCGGGGTCATCAGGATGCACTTCTCCGGCTGCTCCGCCTCCTGCGCCCAGCCCCAGATCGGCGACGTCGGGTTCCGCGGGGACATCGCCCACGTCGGGACCCACATCGAAGAGGCCGTCGACATCGGCTTCGGCGGCTCCCTCGGCCCCGACGCCGGGTTCATCCGCTGGGTCACCGGCGCCATGCCGGTCGACCAGGTCCCCGACGCCCTAGTCCGGGTGTTCAGCCGCTACCGCGACCACCGCCGTCCGGGTGAGTCCTTCCACAACTGGGCCCGCCGGACCCCGGAGGCCGAGCTCCGGGCCGTCCTGGAGGGCGCGGGGTCGCAGCCACAGGAGGTCACGGCGTGAAGCGGTACCGGTTGCGAGAGGACTTGAACGGCATCCCCGAGCCCCCCGGCAAGGTGTGGTTCTGGGAGCTGGAGGCCGCGGTGATCGAGGCCGAGCGGTGCATCCAGTGCGGCACCTGCATCGCCGTCTGCCCGTCCAACTCCATCGGCATCGGCGAGGACACCTGGCTGCCCGAGCTGGTCAAGATGTGCACCGGCTGCTCCCTGTGCTGGGACTTCTGTCCCCGCGGCGGCCTCCGCTACGAGACCCTCTGGCCGCCGTCCACCCCGCTCGCCACCGACGTCGACGCCGACGGCGGGTCGGTGGCCCCCACCGAGGTCCGGTCCGACTCCTCCGACACCTACTGGAAGATCACCGGCGCCCCGCCGGCCGAAGGGTTGGGGGCCGTCCTCGAGCAGTACGCCGTCCGGGCCTCCGCCCGCAACGACGACGCCCAGGACGGCGGCGCCGTCACCGCCCTGTTGACCGCCCTGCTGGCCACCGGCGAGATCGACGGCGCCCTGGTCTCCAAGCCCAGCGCCGACCCCGACGAGCCCTGGAAGGGCGTGGCCACCATCGCCACCACCCCCGCCGAGCTCCGCGCCGCCTCCGGCAGCTTCTACAACCAGACCATGGCCCTGGCCGAGCTGGACCTGTCCAAGTACGCCCTGCCGGCCAAGCCCCGTATCGCCGTGGTCGGGACCCCCTGCGAGATCGAGGGGCTCCGGGCCATGCAGGCCCGCCGGTGGCCGACCGGCGCCCACCGGGTCGACGCCGTGGTGCTGTCCATCGCCCTGATGTGCACCAAGAGCTTCGACTACGAGGCCCTCATCTTGAACGAGCTGGAGCGCAAGCGTGGGGTGGACCTCGACCGGGTCAGCAAGGTCGACGTCATCCGCGGCCGCATGATCGTGGAGTACCGCGACGGCGAGCTGGCCGTCGACGAGCCGGTCAAGGACTTCCACGGCGCCGCCCTGAAAGGTTGCGACGAGTGTGCCGACTTCCTCGGCCGCAGCGCCGACCTCGCCGTCGGCAGTGTCGGGTCCATGGACGGCTGGACCAGCGTCCTCGTCCGGACCGAGCGGGGCCGATTGGCCTTCCAGCAGGCCCGCAGCAAGCTGGACGTCCGCGGCCTCGACGACCCCGACGCCCTCGTCCGCCTCGACAACCTCGACAAGCGCATCGCCGTCCGCTCCCTGCAGCGCAAGTTCGACCCCGACGCCCCCATGTTCATCGACTACGACGAGCACGTCCGCCAGTACGACGGCACCGACCGCCAGCCGGTCACCATCCGCCGATGACCGGCCCCAATCCTCGAGCTGCGGCCCCCCAGCTGCACCTGCCCGACGAGCCCATCGTCATGAAGGCCGTCTGGCGCGACGCCGTCCTCGACGGCGCCGACCTGGCCGAGATCGTCACCGGCGGCGTCGCCGGCTGGCTGTGGAGCCGGTGGCGCGCCTTGGAGTCCGCCGGCTTCAAGGAGGCCGCCTTCGAGGACCTCGTCGGCCAGTACCGGCGGGAGATCTGGCTCTGGCTGGTCGGCGACCGCACCTGGGA
>CAYVPF010000156.1:0-3112 GCA_964453355.1 uncultured Acidimicrobiaceae bacterium | reverse complement strand
TTGTCCGGCTGGAGGGTGTCGACGTCGTCCGGAACGACCGCGCCATCGTCGACGGCGTCGACTGGACCATCTCGGCCGGCGAGCGCTGGGTGGTCCTCGGACCGAACGGCTCCGGCAAGACCACCCTGCTCCAGGTCGTCGGCGCCCGGCTCTGGCCCACCCGGGGGGTGGTCGAGATCCTCGGCCACCGCCTCGGCCAGGTCGACGTCCGCACCCTCCGGCCCCGGGTGGCCCTCGTCAGTGGCTCCGTCATCCGCCAGCTCCGCGGTGACCTGACCGCTCGGGAGGTCGTCGCCACCGGTCGCTACGGTGCCCTCGAACCCTGGTGGGACCGGTACACCGACGACGACTGGGCCCGCGCCGACCGGCTCCTGGCCGACATCGGCGGCGTCGACGGTGACCACGACCACGACGGTGGCCACGGTGATGGTCCCGGTGGCAACCGTCCGGGAACCAGCGACATCGGGGACCGGCGGTTCGGGGTCATTTCCGAGGGGGAACGCCAGCGCGTGCTGCTGGCCCGGGCCCTCATGAGCGACCCCGAGCTGCTGCTGCTGGACGAGCCGGCCGCCGGCCTGGACCTGGGCGCCCGCGAGCGGCTGGTCGGCCGCCTGGCCCGTCTCTGTGCCGACCCGACCGTCCCCCCGGTCGTCATGGTCACCCACCACGCCGAGGAGATCCCCCCCGGCATCACCCACGCCGCCCTCCTCCGCGACGGCCGGCTGGTCGCCGCCGGGCCGTTGGCCGACACCCTCACCTCCGCCACCGTGTCCGACTGCTTCGGGCTCGACGTCACCGTCGGTCAGGACGGCGGCCGGTGGTGGAGCCGGGCCATCGGCTAGGGGCCGCGGTGCCGCGTGACGGCTCCGTGACCAGGGCGGTCGAAAACCGTTTGCGGCCGCCCGACGCCGGGAGTACAAGTGGTGGAAGAGGGGGCGGCGCCTGAGGGTGTCGGCGTTCTGCCACCCCCGACCATCCACCACTGGCAAAGGCCCCATCACTAGGGTCTTTTCACCAAGGAAGGTAGGTCGAGGGGGCGTGACGCTGGTGCTCATCCTTATCCTCGTGGCGTTGTGGATGGTGGTACTGGCGCCCGCCTTCATCAAGCGGCACCTGGAGAACCGTTCCACCGGCTCCATCGACTCGTTCCACCGCAGCCTGCACCTGTTGGAGCGCACCGGCCCCAAGCTGGTGCCACCCGCCTACCGCCTGGATACTGCCCATTCCACCACCGGCCTGGCCCCCGGGCAGTCCGGTTGGCCGCCCGTGTCCAGCACGCCGGGCCGTCGAAACCTGGTGCTCTTGAAGCCCCTCGGTGGCGGCGATGGGGGGGCGGGTGCGGGCGGCACGGCGGTCGACGGCGACGAGGTGGTCGACGAGGTCTCCGGCCAGCACTACCTCCGGGTCCATCCGGACCCTGCAGAGATCGCCGGCCAGACGGTCGGGCAGGCCGGCTTCGCCGTCGACGGCGACGCTCCCCCCTCGTTGGCCTCCCGGACCGGGGAGTACCGGGCCGAGCAGGCCCGTCGACGCCGTCGGGACATCCTGATCGCTCTGGCCGCCACCGTCACCCTCACCGCCCTGATCGGCATCGTCCAGGCCCTCCATCCCCTCTGGATCGTCACCATCCTGGCCGGGGTCGCCCTCGCCGGGTACCTCGCCCTGGCCGCCTACGCCCAGACCTCCTACGTGCAACACCGGCAGCGGCGAGCCGGAGCCGGAGCCGGAACCGGGGGTCGCGGGATGCAGGCCAGGCGGCAGTCAGCGGAGCGCCGTCAGGGTCGGCGAGGACCACAGCAGCGGGACGACGGCCATTGGGGTCCGGGCGGGTCGGACGGCGGCGCTTGGGTCGACGACGGATCCTCGGGCTGGGATGGCGGTGCGGTCTACGGCGGGGCTCCGGATGACGCCCATTGGGCGGCGGTGGCCGGTTTCCCGGGGGCGTGGGACGACGACTACGCGGTGGCCGGCGACGGCTACAACGACGACGAGGAGCACTTCGAGCCCAGGCGGGCCGCGGCCGGCGGCTGAGCTGACGGCGCGTCGGGACCTCCGCTCAGGGGTGTTCCCGGTGGCGGCTATCCTGGAACCTGGTCCCGGGGGTGTAGCTCAGTTGGCAGAGCGCTACGTTCGCAATGTAGAGGTCGTGGGTTCGAATCCCATCACCTCCACCATGACCCGCCAGTAGAACCGTCGCCAAAGAGGGCGCCGGCCAGGGTCCGGTGGATACCGCCAGGGCGTCCTTTGCCGCGACTCCGACAGAGGACGCCTTTGCCGGCGCTGATGGTCCCCTTCGTTCTAGGAGGCGAGGTAGTGCTCGAGCGCGTCTCGCACGAGGGTGGAGACGCTGCGATGCTCATCCTCGGCCCGTTGGAGCAGGCGGGAGCGGAGGTCGGCGGGCACGCTCAGGCGAAGTTGTGGGGAATGGACGCCGGGAGTTGACAACGAGGGACGGCCGCGGCCGGCGCGGGCACGGACCTCGACGGCCAGATCCTCCGCTTTCGCCTCGGTCAGACGGGTGCCATCCGCCAAACGGAGATCGTGTTCGTCAAGGTCGACGGTGCCTCTGTCGGTCACCTGCTCACCGTTGATCTGTACAGAGTGGGTCATTGTGGTCCGCCTTTCATATATGTCGGCATGACGTGGATCACCAGGTACAGGCCAGGCAGGACGACGGCGATGACCTCGAGCTCGACGCCTCGGTCATCGGGACCGGCCCACCGCAGCCCCTCGCTTCCCGAGGCCGTGGTAATGGTGGTGGGCTTCGAGGTGTCAATGACGTATCGGGCATGGGCTCGGCCGATCCGATGCTTGCGGCTCGACTGCGTCCACCCTAAGTCCACCGCCTTTATTATAGGACTTACAAATGGTGGCGGGAGACACCCGGGAACCAGGTGCCGGTCGGCCGGGTCAGCCTGTCTGCACGAGCGCCGTCCGCCTCAGGCGTCGTCGGTTATTCCAGAGGCGGATCACCGACTTGGCCAACGAGTGCTGATGCGTTTGCGCACGTCAGGCGGCTTGTTGGCTCCAAGGCGGATCGTTACGTTATCCATGCGTGCGCTCGAATGTCGCCCGAATGTCGCCAGGCCTGCACGGGAGGGGTGCGCAGGAG
>CAYVPF010000155.1:0-7395 GCA_964453355.1 uncultured Acidimicrobiaceae bacterium | reverse complement strand
CGGCCTAGCGCTCCTCGATGGTGACGGTCTCGATGACGACGTCCTCGGTGGGACTGCCCGACCGGGTCCCCACGGCCTCGATGGCCCCGACGACATCCCCGCCGGACACCACGGCGCCGAACAGCGAGTACTGCGGCGGCAGGCCCGCGCCGTCGGGCCCGCTGATGATGAAGAACTGGCTGCCGTTGGTGTCGGGCCCGGCGTTGGCCATGGCCAACGACCCGATCTGGTACCGGCCGGGCTTGGGCAGCTCGTCGGCGAACCGGTAGCCCGGCCCACCCCGACCGGTCCCCTCCGGGTCGCCGCCCTGCAGGACGAAGCCGGGGATGATCCGGTGGAAGACGACGCCGTCGTAGTAGTGGAACCGGGACAGGAACACGAAGTTGTTGACCGTCTTCGGTGCGGCCACGGCATCCAGCTCGATGACCATGGTGCCCTTGGAGGTGACCATCGTGGCGACGTACCGCTTCTCCGGGTCGATCACCATCGGCGGCTCGCTGGCGAACTTCTGGCGCTTCGGGCTGGACCCGTCGGCGGCGGGGATCTCCTCGGGCATGTCGCTCCTCAGCTCTCGTGGATGGTCACGGACAGGATCCGTTGGGTGACCGCCGGGGTGCCCGACGAGCTCCCCTCGGCGTTGATCTTGTTCACCACTGTCATACCCGACGTGATCGTTCCGAAGAGCGAGTACTTGTCGCCTTGGCTCAGGTCGCCGTTCAAGGTTGTGGCGCCGCCGGCCACCACCAGGAAGAACTGGCTGCCGTTGCTGTCTGTGCCGCCGGAGTTGGCCATAGCCACGTCCCCGGTGGCATACGACGTCGGCACGTTCTCGTTGGCGAACGTGTACCCCGGTCCGCCGCTCCCGGTGCCCGTCGGGTCACCGGTCTGGTCCATGAAGCTGGTGATGACCCGGTGGAAGACGACGCAGTGGTAGTAGTTCTTGTCGGCCAGGAACACGAAGTTGTTCACGGTCTTCGGCGCCTTGGCGGCATCCAGGGTGATGGTGAATGTGCCGGCCGTGGTCTTCACTGTGGCCGTGTAGGTCTTGGACGTGTCGATGGTCATGGCCGGGTACGACGACCAGGTCAGGGTGTTGACCCGTGTGGCCGGGTTGGCCGGGCACCCGGCGGCAGTGGCGGCGGCGGTGGCGGCCGTCTGGGCGGCGGCGTCGGCGGCGTTGGCCGTGGTCGTCGTCACCGGTGCCGTGGTCGTGGTGGTCGGTGCCGCGGTCGTGGTGGTGGACGTGGCCGAGGTGGTGGTCGTCGTCTTCGGCTTGGTGGTCGTGGTCGTCGTGCTGGCCGGTGAGTGGTTCCAGGGCTGATTGATCAGCAGGACCGAGCCGACGACGACGATGGCCAGCCCGCCGACGACGAGCGTGTTCCGGAGCAGCTTCTTCCGCTGGGTCCGCTTGGCCTCGGCTGCCTTCTTCTGTTGTCGAGCCGCCCGCTGGCGGGCACGCTTCTCGCTGGGCACGGCTGGACACCCTATCGGCACGGACCTGCCCCGTCGGCGTCGCCGGGTGCGGGGCGGGTGCCGGGTGCCGGGGCCGGGCGAACTAACGTCGCCTGCCGTGCCGTTGCTCGTCCAGAAGTTCGGCGGGACCTCCGTCGGCGACGCCGACCGGATCCGGGCCGTCGCCGACCACGTCGCCCGGACCCGCCGCGGCGGGCACGACGTCGTCGTCGTGGTGAGCGCCATGGGGAAGACCACGGACGAGCTGATCCGGCTGGCCGACGACGTCAGCACCGTCCAGCCGCCCCGGGAGTTCGACATGCTGGTCAGCTCGGGCGAGCGGATCTCGATGTCCCTGCTCTGCATGGCCCTGGCCGACCTCGGCGTCCCGGCGGCCTCCTTCACCGGCAGCCAGGCCGGCATCGTGACGGACACCGACCACACCCGGGCCAAGATCGTCGAAGTCCGGGCCGATCGCCTGCGGGAGGCCCTGGCCGACGGCCTGGTCCCGGTCGTGGCCGGATTCCAGGGGGTGTCCACCGACCGGAACGTCACGACCCTGGGGCGTGGCGGCTCGGACACGACCGCCGTCGCCCTGGCCGCCGTCCTCGGGGCCGAGGCCTGTGAGATCTACACCGACGTCACCGGAGTCTTCAGCGCCGACCCCCGGGTGGTGCCCGACGCCCACCGGGTGCCCCGGATCAGTTTCGAGGAGATGCTGGAGATCGCCGCCACCGGGGGCCGGGTCCTGCAGCTCCGGTCGGTCGAGTTCGCCCGCAACCACCAGGTCCCGCTGCACGTCCGGTCCAGTTTCACCTGGGAGCCGGGCACCTGGGTCGTAGAGGAGGATGCCGCCATGGAGCAGGCCGTCGTCACCGCCGTCAGCCACGACACCTCGGAGGCCAAGGTCACGGTCACCGGTGTCCCCGACCGCCCCGGCCTGGCCGCCCGGCTGTTCCGGGCCCTGGCCGACCGGTCCGTCAACGTCGACATGATCGTGCAGAACACCTCCCTGCACGGCACCACCGACATCTCCTTCACCGTCCCCAAGCTCGACCTGGCTACCTCGGTGGAGGTCGCCGAGTCCCTCTCCGACGAGCTCGGGGCCACGGGGGTCACCTACGACGACGACGTCGCCCGGGTCTCCCTGGTCGGCGCCGGCATGAAGTCCAACCCCGGGGTCACCGCCACCATGTTCGAGACCTTGGCGGCCGACGGCATCAACATCGACATGATCTCCACCTCCACCATCCGGATCTCCGCCATCGTCCGCACCGCCGACGTCGAGCAGGCCGTCCGCTCCCTCCACCGCGCCTTCCAGCTCTGATCCTCCGGGCCCTCAGGCGGCCCTTCGGCTCCCGTGGGCCGGTCACCGCCGGGACCCGCTTTAATTGACCCATGCGTATCGGGGTGTTCGGAGCTACCGGCCAGGTCGGCCAGGTCATGCGGGACCTGCTGGTCCAGCGGTCCTTCCCGGCCGACGACGTCCGTTTCTTCGCCTCCGCCCGATCGGCCGGCACCCGGCTGCCGTGGGCCGGCGGGGAGGTGGAGGTCGAGGACGCCGCCATCGCCGATCTGTCCGGCATCGACATCGCCGTCTGCTCCACCGGCGCCACGGCCTCCCGTGAACTGGCCCCCCGCCTGGCCGCCGCCGGCGCCGTGGTGGTGGACAACAGCTCCGCCTGGCGGATGGACCCCGACGTCCCGTTGGTGGTCCCCGAGGTCAACCGGCACGCCCTGGCCGACATCCGCAAGGGCATCGTCGCCAACCCCAACTGCACCACCATGGTGGCGATGCCGGCCCTGAAGCCGCTCCACGACGAGGCCGGGCTGGTCAGGATGGTGGTGGCCACCTACCAGGCCGTGTCCGGGGCCGGCCTGGCCGGCGTCGCCGAGCTGGCCGGGCAGCTGGCCAAGACCGCCGACCGGGCGGCCGAGCTCACCTTCGACGGCGCCGCCGTCGACTACCCCGCCGCCGAAAAGTTCCCGGGTCCCATCGCCCACAACGTCCTGCCCGTGGCCGGCAAGGTGGTGGCCGACGGCTCCTTGGAGACCGACGAAGAGCAGAAGTACCGCAACGAGAGCCGCAAGATCCTGGAGCTACCGGACCTGGCGGTGACCTGCACCTGCGTCCGCGTGCCGGTCTTCACCGGCCACTCGGCCGCCATCGTGGCCGAATTCGAGCGCGACCTGTCCCCGGAGCGGGCCACCGAGCTCCTGGCCTCGGCCCCCGGCGTGGTCCTGGACGACATGCCCACCCCGCTGGGTGCCGCCGGCCGCGACCCTTCCTACGTCGGCCGCATCCGCCGGGCCGACCGCGGCCTGGCCCTGTTCGTCGTCGGCGACAACCTCCGTAAGGGCGCCGCCCTCAACGCCGTCCAGATCGCCGAAGCCCTACTCGACCTGCGGTTCTGAGTCCGAGCCGCCGCAGGGTGCCGTGGGGGGCCTCCCCTTCGCGGGGTGGAGGTGGGGGGCACGGGGCCGGCCTTGGCCATTTTCCTCGTTTGTCACCGGCGCGAGTAATTGAGCGGATCCGCGCAATTACTGCGGCCAGCGAGCGGGGAGAAAACATGGGCGCGGCCCTCGCCCGATGATCGGACGGCCGGTCAGTCGGCGCCGGTGATGGTGGGCTCAGGACCGCCGCCCACCAGGGCGGCCATGCGCCGGGCCAGATTGACGGCATGGTCGCCGAAGCGCTCGTAGAAGCGGGCGACCATGGCCAGCTCGATGGCCACCGGCAACGGCATCGTTCCGGCCACGAGCTCGGCGGTGAGCGTCACGTGGAGGTCGTCGAGCTCGTCGTCGAGGTCGTCGATGGACACGGCCGCCGTGGCCGACCGCTCGGCGAAGGCGTCGGCGGTGCTGCTCCAGATGGTGGCGGCCACCTCGCCCATCCGCTCCACCAGGCCCCGGCTGCGGGCCGACATCTCGGCGCCCAGCCCGCGGGCGGCCCGGCGGGCGATGTGCTCGGCCAGGTCCCCGTTGCGGTCCAGGTCCGGCAGCATGCGGAGCACGGCCACCAGCTCCCGGCGCTCCTCGACGGAGGTGTCCCCGGCCACCAGCTCCTGTTGGGCCACCGCCCCGATCTGGGCGATCAGGGTGTCGACCACCTCGTCCCGCTGCACCAGCAGCTTCGCCGCCTCCCGGTCGCCGGCCAACAGGGCGTGCGTGGCCCCGGCGATGGCCTCGCCGACCAGGGCGAAGACCTGCACGAACGTCCGGTCGATCTGTGCCAGGACCGGCGACACCGACCCGGAGGCGTCATCGCCGTCGTCGACCGCCACCGGACCGAACGCCGCCGGTTGGTCCCGGTCCGGTGGATCGTCGCTTCCAGGTGTCATGGCGTCCGGGGCGCCCCCAGGGCCGCCTTCGGCCGAACGGCGGCGGGAGCCACTGCCCGAGCGGAACACCATTGCCCCAACGTAGCTGGCAGATCGGTACCGGGTCGGCCCCACCGGAGCGGCCATCCCCGGGCGTTGACACACCCCCTCGGTACTGTGGCTCCATGGTCCCCACGCATCCGAGATTCCTGTTCCAGCCGGCAGCTGCCGCGGGTCGACGATGACCGCCGGCCTCCTGATCGGCCTCCTGGTCGGCCTGGTCGTCGGCGCCGGCGGGGGGTGGCTGGCCGCCGCCCAGCGGCACGCCCGGGCGGCCGCCGACGCCCGGGCCGCCGAGGCCCGCCTGGCCGACCTGCAGGTGTCGGCGACCCAGTCGGCGGCCAGGCTGGACGAGACCCGATTGGCCCTGGCGACGGCCGAGGCCGAACGGGTACGGCTGGTCGCCGAGGTGGACCACCAACGGCGGGCAGCGGTCGAACGGGCGGCGGCCTGGGAGGAGGACCGGCAGCGGTTGGTCGGATCGTTCGCCGACCTGTCCGACAAAGCCCTGCAGCGCAACACCGAGCAGTTCCTGGCCCTGGCCGACGGCCGGCTGAAGGAGGCCCAGGAGGCCGCCCGGGGCGACCTGACCCAGCGCCAGCAGGCCATCTCCCATCTCCTGCAGCCGCTGCAGGACACGTTGTCGAAGTACGAGCAGGGGTTGCGGCAGCTGGAGCTCGAACGCAAGGGCGCCTACGCCACCCTGACCGAGCAGGTCCGCCAGCTCGGGTCCTCGAACGAGAAGCTCCGGACCGAGACGGGAAACCTGGTCACCGCCCTGCGGTCGCCCCAGACCCGGGGCCGCTGGGGGGAGCTGCAGCTGCGGCGGGTGGTCGAGATGGCCGGGATGCTGGAGCACTGCGACTTCGAGGAACAGGTCACGGTCAACACCGCCGACGGCCGGCTCCGGCCCGACGTGGTGGTCAAGCTCCCCGGGGGGGCCCAGGTGGTCGTCGACGCCAAGGTGCCGCTGGAGGCGTTCCTGCAGTCGGTGGACGCGACGGACGAAGCCAGCCGCAAGGTGCATCTCGTCGCCCACGCCCGGCAGGTCCGGGCCCACGTGGACCAACTGGCCAAGCGGGAGTACTGGCAGCAGTTCGACCCCAGTCCCGACTTCGTGGTGGCCTTCGTCCCGGGCGATCCGCTGCTGGCCGCGGCGTTCGAGCACGACCCCACGCTCATCGAGCACGCCATGGCCAGCCGGGTGCTGTTGACGACGCCGACGACCCTGATCGCCCTGCTGCGGACGGTGGCCTACGGATGGCAGCAGGAAGCCTTGGCCGCCAACGCCCGGGTGGTGCAGCAACTGGGGGCCGAGCTGTACGACCGGCTGCGGGTCATGGGCGGCCACATGGCCAAGCTGCAGCGGGGCATCACCACCACCGTGGAGGCCTTCAACGACGCCGTCGGGTCGTTGGAGTCCCGGGTGCTGGTTACCGCCCGCCGGTTCCCGGAGTTGGGCGTCGTCGGCGCGGGAGCGAAGGAGCTGCCGGAGATCCCCCCGGTGGTGGCCACCGCCCGGCAGCCCCAGGCCCCCGAGCTGGTGGAGCGCCCCGAGCTGGTGGACCAGGAGCAACCGCCGGCGCTGCGGAGCCTGCCGAACGACGAGGTGCTCCGCCGGGCCGGACCGTGAGCCCCACGGTGCGCCTGGTGCCCTACGGGGACGAGGCGCACGGCGCGCTGAGCCGGCTGCTGGCCGAAGCGAAGAACGGCGATCCGCTGCAGGCGGTGACCGTGGTGGTGCCGAAGGGGACGGTCGGCCTGGCGGCTCGACGCCGGCTGGCGGCGGTGCCTCCGGGCCTCTGCAACGTGCGGTTCCTCACCCTCGGGCGTCTGGCCGGAGAGCTGGCCGGCCGCCGACCGAACGAGACGCACCGCCGGCCGATCAGCCAGGCGCTGGTCCACGAGGCCGTGCGGCAGGCCCTGGTCGACCGGGACGGCGGGTTCCTGGCCGCGGCCCGGCACCAGCCGGCGACGGTGCGGGCGGTGGTCCGGACCTACGGCGAGCTGCGCGGCGCCACCGCCGGGGCCCTGGCCGCCCTGGCCCGGCAGAGCGGCCGGGCGGCCGAGGTCGTCGACCTGGTGACGGCCGTCCGTGACCGGTTGGCGGACTGGGTCGACGACGTCGACGCCTTGGCCGCCGCCGCAGCCGAGGTCCGCCGGGATCCGGCCGGCGTGGCCCGGGCCATCGGACCGATCGTCGTCTACCTGCCCCAAGCGCTGGGCGCGGCCGACCGGGCGCTGCTCGGGGCGCTGGACGACTGCGTCCGGGTCGCCGCCATCGTCGGGACCACCGGCGACGCCGACGCCGACGAACTGGTGGCCGGCCTGCTGGCCGGCCTGGGCGTCCCCGGCGGCACCGCCGCCGCGCCGGCACCGCCGCCGGCACCGGCACCGGCACCGGCACCGGCCGGCGATGCGGTACCGGACGGCGATGCAGTGGCGGCCAGCGGTGCAGTGGCGGCCAACACCACCGTCGTCGTGGCCCCGTCCGCCGATGCCGAGGTGCTGCTGGCCGTCCGCCGGGTGATGGCCGCCAACGCCGCCGGAGCCCCGTTGGAGC
>CAYVPF010000154.1:2817-7426 GCA_964453355.1 uncultured Acidimicrobiaceae bacterium | reverse complement strand
CCACCCGGGCCCGGCCGACCTGATCGGCGTGTTGGCCGACCCGGGGACGTCCCCGGCGGCGCTCGACGCCGGGCTCCGGAGGGTGGCCGCCGCCCACGATGCCTCGGTGGCCGTCGGCTCGGCGCGGGGCCAGATGGAGGACCTGGCGGCAGCGGCCGACGGCACCAACCTCGGCCAGCTGGCCGCCGGCGCCGGTGTCGACCTGGCGCTCATCGCCCTGTTCGTGGTGGCCGGCGCCGTGGCCCTGTCGGTGGCCCAGCGGTCCCGCACCCTGGCCCTGCTCCGCGCCGTCGGGGCCACCCCCGGCCAGGTCCGCCGCCTGGTGGCCCTGGAGCTGGGGGTCATCGGCGCCGCCGCCGGCCTCCTCGCCTACCTTCCCGGCGTCGGCCTGTCGGCGCTGGCGTTGCGCGGCATGGCCGCCCACCAGCTGGTGCCCCCCGGCACCGCCGCCCCGGTGAACCCCTGGATCCTGCTCATCGCCGTCGGCTCCGGCGTGGGGGTGGCCGAGATCGCCGGGTTGGTCGCCGCCCGTCGGGCCGGTCGGACGCCACCGGCCGCCGCCGTCACCGGCGCCCGCACCGACCGGCGGTGGCCGGGCCCGGTCCGGGTGGGGCTGGGACTGGCCGCCGTCGGTGGCGGGGCGGCTCTGGGCGTCGTGGCTCTGGGTCGGGCCACCAGCCCGGCCGACCAGTTGCAGCTGACCCTGCTGATGCTGCTGTGCCTGCTGGTGGCCGTGGCCCTGCTGGGGCCGCTGCTGGTGGCCGTGGCCGAACTGGTCCTCCGGCTGCCGGTCCGGGCGATCTCGCCGGTGGCCGGCCGGCTGGCCGCGGCCGAGGTCCGGGGCCGCCCCCGGCGGATGGCCTCCGCCGTGGTGTCGGTGGCCCTGGCCGTCGCCTTCGTCGGGGCCATCTACGTCGTCGACGCCACCCAGTCCCACGCCGGCGCCGTCGAAGGTCCACAGCGTCTGGCGGCCAGCCAGGTGGTCGCCGCCCCCGGCCCCGGCCTGGCCCCGGCCGCCCTCGCCGCCGTCCGGGCCGTCCCTGGCGTGGCCACCGCCGTCGGGGTCACCCCGACCACGGTGTACCTGCCCGGCGGCACAACCTCGGTCGTCGAGGCCGAGGCCGTCACCGGCGGTGACCTGGCCTCGGTGCTCCACCTCGACCTGGTCGCCGGCAGCCTGGCCCACTTCGGCCCCGGCGACATCGCCGTCAGCCGGCTGGAGGCCGGCCAAGGGGCCCTCGGTGCCCACGTCGGCCAGGTCGTCACCGCCCACCTGGCCGACGGCACGCCGTACCGGGCCACGGTGTCGGCCATCTACACCCGCTCCCTCGGGTTCGCCGACGCCGTCGTCCCCTGGGCGGCCGCCGGCGGCGGCCACATGGGGTCGAACACCCTGGCCCAGATCCTGGTGTCCACCCGGACCGGCGTCACCACCTCCGCCGCCGGTGCGGGCGGCGCCACCGGCGCCGGCACCACCGCGACGGCCAGCGACGGCCTTTCGGCCGTGGCCGCCCGGTTCCCCGGACTGTCGGTGGCGCCCCGGACGGTGGTCAACGCCCAGTACCAGCAGCTGACAGGCCAGGGGTCCTACCTCAACAACCTCATCCTCGGCCTCGTCCTGGTCTTGGCGGCCGTCACCCTGGTCAACACCTTGGTCGTCACCGCCCTGGACCACCGTGACGCCCTGTTCCTGCTGTGGCGGGTCGGCACGACCAAGGGCCAGCTGCTCGCCTCGGTGGCCTGGCAGTCGGCGCTGGTCGGTGTCGTCGGCGTCGTCCTCGGCCTGGCCACCGGCGTCGCCCCCGTGATGGGGGCGGCCCGGGCCCTCACCGGTAACTGGCATCCCTACGTGCCGTGGCCGGCCGTGGGGGCGGTGGCGGCCGGCGTCCTCCTCCTGGCCGGCGTCGCCACCCTGGGGCCGACGATGCGCATGCTCCGCCGGGTGGACGGGCCGGCGTAGGCGGCCGGCTCGTCGCCCCCTGAGCCGATACGCGTTGCTCAGGCCGGGCCCGGGCCGGTCGGGGTCGGAGCGGGGGGGAGCGGGGTCGCCGCCATGTCGGCCGGGGTGTTCCGGGTGAGGACCACGGCGGCGGCGCAGACGACGGCGAACGCCACCGCCGCCCCGGCCAGGACCCCGGGGTCGGCGGCCAGCCGCTCGTTGAACAGCACCACCCCCAGGCAGACGCTGACGATGGGGTCGACGAGGACCAGGATGGGCTGGGACACGCTGAGCGGCCCGACGTGGAGGGTGCCCTGCTCCATCAAGAACCCGGCGATGCCGCCGGCGGCCAGGGCGTAGATCGGCCAACGTTGGAGGGCGCCGGTGAGGCCGACGTTGGTGAAGTCGTCGGTGGTGGTCTTGATGAAGGTGGCCTCGAGGGCCCAGATCAGGGCGGTGGCGGTGGCCAGGAGGGCGGCCCGGTGCGTCGGCGGCCCGGTGCGGCTGAGACCGTAGAGCACCACGACGGCACCGACGACCCCGGCCAGCACCCAGGTCCAGTTGTCCAGGGTCGGCTCCCGACCGTTGCCGCCCCGGGGGTTGGCCAGCAGCAGGAACACGCTCAGCCCTACGCAGGTGATCCCGGCCGCGGCCCAGGCCCGGCGGCCGATGGCCTGGTGCAGCCACTGCCGGCGGAGCACCAGGGCGAACACCAGCTCGCTGACCAGCAGCGGTTGGACGACGGCCAGCTGGCCGCGGTGCAGGGCGATGGCCTGGAACACGAAGGACCCCGCAATGCCCACCCAGCCCAGTAGCCACAGTGGGCTCTTCAGCAGGTAGCGGGCCAGGGCCACCCCCTTCAGCTTGGGGGAGGCCCGGATGCTGGCTATGTGCTGGACCGCCACCACCATGGCGTTGCAGAAGGCCGTGAGCAGCGCAAAGACGATGGTGACCGTCATCTTGCTCCCGACCCTACCGAGCCCGGGCCCGGCGATGCGGGGTGGACGGCGGGGGTAGGTTCGGAGGTGGCGGCGTCCGCAGGACGTCCGGCGGGGGGGCGAGGGGAGCGTGGGCACGATGGCCACCGAACGATTGAGCCGGGCGTTCGCCAGCAGCCGGGGGGTCCTGGCCCACGTCAGCCGG
Organism: uncultured Acidimicrobiaceae bacterium; assembly: GCA_964453355.1. Taxonomy (GTDB): domain Bacteria; phylum Actinomycetota; class Acidimicrobiia; order Acidimicrobiales; family RAAP-2; genus DASZUK01. The sequence continues at coordinate 4,344 of CAYVPF010000154.1, read as the reverse complement.
GAGCAGCTCCACGGCGCCACCCCGTGCCGGTCCTGGGACGTGGCGGCACTGGTCAACCACATGGTCGGCGCCCCGCGGTTGGCCGCCGACGTGCTCACGACCGGGACGGACACCGGGACCGGCGCGGACGACTTCGCCGCGGGCGACTTTCTCTCGGCCTACGAGGAGACGGCCGTCGCCGCCGTGACGGCCTTCGCCACTCCCGGCGCCCTGGACAAGACCGTCACCCTCCCGTTCGGGGAACTGCCGGCGCCGTTCTTCATGATGGTGGTGGCCACCGACCAGTTCACCCACGGCTGGGACCTGGCCCGCGCCACGGGGCAGCCCACCGATCTCGATCCGGAGCTGGCGGCCCAGCTGCTGGCCATGGCCGAGACGTCACTGCCGGACGACTTCCGCGGCGAGGACGGCCAGGCCCCCTTCGGCCCCAAGCTGGACGCCCCGGCCGGGGCGCCGGCAGCCGACCACCTGGCGGCCTTTTTGGGCCGGTCGGTCTGAGCGGCTACGGCTAGGGCCGACCGCCGTGCCGCCAGGTGGCCAGCAGGGTCCGGACGGCGGTGACCAGCGACAGCGGCTGGTCGAGCATGACGTGGTGCCAGGCCTCCGGGACGTCGACCAGGATCCGGTCGGCGGCCAGGTGACGGCGGAACAGGTCCTCCATGTCCGGGGTGATCAGCCCGAACTGCGCCCGCAGGAGGGCGAACCGGCAGCGGACGTCGGCGAGCATGGCCGGATCGGGCCGGTCGGCGATCGCCAGGAACCCGGGGTCGAACTTCCAGGTCCAGCCGTCCCCTGTGGGCCGGAGCGACGTCCGGGCCACGTGGTCGATGACGTACGGCAGCGACGTCGGCTGGTCCGGGATCGTATGGAACCGGGCCAGGGCCTCGTCGACGGTGGCGTAGTGCTTGAGCGGGCCGAAGGCGCTGCCGGCCAGGGCTCTCGCCTCCTCCGGCGCCAGCTGCCGGACGGCGGTGTCGACGAGGACGATGCCCTTGACGGCCGCGGGGTCCCGGAGGGTCGCCATCACCGCCGTCTGTCCGCCCATGCTGTGGCCCACCACCACCGGTCGGTCCGGGTGGGACGACGTGGCGCACACCGCCAGCAGCTCGTTGGCCCAATGGTGGAACGTGTACCGGTCCCGCCGGCCGCTGTCGCCGTGGCCGGACATGTCGAAGGCGATCACGGTCCGCCCGTCGGCCAGCAAAGGGCCGACGTGGTCCCACCACCGGGCGTGGGCGCCGCCGCCGTGCACGAGCACCACTGCCGGCTGGCCGGCGTCCCCCCACCGCCGGAAGGCGATCGGGCATCCGTCCACCTCCAGCTCCTCGGTCACCACGGGGGCGGCCAGGGCGTCACGGAACCAGTCGGGGGCAGTCATGGGGCCCTCAGGGTACTTTGACCGGCCAACCGTTCAGTAGTTGGCGGCTGCACCGCCCGGGTCGCCTTCGGCGACGGTGCCGTCCGGATCGCCGCCGGCGACGGCGGCGATCTGGGCCCGCAGCCACCGGTGGGCGGGGTCGTTGTCGT
>CAYVPF010000154.1:0-2717 GCA_964453355.1 uncultured Acidimicrobiaceae bacterium | reverse complement strand
CCGGCGACGGCGGCGATCTGGGCCCGCAGCCACCGGTGGGCGGGGTCGTTGTCGTGGCGGGCGTGCCAGGCCAGGGCGATGGGCAACGGCGGCAACGGCGCCGGGACGGCGAAGGCGCGGGCCGGCAGGACGTCGACCAGCCGGCCGGCGGCTGATCCGGGGAAGAGACCGGTGGCGTCGGACGACAGGATGAGGAAGGCCGCCGCGGCGTAGGTCGGCACCACGGCGATGACCCGTCGCGACAGCCCCTCACGCTCGAGGACCTCGTCCAGTGGCCCCCGTACCCGGCCCCGCCGGGACACCGTTACGTGGGGCACCGCGGCCAGCCGGGCCAGGGTGACCGGCCCTTGCGACAGCGGGTGGCCGTCGGCCACCAGGCCGACCATGTGGTCGTCGTACAGCGGTTGCGTCCGCACCTCCGGCCCCAGGTCGCCGATGACGCCGAGGTCCACGTCGACGGTGCCGTCCCGCAGCGGCGGCAGGTCCTCGTCACCCTCCGGCACGAACCGGAGGGTCGCCGCCGGGGCCGATCGGGCCAGCCGGTCCAGCAGGGGGCCGGCGAACCGGGTGAGCAGGCCGTCGTTGGTCCGGATGGTGAACCGCCGGTCCAGGCCGGCCAGGTCCACGACGCCGGGCGCCGAGAACAACCCTCCGGCTGCCGCCACCAGCCGGTGGACCTCGTCCTTCATGGCCAGCGCCCGCGGGGTCGGCACCAGGCCGCGGCCGGCCCTGACCAGGATGGGGTCACCGAAGGCCTGCCGGATGCGGGCCAGGGTCCGGCTGGTGGCCGGCACCGACAGGTGCAGCCGGTCGGCCGCCGCGGTGACGCTCTGTTCCTCCAACAGCGCGTCCAGGGCCACCAGCAGGTTCAGATCAACTTGCGTCATGCACAACCCATGATTGCAAAGGTTTCAGTAGACGACAACCCACTCGGGCCGGACAATGGCCGGGTGCCGACGCCGACCATCGAACAGTCCTACCGCCGCCGCTGGTTGGTGCTGGCCGTGCTGTGCCTCAGCGTCCTGTTGGTGGTGGTGTCCAACATGGCCCTGAACGTGGCCCTGCCCACCCTCGGCCGGACCCTGCACGCCGGCACCACCTCGCTGGCCTGGATCGTCGACGCCTACGTGCTCTGCTTCGCCGGCCTGCTCCTGCCGGCCGGGGCCCTGGGCGACCGGTTCGGCCGCAAGGGCATCCTGCAGTGCGGCCTGGTCGTCTTCGCCGCCGCCGCCGCCCTCGGGGCCTTTTCGACGTCGCCCGGCCAGCTGGTGGCCGCCCGGGCGGTCATGGGGGCGGGGGCGGCGCTCGTCATGCCGGGGACCCTGTCCATCCTGGCGACGGTGTTCCCGCCCCGGGAGCGGCCGGCGGCCATCGCCATCTGGGCGTCGGTGGCCGGCGGCAGCGTGGCCCTGTCCATCACCTGGTCCGGGCTGATGCTGGAGCACTTCTGGTGGGGGTCCCTGTTCCTCGGCATGGCCGCCGTCGCCGTCGTCGCCCTGGCGGCCGGCCACTTCCTGCTGCCCACCTCCGCCCACCCGGACGACGCTCGCCTCGATCCGATCGGGGCCGCCCTGGCGGTGGCCGGCATCACCGGGCTGCTCTACGGGTTCGTCCAGGCCCCCGACGACGGCTGGACCGGCCCGGCGGTCCTGGCCGCCTTCGCCGCCGGGGCCGCTTGCCTCGTCGGCTTCGTCGGTTGGGAGCGCCGCCGGACCCACCCCATGTTGGACGTCCGGTTCTTTGCGGAGCGTCGGTTCGCCGCCGGCAGCCTGGCCATCGCCGCCGCCTACCTCGCCCTGTTCGGCATGTACTTCCTGTTCACCCAGTACCTCCAGCTGGTCCGCGGGTACTCGCCGTTGGCCGCCGGCCTGTACGCCCTGCCGGCCGGTCTGGCCCAGCTGGCAGTGGCCAACCTGTCCAAGCCGCTGGTCGCCCGGTTCGGGTTCCGGCCGGTGCTCTGCGGCGGCCTGGTCGCCGGCACCGCCGGTCTCCTGGTCCTGGCCACCAGCGGCCCGGCCACCCCCGCCGTGGTCTTCGAGATCGGCCTCGGCCTCGTCGGGGTGGGCATCGGCCTCACCATGCCGCCGGCCACCGGCGCCGTGATGTCGTCGCTGCCCCCGCACAAGGCCGGGGTGGGGTCCGCCGTGAACGACCTCGTCCGCGAGCTCGGCGGGGCGTTCGGGGTGGCGGTACTCGGCAGCGTCGCCCTGTCCCGGTTCCGGACCCAGATCGGCCCGTCTCTCGTCCACCAGGCTCTGGTCCACCGGGACCCGGCCGTCGCCGCCCAGGCCCGGGCCGGCCTGGGCCCGGCCCTGCAGGCGGCCGCCGGCTCGGCCTCGGCCGTTCGGGCCGCCCGGGATGCCTACTGCTCCGGGCTGGCCGTGGCCATGGTGGTCGGCGCCGCCCTGGTCCTGGCCGCCGCCGTGGCCGTCTACGTCGCGCTCCCCGGTGGCCGGCCACCGGTGCCTGCCACGGCGGTGACCTCGTCCACCAGCCCCCACCGGGCCGCCGTGCCGGCATCCACCGGGAGCCCGCTCAGGGCCAGGTAGGCCGTGCGGTGGCGGCCGATCCGTCGGGTGAGGGTGGCGGTGCCGCACGCCCCGGGGACCAGGCCCATGGCCACCTCCGGGAGCACGAACGTGGTGCCGCGGTCGGCCTCTACCCGGCCGGCCAGTGCCGCCAGCTCCAGGCCGGCCCCAATGCAGGCGCCGTGCACG
>CAYVPF010000153.1:0-7447 GCA_964453355.1 uncultured Acidimicrobiaceae bacterium | reverse complement strand
GGCGTCATCCGGGTCGGCCGCGGCCAGAGCCGGCCGGGCGGGGCCGAGGCCGACCTGTGGATGGAGCTGCGCAACGCCGACGGCGGGTCGGCGGAGATGAGCGGCAACGGCATCCGCTGCCTGGCCCAGGCGGCGGTGGACGCCGGCCTGGTCGCCCCCGGCCGGTTCACCGTGGCCACCCTCGCCGGGGTGCGGACGGTGACATACGTTCCCGGCGACCGCCCCGGCACGGCCTGGGCCAGCGTCGACATGGGTCCGGTGCGGTTGGGCCCCGAGGTTCCGGGCCTGGTGGGACCGGGCCCTGGGGGATGGGGCTCAGGGGGAGTGGTGGAGGCCCACACGGCCCGGGCCCGGCGGGTGGACGTGGGCAACCCCCATCTCGTCCTCTTCGGTCCCGACGACCCCGACGACCTGGCCGTGACCACCATCGGGCCCCGGCTGGAGGCCGGCACCCCCGGGGGGGTCAACGTGGAGTTCATCGCCCCCGGTCCCGGTCCCGACGAACTGCGGTTCCGGGTCTGGGAACGAGGCGTCGGCGAGACCCTGGCCTGTGGCACCGGCAGCTGTGCCGCCGCCGGGGCCGCCCGCAGCTGGGGGCTGGTCGGCGACCGGGTGCTGGTGCACAACCCCGGCGGCACCCTGGAGGTCCGGTTGGGCGCCACCGACGACGACCCGGCGGTCCTGGCCGGCCCCACCCGACGGGTGGCCGAGGTGACCGTCGACCTGGCCACCCTGGCCGGCTTGGCCGATATGGCGGTGCCGGACCAGGACCCGGTGCCGGTCGTGGCCGACCCCGTGCGCACGTGACCCGACCATGACCGTCAACCTGCCCGGGACCCTGATCACCCGGGAGTTCCGGGAACGCATCATCCTGGTCGGGGTGGTGCTGCCCGGCACCGATCCCGAGTCGGTGGACGCCAACCTGGACGAGCTGGCCGAGCTGGTGGACACCGCCGGGGCCGACGTGGTGGCCCGGGTGACCAAGCGCCGGGACCATCCGGACCCGGCCACGTTCATCGGTCGGGGCAAGGCCCAGGAGCTGGTGGAGCTGTCGGAGAAGGTGGACGCCGACACGGTGGTGTTCGACGACGGGCTCAGCCCGGCCCAGCAGCGGAACCTGGAGAAGATGCTGGGCCGCACCGCCATCGACCGCACCGCGGTGATCTTGGACATCTTCGCCCAGAACGCCCGCAGCCCCGAAGGCAAGGCCCAGGTGGAGCTGGCCCTCCTCCGGTACCGGCTGCCGAGGCTGCGGGGCCGGGGGACGTCCCTCAGCCAGCAGGCCGGTGGCATCGGCACCCGGGGCCCCGGCGAGACCCAGCTGGAGGTGGACCGGCGGCGGCTGGTCCGCCGGATGCACCGCCTGGAGGCCGACCTGCGGGGGGTGGAGCAGACCCGCACCCTGCAGCGGCGGTCCCGCCGCCGCGGCCGGCACCGCGAGCTGGCCCTGGTCGGGTACACCAACGCCGGCAAGTCCACCCTGCTCAACCGGCTGACCGACGCCGGGGTGCCGGCGGCCAACCGGCTGTTCGTCACCCTGGACCCCCGCACCCGGCAGCTGGCCCTGCCCGGCGGCGAGACCGTGCTGGTCACCGACACCGTCGGGTTCGTCCGCAAGCTGCCGCACGAGCTGGTGGAGGCGTTCCGGTCCACCCTGGACTCGGTCCGGCTGGCCGACCTGGTGGTGCACGTCGTCGACGCGTCGGCGGCGGACCCGGAGGCCCAGATGGACGCCGTCCAGGCCGTCATGGAGGAGATCGGGGCCGCCGGCCTGCCGGAGCTGGTGGTGGTCAACAAGGCCGACCGGGCCCCCGACGAGGCCAAGCGGCTGGCGTCGGCCTCGGAGGGTGCCGTGCTGGTGTCGGCGCTGACCGGCCAGGGCATCGACGACCTGCTGCGGGTCGTCGGCGACCGGCTGCGGGCGGCCGACCGGGTGGTCGAGCTGATCATCCCCTGGGCCCGCGGCGACGTGCTGGCCGCCGTCCACCGCGAGGGCGAGGTGGTCAGCCAGGAGTCCGGCGACGACGCCGCCCGGGTGCACGTGGTGCTGGACGACGCCGGCCGGGCCCGCTTCCGGGACTACATGGTCGCCTCGGCATGATCTCCACCGGCACCCACCCGGACGGCTTCCGGCCGCCGCCGTACCCCTACGACCGCCTGGCCGACATGAAAGCCGTGGCCGACCGGTTGGACGGGGGAGTGGTGGACTGCTCCATCGGCACCCCCACCGACCCGCCGCCGCCGGCGGTGGTGGCCGCCCTGGCGGCGTCGGGGGCCGAGCGCGGCTACCCGGCCTCGGCCGGGGGACCGGCCTATCGGGAAGCCGCCGCCGGCTGGCTGGGTCGCCGGTTCGGCGTCGACGTCGACCCGGCCGCGGTGGCCGCCTGCGTCGGCACCAAGGAGATGGTGGCGTCCACCGCCCAGTACCTCCACCTGCGCGACCCCAGCCGGGACACCGTCTTGTACCCGTCGGTGTCCTATCCCACCTACGCCATGGGCGCCACCCTGGCCGGCTGCCGGGCGGTGCCGGTGCCGCCGGCAGGACCGGACGGTGCCGGGCTGGACCTCGACGCCGTCGACCCCGCCGACGCCGCCCGGGCGCTGCTGCTCTGGACCAACTCGCCGGCCAACCCGTCCGGCGGCCTCACCGACCTGGCCGCCGCCGCCGAGTGGGGCCGCGCCCGGGGGGTGCCGGTGTTCTCCGACGAGTGCTACGCCGAGTTCACCTGGGACGGCCCGCCGCGGTCGATCCTCGAGGTCGGTGCCGACGGGGTGGTGGCGGTCCACTCCCTGTCCAAGCGGTCCAACCTGGCCGGGGTCCGGGCCGGCTTCTACGCCGGCGACGGTGACCTGGTCGCCTTCTTGCGGTCCGTCCGCCAGCACGCCGGCCTCATGGTCCCCGGCCCGGTCCAGGCGGCCGCCGTGGTGGCCCTGGCCGACCAGGACCACGTCGACGGCCAACGGTCTCGCTACCGGGAGCGGCTGGAGTACCTGGCCGGCGTCCTGGCCGGCGCCGGCCTCCCCACCGACCTGCCGGCCGGCGGCTTCTACCTGTGGACCCGGGTGCCCGACCGCTGGGCCGACGCCTGGGCCCTGGCCGACGACCTGGCCAAGGCCGCCGGGCTCCTGGTCAGCCCCGGCGACCTGTACGGCCCCGACGGCGCCGGCCACGTCCGCATCGCCGTGGTCCAGCCCCTGGACCGGTTGCAGCTGGTCGGCCGGCGACTGGCCGACGCCGGCTGGGCCTGATCCGCACCTCGGCCCGACGCTGGCGGGTCAACGGCCCGGGGTGCAGTATTCTTTACCTGTGGCAAGAAAGGTAAAGAATACGGTCCGGGCCGCAACCCGGGTGAGCGCCAAGCATCAGGTGACCATTCCGGTCAGCGCCTTCGACGATGCCGGCCTCGCCGTGGGGGATCGCCTGGTGGCCCGGTCGATCGGCGCCGGCAAGGTGCTCCTGGAGCGCGTCGAGAGCCCGATCGACGCTTTCGCCGGAGCGCTCACCGGGGCCTGGGACGAGGGCGAGCTGGACCGGCTGCGGGACGAGTGGGACTGACCGTCCTCGATGCCGGCGTCGTCATCGGGCTGCTCGACGCCACCGACCTCCATCACGCCAGCTGCCGGGCCGCCTTACGCTCGGCCGAGGAGTCGGCGGAGCGCCTGGTCCTCCCGGCGTCGGCCCTCACCGAAGTACTGATCGGTCCGCTGCGGCGCGGCACCGGCGCCACCGTCGACCGGTTTCTCGACGCCGCCGCCGTTTCGATCGTCGCGGCCGACGAGGTGGTGGCCCGGCGGGCGGCGGAACTTCGAGCGCTCAGCAGCATCCGGGTCCCCGACGCCCTGATCGTCGCCACCGCCATCGCCGTCCGGGCCGATCGGCTGCTCACCACCGATGCGCGGTGGCCGGCCGTCGTGACCGGTCGTTTTCCCGGGGTGCTGCAAATAGTCGGCGGATAGTTCGTGGAGCAGCATCTATAGTCAAAGCGCTATAGTTCTCCCATGTACGGGAGCTTCATCCGACGGGTGCGGGAGTCACGTCGCATCAGCCAGCTCGAGCTGGCGGAGATCACCGGGATCCCCCAGCCCAGCCTCTCGGCCTACGAGCACGACCGCCGGTTGCCGACCGCCGACACCCTCAACCGGATCCTCGCCGGTTGTGGCTACGTGCTGGAGGCCGTCGCCGGCCCGGAGCGCATCGTGTGCACAGTGCCCCGATCCGGCTGGTTCGCCGACGATGCCTGGCGGCCCGAACTGGGGGAGCAGGCCATGGCGCCCGAGGAGCCGACGATCGGTCCCGACGCCGACCCGATGGACCGGGCGGCGCACGTCGAGGCGGTCCTGGCCTTCGGCGACTCCCTGCGGGAGGCGAAGGCCCTGCGATGAGGTCGCTTTCCCAGGTGGTCTTCGACCTCGACGACACCTTGGTCGACAACGGCATCCGTTACGCCATCGGCGGGGCACTGGCGCTCGCCCAGTACGCCGACCCGCGTGTCACCAGTGACGTCGACGTCACCGTGGGGACGGCGCACGCGTCCGCCGACGCACTGGTCGGCCTGTTCGGCGGTCTCGGGTGGCAGCCGACGACCGACCCCAACGAGGGCCCGCCAGTGGCCGGCACCCGGTTCGTCATGGAGGGGGAGGTGGCCAAGATCGACGTCTTCTTTTCCTTCGACGACTACCACGACCTCGTCCTGGCCAACGCCGTCCGCCGACCGTTCCTCCACCAGGGGGTCCGTCGAGACCTGCCGGTCTTGGCCGCCGACGACCTGGCGGTGATGAAGCTCTCGTTCAACCGACCGAAGGACTGGACCGATCTCGACGCCATGCTCGACGCGGGGACGGTCCTGGACGCCGAGTACATCACCCGCCACCTCGTCGCCTTCAAGGGGCCACGCGCCTACCCGCTCACCGCCCGGTTCCGGGCCATGGTCGACGTCCGGGCCCAGGAGCCACGGGTCTGAAGGCCGGTGCTCGTTCGAAAGGTGGTCAGCGGCGGCGGTGGACCGACACGGCGTAGTCGCCGCCCGGAACGAACGGCGCCTTGTCCCAGGTGGCCCACCGGTCGACCAGGTCGAGGCCGGCGTCGTGGGCCAGCCGGTCGTAGGTGGCGGGGTCCAGGCCGCCGGGCCGTAGGGAGAACCCGGCCACCACCACCCCACCGGGCACCAGGTTGGCGGCCACGTTGGCCAGCACCGCCCCCTCGGTGCCCGGGGTGACGAAGATCATCACGTTGCCGGCCAGGACGGCGGCGTCGAACGTCCGGCCGAAGGCCATGGCCACCGGGTCGGCCAGGTCGGCGGCCACCCACCGCAGGTCCGGCCGCTTGTCCCGGGCGGTCTGCAGCATGGTCGGGTCCAGGTCCACCCCGACCACGTCCAGGCCGCGGTCGGCCAGCTCGACGGCCACCCGGCCGGTGCCGCAGCCGGCGTCCAGCACCGATCCGGGGCTCCCTATGCCGGTGATGGGGGCAGCGGCCAGAAGCGACTGCACCAGGCCGGCCTCGCCGTGGACGTCCCGGCCGGCCGCCGCCAGCTGCGCCCACCGGCTGTCGTAGTCGGCCCCCCGCTGCCCGCCACCGACCAACCACGGGTTGTCCGGCGGGGTGGTCACGGCACCGATGCTGGTCTGCCGGCCGGCGGCCCAAGCACTTCGTCGAGCCGGCGGAGCTCGTCGCCACCGGCTATCTCGCTCACCCAGCGGCGAGCCTCGGCGACGTCGAGGTCGAGCACGTCAGCGTGGACTCCGGCGATGTCCACCCAGTCCTTCGGACGGTTGAAGATCGCCTTGCAGGCAACCAGATGTTCGGGTCACCCGCTCCACCATCGCGTCGTGGAACGCCGTCGTGGAGAAGAACAGGTCGAGCTTGTAGGCACCCCATGGCAGGCGAACCTGACCGTCTTGCGCAGCGATCGCCCGGCCTTCGTCGGTTACGGGCACCCCGATCGCGGATAGCCGCTCCCATACCGGGGCCGCCGCATCGTCGCCACAGAAGATGTTGACGTCGAAGTCAGACGTGGCCCGGGGTTCGGTGTAGTAGTCGAGGGCAATCGCGCCGCCGAATGCGTAGGGGATCCCCGAGGCGCTCAGGGCTTGGTCGAGCGCGAGCATCTTGTCGAGCTGGTTGTCGACAAGGATGTCCCCGATGTCCGGCATCAGCGGTGGCGCGGCAGCAGTCGCTTCAGCACGGGAAAGGTGAGCGTGTCGGCCTTGGGACGGCGCGGTGCGGCACTGACGTAGAGCATCAGGTTCGCCAGGGCACGACCGTGCTCCTCTGGCGTCCGGTCTCGCCACGGCACCGAAGTGGCGTCGCTCAGTGGTTCGTCGTGCTCAGCCACCCACTGATTCTACCCAGGGGGTATGTACGGCCGGGGCTACAGTCTCGGCATGGCCGACCTGCAATCCCGTATCGAAGAGCTCTGGGAACGGGCCGCCGAGCTGTCCCCGGCGGACTCGGACGCCAACGCCACCGTGACCGAGGCGATCGACCTGCTCGACCGCGGGGAGGCCCGGGTGGCCGAGGTCGGTCCGGACGGCACCACGGTGGTGCACGAGTGGCTGAAGAAGGCCATCCTGCTGCTGTTCCGGCTGCGGTCCATGTCGACCATCGAGGCCGGGCCGTTCGAGTTCGCCGACAAGCTGCCGTTGAAGCGCGACTTCGCCGCCGTCGGGGTCCGGGTGGTCCCCGGCGGGTCCGCCCGGTGGGGGTCCTACCTGGCTCCCGGGGTCATCCTGATGCCCAGCTACGTCAACATCGGCGCCCGCGTCGGCGAGGGCACCATGGTGGACACCTGGGCCACCGTCGGCTCCTGCGCCCAGATCGGCGCCCGGGTCCACCTGTCGGGGGGCGTCGGCATCGGCGGCGTCCTGGAGCCCCCCAACGCCACCCCGGTGATCGTGGAGGACGACGTCCTGATCGGCAGCCGCTGCATGGTCACCCAGGGCGCCCGCGTCGGGCAGGGGGCCGTCCTCGGCGAGGGCACCATCCTCAACCCGTCCATCCCGGTCATCGACGCCGACACCGGCGTGGAGCTGAGCCGCGGGGTGGTCCCGGCCTGGTCGGTGGCCGTCTCCGCCTCCCGCCGCCGCGAGTACCCGGGCGGTGAGTTCTTCCTGCCCTGCGTCCTCGTCATCAAGCGGTTGACCGAAGGCGAGCGGCACGACAAGGCCCAGCTCAACGACGTCCTCCGCCAGCACGGCGTATCGGCCTGACCGGTGACCAGTCCAGTGGGTGGCCAGTCCGGTGGCTGAGCCCGCCGACCTGCTGTCGCTGACCGCCGACCTGGTCGCCGTCCCCTCCGTCAGCCATAACGAGGCGGCCCTGGCCGACCTGGTGGCCGACCGCCTGGCCGGCGCCGACTGGCTGGCCGTCGACCGCATCGGCGACAACGTCGTCGCCCGCACCCAGCTGGGCCGGTCGCAGCGGGTCGTCGTCGCCGGCCACCTCGAA
>CAYVPF010000152.1:0-7493 GCA_964453355.1 uncultured Acidimicrobiaceae bacterium | reverse complement strand
ACACCCCGGCCATCGGGGCCAGCGGGCCCAGGTGGCCCAGGGTGTCCGGGCTGCCGTCCGGCTCGGTGTAGAGGTCCGCCCCGTAGTCCACCGCGGGGACTCTAATGAAGGATCTCGAAGGCGTCGAAGGTGAACGGCGGCGACACCGTGCAGCCGACGAGGGTCCAGTCCCCCACCGTCGCCGCCCGCTGCCAGCACCCGGCCGGCACCACCGCCTGCGGCCGCTCCCCCGCCGCCAGGTCGACGCCCAACGTCACCGCCTCCACCCGCTGGCCCGGCCGGTCGCCGCCGTCGACGGTCAGCGCCAGCGGCGCGCCGGCATAGAAGTGCCAGATCTCCGCCCGGCCGTGCACCCGGTGCCAGGCCGACGGCTGGCCGGCGCGGAGCAGGAAATAGATGCCGGTACCGGCGTCGTCCGCCCACGTCTGCCGGTAGTAGCCGCCTTCGGGGTGCGGGGAAAGGTCCAACAAAGCCACCACCTCGTCGGCGGTCACGCCGGGACGTCCACCGCCCCGACGTCAGTGTCGGCGTCCGGCAGCACCGCCACGGCGATGGGCCACTGCTCCTCCCGGGGGTCCAGCGGCGTCATCGCCTGCTCGCGCCGCCAGGCATCGTAGGAGCGGGCCCATTGCCGGTGCCACCAACCCTGGGCCAGGTGCAGGTTCTCGGGCTGCATCCCGCAGAGCCGGGGGAACCGCTGGCACAAGGCCAGGAGGACGCCGACGGAGGCCTCGGCGTCGGCGGCGGCGTCGTGGGCATGGCCGATGGTCACCTGGTACTGGTCACACAGGTCCACCAACCGCCGCCGGCCCTTGCGGTACCGGTCGAACCGGCGGTCGATCACCAGGGCATCCAGCACCGGGCCACAGAATCCCCGTTCGGCCAGCCCGCGGCCGTCCAGCCGCTGGCACTGGGTGTCGAGCATGGTCAGGTCGTAGTCCAGCTTCATCCCCACCACCGGCACCCCCCGGCGGCTGGCGGCCAGCAGGGCGTCGGCCAGTAAGGCGACGGCGTCGGCCAGCGGCATCCCCTCGGCCCGGGCCCGAGCGGTGGTGATGCCGTGGATCTCGGTGGCCCCTTCCGGGATATCCCGGCCCGGGTCTACCAGGGACGTCCGCCGCTCCACCACCCGACCCCGCACGAAGGTGACCAGGGCAAACGACACCGGGATGTCCGAGAACCGGTCCACCCCAGTGGTCTCCAGGTCAAACCCCAGCAGCTCGCCGTCGTGCCAGCCGGCCGACCGGCCGACGCTCCACCACGGTCCCGAAGCCATGCCGAGAGGTTGGCATCAGGGTGTATCACTGGGGTGGATGTCACCGCCGGTCGCCTGGGGCCGGCCATCGGGTGGGGCTACCCCCGGGAGCCGTAGAACTGGGCGTCGCCGAACGAGAACACCCCGCCGTCGGCCCCGAGCATCCAGTAGCCGCCCCCGTCCGGGGTGGCGGCGACGCCGACGATGTCGTCGACGGCGAGGCCGAGCTTCGGAAGGGAACCGTAGATAGCGGCGTCGCCGTAGGTGAACACGCTGCCGTTCGGCCGGACCGTCCACCCGCCGGCACCTGTCGACAGGCCGACGCCGTCGACAGCAAAGGATCCGCCCGGTCCGCCTGTTGTGGCGCCACCGGCGGGAGTCGTTGTCGGCCCTGTCGCCCCGGACCCCGTCGGGCCGTTGAATCCCGTCAACCGGTAGCCGCCGCCAGGCGTCGCCGAGATCGCCACCCAGCCAGCCCAGCTCCGAGGTTGAGCACCGGAAAATTCGGCATCCCCGAAGGCGAAAACACCGCCGTCGGCGCCCAGTAGCCAGTACCCGTCTCCGTCCGAGGTAGCGGCCATGCTGACAATCGGCCTCGCCAACGGCAGGGTGGCCGCCGAGCCGTAGAAGCCGGCGTCGCCAAAGGCGTACACCCCCCCGTCCTGACCTACCAGCCAGTAACCGCGACCATCAGGCGTGACGGCCATGGCAACGATGTCGTCCATGTGGACCCCGATGCCCGGCAACGACCCCTCGAAGGAGGCGTCACCATAGGCAAACACGCCCCCGTCCTGCCCAACGATCCAGTAACCCCCACCGTCGGGCGTGGCGGCCATCGTTACTACCGGCGGCATCCATCCTGAGGTGGGCAGCCGTACGGCAGCCACCACCTTTGGCAAGGTCGGGAAGCGCCATCCCTGCAACACGGCTTCGTTTCCCTGGTAGATCGACATCCGAGCGTTGACCGAGCCGCCAGCGAAGGAGAACGAGCCGAGTGGCACCCCGGTCAGCGCGTCCACGACTCGCCCAGCGGAGAATGTCGCGGTGCCGCTGGGCCTAACCGACTGCGACAAGTAGAACAGTGTCCCGTCCCGGCCGATCTCGATGCCGGCCGTCCTCCACTCCACCGCGCCGGTGGCGGCGTTGAGCGCAGCCGTTGTGATGTCGCCCTCCAGCGACACGCTGCTGCCCGTTACATAGACGGTGCTTGTGGTCGCGTCCACTACCTGGTTGGCACGGAGACCGGCGGTATCGGTCGCCCAACGGAGGGCGCCAGTGGAAGCGTTGACGGCAAAGACCTCTGTATCGCTCGTCTCGTAGCCGGCCGGGCAGCTCAAGAAGAGGGTGGCCCGGCTGGCATACCAGGACGAACCCGTTCCGTCGGCGCATTCGTCCGGAGCCGTCCACCTGGGCTGACCCGACATCGCCCCGACTGCCGTATATCGCCCGACCGAGTTGGGCCAGATGTGGGGAGACGGAATCAACACCAGCCCGTCGGCCACGATTGGCGCTCCCCCTGTCAACGGTTCTGTCATCGACGGCTCGTCGTGCCAGAGGACGGACCCGTTGGTGGCCCGTAGTGCGTAGACCCCTCGGGGGTGTGCCAGATCCCCGCCTGCGGAAAGCGGGTCCCCGGTCACCGCCACGACCCCACCGCCGGCTGTGACGGATGTCGGGAACCAGGCCGCCGACGACAGCGTCCACTGCGGCGCGCCGGTTGACTGGCTGAAGGCCATCACCCGGGCCCCGGCTCCGGATGTGGCATTCAGCGAGCCGACGACGAACACCGCCCCGCCCGACACAACGCCCGCCTTGATCGCACCCGTCGGCCCCATTGTCCCCTCCGGCCCGAATGTGGACGCCAGTGTGTGCTGCCACAGCGCGGCGCCACTCGTCGGTGTCAGCCCGGCCAACATCCCGGTTCCGCGCACCACCACCAGCAGACCGCCTGAACCATCCCTTTGCGGCAACACCGTCCCTGGACCGGCTGTCCACATGACTTGGGCCTTTCCGGGTGTCGGTCCGACCGCCGCCGAGGCGGTCGACGAGGTCATCGCCCCGCCGGCGATCGACCCGGCCCCGGGAGCCGACAACGCCGCCACCGGCAGGACCAGCGACAGAAGAACGAGGAAAAGCTGCCGCCCAGCTCTCGTGGTCACCCTCACCATGGACCCCCTTGGTGCACGAACATGACTTCCGCCGCAACGCCCATAGTAGGTCCGAGGTGCCCCCCAGAGGCGGCCCTAGCTCATCGGCCCACGCCAGCCGCAGCCGACACCCCCCGGCGGGTTCAGTCGGCCAGCTGCGACGCCGGGGTGCCCGGCAAGGGCGAGCGGAGGCCACCGACGGAGTCAACCAGACGGGGTGGTGGCGTAGCCGTCGGCCCTGATGCTCATGCGGGCTCGGATCCTCATGCTCAGGTCGCCCCACCCTCGGCGGCCGCCCGGACCGCGGCCAGGTCGATCTTGGACATGCCCAGCATGGCCTTCATGGCTCGCTCCGCTTTGGCCGGGTCCGGGTTGCCCAGGGCCTCGGCCATGCCGTCCGGCACCACCTGCCAGGACAGCCCGTACCGGTCCTTCAGCCAGCCACACTGTCCCTCTTCACCGCCGTCGCTGAGCTTGGCCCAGTAGTAGTCCACCTGCTCCTGGTCGGCGCAGCCGATGGTGAAGGACACGGCCTCGTCGAAAGTGAACTGCGGGCCGCCGTTGATGGCCATGAAGGCCTGGCCGTCGAGGACGAACTCCACGGTCACCACCGACCCGGCCTCCCGGGGGCCGGCCTCGTTGTAGTAGCTGATGCTCCTGATCTCGGAGTTGGGGAACACGGACACGTAGAACTCGGCCGCGTCCAGACCCTGGGTGTCGAACCACAGGCTGGGGGTGATGGTGGGCATGGGGGCTCCTGGCGGCGAAGGCTGGCGGCGAAGGCTGGCGGCGACGGCTGGCGGCGACGGCTGGCGGCGACGGCTGGCGGCGAAGGCTGGCAGACCATTGGATACCACTGCCGACGTTGTTTCCACCCCGAATTCATCGCCCACCATCAACCGCCCACGGCCAGCCAGGTACCGTGACGATATGAAGTGGCGGGGGGTCGGCGGGGCCTGGGTGGTGGTCGTCTGGATGGTGGTGGCCACGGCAGCCGTCAACCCGCTCATCGCGGCGTCCCCGGCCGGCGCCACCGGCTCCCGCTCCGGTGCCACCCCTGCCGCGGCGCCGCCTAGGGCCGCCGTTCTGGCCGACAAGGCGTCCTGCCAGGTGGAGGCGGTGCCGGAGGGCCAGAGAACGTCGGTACCCATACGGGTGACCAGGATCCTGCTCATCACCGTCGTCGAGGTCACAGTCTGCATCGACGGTCAGGGGCCCTTCCCGTTCCTCGTCGACAGCGGCGCCACGGGGACGATGATCACCGACCGGCTGGCGCAAGCACTCCATCTGTCGAGCCATGGCAAGGCCCAGAAGGGCTTCGGGGCCTCGTGCACGAGCACGTACCGGCTGGTGGCGGTGGCGAACTGGTCGATCGGCCACGTCGGCCTGGCACCGCAGAGCCTCTCCACCGCGTCCGTTCCCGGCAAGGCGTCTCAGGGCATCGACGGCCTTCTGGGCTCCGACGTGCTCAGCCGGTTCGGAGCAGTCACGGTCGACTACACGCATTCGAAGCTCGAGCTCCCCGGTCCCGAGGGAGCACCGCTGGCCAACGGGATGGTGCGAGGCCCGACGGCAACGCCTACCCCGCCGGTCCTCGTGGCGGGCCAACCGACTCCGAACCAGGTACCGATGGATGTCCTGGCCGCCGACGGCCAGGTGCTGGCGACCGTCCCGGTCCGCTTCGGTACCCGGCCACCGGTCGCCTGGGTCGTGGACACCGGCTCTTCCCTCTCAGGGGTGGCCACCACCGCCGTCCACCGCCTCCATCTGGTGGCCCTGGTGGGCCACGTCCCGCTTTCCACCGTCGGCTGCCAAGCCAGCGTGTCGTTCGCCAAGAGCGGGCGGTGGTCGGTGGGGGGAACGCGGCTCGACCCACAGGATCTGGTGGCCCTCCGGCTCCCTGGGGTGAGCGCACACGGTATCGAAGGCCTGCTCGGTTCCGACGTGTTCAGTCGGTTCAGGCAGATCACCATCGACTACGCCGGGGGGCGGCTGCTCCTCGGCTGACGGCCGACCGCCCGGTACGATGGCGAACCGGGGAGGGACGCCAGATGACGGCAAAGGCACTGACGTTCGGGGTGGCGCTACCCCAATGGGGACGGTGGGCCGATCCCGAGTTCCTCCGGCAGTACGCCATGGAGGCGGAGCGGTGCGGGTTCGAGGCCGTGTGGGCCGTCGACCACCTGGTGATGCCGCGCCGGATCGACAGCCTGTACCCGCTGGGCCCAGAGCCGGCCGCCGTGGCGGCGGACGGCGTGGCCAGCGTGCTGGCCCCCAACTACGAGATGGTGGCCACCCTCACCTGGGTGGCGGCGTGCACGACACGGGTGGCTCTGGGCACGGCCATCTGCGTGCTGCCGCTCCGCAACGCGGTGGTCACCGCCCGGCAGATCGCCACGGTCGACGCCTTCAGCGGTGGCCGGGTCCGCTTCGGCGTCGGGGTGGGTTGGATGGCCGAGGAGGGCGCCTCGGTCGGCGTGTCCTGGTCGGACCGGGGGCGGCGGATGGACGAGCAGATCGAGCTGTTGCGGGGCCTGTGGGGCACCGAGGCGGACACCTTCGAGTTCCACGGCACGTTCCACGACGTGGTGCCGATGGACCCGTCGCCGCGGCCATGCCAACGCCCCATCCCGATCCTGGTCGGCGGCCACAGCGACCATGCGCTGGACCGGGCCGGCCGGCTGGGTGACGGGTGGATCGCCGCCCCGATGGCGCCCGAGCGCTTCGCCACGCTGGCCCGGCGCGTCCGGCAAAGCGCAGAACGCCACGGCCGGGACGCCGACGCACTGCTCCTGTGCTGCTCGGCGTCCCTCGGGGCCGAGCACCAGCTGCACGACGTGTCGGCGGCCGGGACCGCCGAGCTCGGGGACCTGGTCGGCCGGTACCGCGACGCCGGGGTGGGCCACCTGCAGTTGGATCTCCGGGCCGCGTCCCCCGCCGCCAGCCTGGAGGCCCTGCAGCGGTTCACCGAGGAGGTCGTCCCCGGCGTGCGCTAGGTGCCTACGATGCGGGTCCGCGCCGAGGCGGCGTTGCGGAGGGGAGGGACGGACCATGCGACACGTCGTGGTGGCCACCGGTACGGGGTTCGGCGAGGGGCCGGTGTGGCGGTCCGAGCAAGGCGACCTGCTCGTCACGTCGGTCTCCGACGGCTGCATCTTCCGGGTGGACGTGGGGACCGGCCAGGTCGAGCGCTTCGCCGACACGGCCGGGGGCCCCAACGGGGCCGTCCTGGCCGCCGACGGCGGCCTGGTGGTGGCCAACAACGGCGGCGAGGACCTCAGCTCGTTCTGGCCCCACCCGGCGCCCCCCGTCCGGCGCATCACGCCCGGCCTCCAGCTCGTGGGCCCCGACGGGTCGGTGCGTTTCGTGGACTCCGACTACGAATTCGTGGCCCCCAACGACATCGCCGTGGACACCGACGGCTCCATCGTCTTCTCGGACATGATCCACAACGACGACTTCACGGCCTTCTCCGGACGGATCTACCGCTACGGCACCGACGGCTCGATGACGCGGCTGGAGGAGCTGCCGCACTACCTGAACGGCGTGGGCGCCGCCCCCGGCGGCCTCCTCACCGCCGAGGCCACCGGGCTGCGGTGGGTGCGTCCCGGCGACCGGTCGTGGCTGTCGCCCGACTGCGGCCAGGTGGACGGGTTCGCCGCCGACGCCGACGGCCGGGTCTACGCCTGCCTGCCGCGCACCGGCATCGTCGTGGTCGACCCCGACGGCACCGTGGTGGACCACCTCGAGGGTGACGACGACGCCCTGCTGACCAACTGCTGCTTCGGCGGCCCCGACCTGCGCACCCTGTTCGTGTCGGACTCGGGCAACGCCACGGTGGTGGCCTTCGAGGGCATGCCGACCCCGGGCCACCCGCTGGTTCCCTTCCGCGCCGACTGACGGCCCGTCAGCCGCAGCCGGCGCCACCGCCACGGCCGGCCGTCACCGCCGGCACGGCTGGTGGGGGTCAGCCCGGGAGGCCGGCCAACATTTTCTGGCGTCGCGCTGGCGCCAAAAATTGAGCGCATACGCTCAATTTCTCGCGCCAGTGCCTCGAAAGGACATCAACAAGGGCCCGCTCGAGGGACCAG
>CAYVPF010000151.1:0-7609 GCA_964453355.1 uncultured Acidimicrobiaceae bacterium | reverse complement strand
TCGGTGCCAGGTACTGGCTGGAGGCGCCGTCCGACGCGGTGACGGCCACCCCGATGCCGACCCCGGTGGCCAGCACGGCCACCCCGGCCACGGCGGCCAGCCAGCGCGAGCTGCGCCGGTGGCGCCGGTGTCGGGCATGGGCGCCACGACCACGGCGCGACGGGGTCGGCTTCTGCAAGGTAGGGCTCCGAGATGCTCTGGCTCCGGTCGGTGGGCCGGGCGGCGGAGTACGGACCCGAGGAGCATACCGGCCCCCGGGCCCCGACCGGTGTCAGCGCCGCTCGTCGTCCGATGACGTTTCGGCCACCCCCAGCTTGGTGAGGATCTGGCCGAGGACCAGGCGGACGGCGTCGGGGGAGAAGTGGCGGGCGGTGGTCTCCCGGCCGGCCACCGACAGTCGCTCCCACAGGTCCGGGTCGCCGTAGACCTCGAGGATGGCCCGGGCCAGCCCGGCGGCGTCGTCGGCGATGAGCAGGCCGTCGGCCCGGCCCCGGCCGATGCCCTCGGCGCCGGTCGGGGTGGTGATCACCGGGACCCCGTAGGCCAGGCTCTCGCCGACCTTTCCCTTCATGCCGGCACCGAACCGGAGCGGGGCCACCGACAGCCGGACCTGCTGGTACACGTCGTCCATGGACGGCACCCAGCCGTGGACCACCACCCCCGGTCCGGCCAGGGCCCGCACCTCGGCGCTGGGGTTGGCGCCGACCAGGTGCAGGGTGACCTCGGGGATGCCGGCCCGGACGACCGGCAGGATCTCGGTGGCCAGCCACCGGGCGCCGTCCACGTTGGGGTGATGGGTGAAGTTGCCGACGAACAGGATGCCGGAGCGCCGGGGGAACGGCGGCACGTCCGGCAGTTGGCGGTGGATGTTCGGGACCACGGCCACCTGAAGGTCCGGCTCCTCGGCCAGCAGGGCGTCGCGCTCTTCGGGCGACACCGTCCAGGTCTGGTCGGTCAGCCGGGCCAGGCTGAGCTCCATGCCGTAGTGGAAGTCGGCGCTGCGCTGGGCGGCGGCGCCCCCCTCCACGGCGGCCCGGGCCCGCTCGCGGAGGTGGTGGAGGTCCACGGTGTCGTAGACGATCGTGGTCTCGGGCACCAACGACCGGATCATGGGGTAGTTGGCCCAGGCCACCGTCGGCCGGGACAGCACCACGAGGGCCACGGCCGGCCCCACGGCCTTCAGGTACGGGTCCAGGTCGCCCGGGCCTCCGAGCACCTCGATGCCCCGGGAGGACAGGGCGTCCCGGTACCGGGGCTCGACGACCCCGTCCTGGGGGACGAACGTGACGCCCAGCCCGAGGCCGTCCAGCAGCAGCAGCAGCTCGAACATGCGGCGGGACCCCGAATCCTGGTCGGGGGTCGGCAGCTGGTGGTCCACCACGAGCGCCCGTCCGGCCGGTCGGCGCCAGCTGGACAGCCGGGGACTGACGGGGGACGGCGGGCCGTGGGCCGGCAGCACCGCCGCCCACTTGTCCATGAACCGCTCCTGGTTGACGACCTGGTACCGCTTCAGGCCAGTGGTCACGTCGGTGCCATGGCTGGTGCCTTCCAGATGGCAGACGACGGCCGCCGGCTGGTACACGACCCGGTACCCCCGGTCGCGGGCGGCGAAGCACAGGTCGGTGTCCTCGTAGTAGGCCGGTGAGAACCGGGTGTCCAGGCCGCCGAGGGCGGCCAGCAGCTCCCGGCGGACCAGTAGGCAGGCTCCCGAGCAGTAGTCGACGTCGCGGACGAAGTTGAACCGGGGGTCCTCGGGGTCCTGGTCCCGCCCGTAGTTGTGGCCGGAGGCGTCGCGCCAGATGACCCCGCCGGCCTCCTGCAGCCGCCCGTCGGGGTACACCAGCTTGGCGCCGACCACCCCGATGGTCGGGTCGGCCTCGGCCGTGGCCACCAGGGCGTCCAGCCAGCCGGGGCTGCAGACGGTGTCGTTGTTCAACAGCACCACGTACCGGCCCCGGGCGACGGCGATGCCGGCGTTGGTCGCCCCGACGAAACCGGCGTTCTCGTCGAGGCGGACCACCCGCACCCCGACCACCTCCGCCAGCCGCTGCGGGGTGTCGTCGTCGGAGGCGTCGTCCACGACCACGACCTCGTAGGCGATGTCCGGTCGGTCGGCGGCGATGGCGGCCAGGCAGTCGGCGGTGACCGGCCAGTGGTCGTGGACCGGGATCACGACGGTCACGTCCGGCTCGGTGGCCGTCGCCAGGGCCAGCGGCGGTGGCACCGCCTGGGGGCCGGCCCCCGGTACCGGGGCGGTGCCGACGGTCGGGGTCACCCGGGCCGGCGCCCGCAGCAGCCGGCGCACCCCGGCGACGGTGCGCTGGTAGAACCGTCGCCGCAGCTTCCCCGGTGGGGCCACCCGTTCCAGCCAGCGCCGGTACCGGAACTGCAGGCGGACCAGGGCGGCGTCCTCCAGGGCCAGATACCGGGCCCGCCACTCCTCGGCTTCGGCCTGGGCGCGCCGGATCTCGTCGGTCGGGTCGCCCTGCAAGGTCTCCACCTTCCTCCCGTCCGACCCTGTCGCCTTCGGCGCCGCCATGGCTCCTCCCGTGCGTCGCCTCCGGGGCTCCGGCCCCTCTTTGGCATCAGTTTTCCAGATCAGAGGCCCGGAGCCGGACCCAAGGTCGTTCGCCGCGCCCTGATGGGGCAATTGCGCCCTCCGAGCGCTCACCAGAATTGGGTCAGATCCACCGGGCCGCCGAGACCCGAGCCCCGACCGTTCATTGTCGTGCTCGCCCGTGCCGCAGTGACCCTGGACGATCGTTCCGGCCCATGTGCGGTGCCGGAGGTCGAGGTGCGGGTGCTCGGCCCCGTCGAGGTGACCGGCGGCGCCCGGCCGTTCGTCCGGGCCGGGTCGTTGGAACTGGTGGTGTACCTGGCCATGCACCGGCGGGGGGTCAGCACCGAACGATGGGCCACGGCCCTCTGGCCGGACCGGCTGCCGGCGGCGCCCACCTTGCACTCCACGTCGTCCGATGCCCGCCGCGCTCTCGGCCGTTCGGTGGCGGGCGCCGACCATCTGCCCCGGCGCCAGGGTTCCCTCCGGCTGGCCCAGACGGTCGGGTGTGACCGGGACCGGCTGGTCGGCCTGGCCGGATCCGCTGATCCGGCGGCCTGGCGGACCGGCCTGTCGTTGGTGCGCGGGCGGCCGTTCGAAGATCTCCGGTGGCCGGACTGGACCGTGCTGGAGGGCCATGCCGCCGCCACCGAGGACGCGGTGGTCCGCTTGGCCACCCGCCTGGCCGAGCACGAGCTCGCCCGAGGAGACGGTGGCGCCGCCGAATGGGCCGTCCGGCGCGGCCTGTCGGCCAGCCCCTATGACGAGCGGTTGTACCGGCTGCTGCTGCAGGCCGCCGACCAACAGGGGAACCCGGCGGGGGTGGAGTCGGCGATGGCCGAGCTGATCGGCCTGCTGGGCGGCGCCGGGCCGGCCGGAGGGCGCCCCGGCGGCGCGTTCACAACCCCCGGTGCCACCGGCTGGGTGCACCCGCAGACGGCCGCGCTCTACCGATCGCTCACCCGGGGAAGGCCGCCGCCAGCGGACGCCCCGTCAGGCTGTAGGGTTTCGTCCCGCCATGGCTAGGAACAATTCCGGGAAGTGGGTAGCCCGCGCCGCCGCCACCGGTGGCGGCCGGACTTACCGCGGCCAACGACCCACCAACTGGTATGCCGCCGTAGTGATCATCGTGGTTCTCGGCATCGCCTCCGTCGTGTTCGCCGGCTACGAGTACCGGCACCCGGCGGCCGCGGCGAACACCATCGCGCCGAAGAAGGGCACAACCTGGTACGCCGGCCTGGCCTTCTACGTCTGCGGCACCCAGTTGCCCTCGGTGCCGTCCAACGCCGAGACCACAACGACGAAGCAGTCCTTCTACACCACCGGTGAAGGGGTCATCACCGTTTCCCCGAAGACCACGAGCGTGTCCGGGAACAACGCCGTGCTCGGCAAGTTCGTGTCCGCCTACCCCGGGATGACGATCAGCGCCACCGAGATCAAGGTGCCGTCGGCCACTTCCACGACGACCACCACGACCACCACGACCACCACGGCCAAGAGCAAGGCCGCCACCACCCCGGCGGTCACCTACAAGAACGGCGAAGCGTGCCCGAAGGGCACCCCCGACGCCGGCAAGAAGGGCACCGTGCAGGTGGTGAACTGGACCAGCGCCTTCAACGCCAAGGGGAAGGCCATCCCCGTCACGGGCGACCCGGGCACATTGAAGTTCACCCAGAACCAGCTCATCACCGTCGGCTTCGTGCCCAAGGGCACCACCCTGCCGAAGCCCAACGGCACAGTGGTGAAGGCCCTGCTGGGTGCCAGCACCGGTAGCACGGCCACCACCACGACCGCCGCCGGGTCCACCACCACGACCACAGCCGCAGCCACCACCACGACGACGGCCGCCGCCACGACCACCACCACGGCGGCCCCCACGACCACGACGACGGCCGCCAAGGCCACGACCACTACGGCCGCCAAGAAGTCCTCGAAATAGTGAAGGCCGTCGTCCTCGTCGGCGGGGAGGGCACGCGCCTGCGACCCCTCACGCTGTCCACCCCCAAGCAGATGCTGCCCATCCTGGAGCAGCCCATGATCGAGCGGGTGCTCGGCCACCTGGCGGCGCACGGCATCGACGAGGCCATCCTCTCCCTCGGCTACCTCCCCGACGCCTTCCTGACCGCCTACCCGGACGGCACGTCCGCCGGGGTCCGGCTGACCTACGCCGTGGAGCCCGAGCCGCTGGACACCGCCGGGGCGGTCCGGTTCGCGGCCGACCACGCCGGCATCGACGAGACCTTCGTGGTGGTCAACGGGGACGTGCTCACCGACATGGACGTGTCGGCCCTCATCGCCTTCCACCACGACCGCCGGGCCGAGGGCACCATCGCCCTGTACCCGGTGGCCGACCCGTCCGCCTTCGGGGTCGTGCCCACCGACGACGACGGCCGGGTGACGGCGTTCGTGGAGAAGCCGCCCCGCGACGAGGCACCGACCAACCTGATCAACGCCGGCACCTACGTCTTGGAGCCCTCGGTGCTGCGCCGCATCCCGGCCGGTCGCCGGGTGTCCATCGAGCGGGAGACCTTCCCCGCCATGGTCCGTGACGGGGGGCTGTTCGCCCTGGCCGACGAGGCGTACTGGCTGGACACCGGGACGCCGACGGCGTACCTGCAGGCCCACCGGGACCTGATGGAGGGGCGTCGGGCCGTGCCACCGGCCCCCGGGGCCCGCCGGGCCGACGGCGGTTACTGGGTCGTCGGTGCGCCGGTGGTGGACGGATCGGTGGCGGGGCCCAGCCTGCTGGCGGACGGGGCCCGGGTGGCCGCCGGCGCCCGGGTCGAGCGATCGGCCCTCGGACCGGGCGCCGTGGTGGAAGCTGATTCCGTCGTCGTCGACTCGGTCCTGCTGGCCGGCGCCCGGGTCGCCGCCCACTCGGTGGTGTCCGGCTCGGTCCTCGGCCCGCGGTCCACCATCGGCGAACGTTGCGACGTCCGCCCGACGTCGGTGCTCGGGGCCGGCGCCGTGGTGGCGTCGGGCACCGTGGTCGACGGGGAGCGGGTGCCGGGCTGAGCCCGGCGGGACCAGGGGAGGGAGGGCAGGCCATGCGGACGATGGTGACCGGCGGCGCCGGGTTCATCGGGTCGACGCTCGTCGACCGGCTGCTCGCCGAAGGCCATCAGGTGGACGTGGTGGACGACCTGTCGTCGGGGACCCTGGCCAACCTGGCCGAAGCCCGGGCGGCGGCCGGCGGGGCGCTCACCATCCATCAGCTGGACATCCGACTGCCCGAACTGGTCGAGCTGATGGGCCGTCGCCGCCCCGAGGTCGTCTTCCACCTGGCCGCCCAGGCCGACGTCAGGGTGTCGGTGGCCCGGCCGGGCTTCGACGCCGAGGTCAACATCGTCGGGAGCCTCAACGTCTTGGAGGGGGCCCGCCTGGCCGGGACCTCCCGGGTGGTGTTCGCGGCCAGTGGCGGCACCCTGTACGGGGACCCCGACCCGGACCACCTGCCCCTGCGTGAGTCCCAGCCCCACCGGCCGCTGTCACCCTACGGGGTGTCGAAGAAGGCGGTCATCGACTACCTGGTGGCCTACCGGGAGCTGCACTCCCTGGAGTTCTGCGCCCTGGCCCTGGCCAACGTCTACGGCCCCCGCCAGGACCCCCACGGCGAGGCCGGGGTAGTGGCCATCTTCGCCCAGCACCTGGTCGACGGCGCCCCGGTGACCATCTTCGGGGACGGCGAGCAGACCCGCGACTTCGTGTACGTCGACGACGTCGTCGACGGCTTCGTCCGGGCCGCCACCCGGGGGGGCGGGCTGGTGTGCAACATCGGCACCGGTCAGGAGACGTCCGTGAACGAGCTCTACCGGGCGATGGCCGCCGAGGCCGGCGTGGAGGCGACCCCGCAGTACGCCCCGTTGCGCCCCGGCGAGGTGCTCCGGAGCAGCCTCGGCGTGGAGCGGGCCCGCATCCAGCTGGGCTGGACGCCGTGGACCGAGCTCGGCGATGGGGCCCGGGCGGTCCTCGACTTCGTCCGCCGCCGGCCCTAGCCGAGCGTCGCGGCACCGATCGAGACCCTGGCAGTAGCGTCTGGTCTTCGAGAGGAGACCACCATGCCCACCGTCACCGTCAGCCGGACCAACGTCACCGCCGACGAGGTCACCGCCGCCCTCAAGGAGAAGCTCGGTGACCGCTACACCGTCGAACCGAAGGACGGCAATCCGAACGTCATCCACGTCGAGACGTCGGCCATGTCCACCTGCCGGGTCCACCTGGTCCCCGACGCCACCGGCACCAAGCTGCACGTCCATGGTGGTGGGATCATCATCGGCCGCATCGTCAACGAGCTCGGCATTGCCGTGAAGGTGGCCAAGGCCCTCCGGGAGGCCGGCCTCGACAGCGGTCCGGCCGCCTGAACCCGACGCCGGCCGGCGACCCGGCCTCGGCCATCTGACCCCGGGGCTGGGTGGTCAGCGGAACAGGTCGCCGGCCCGGCGCACGACCTCGTCGGCCACCGACCCTTCCCGCAGCCAGGCCGCCGGCACTCCCCGGACCACGGCGGCCGGCACGTTCCGGTCCTTGCCCATCACCAGCTCCGCCGCGGCGGCGATCTCGTCGGCCACGCACACCTCGGTGGCCACCAGCTCCCGCCCGCCGGCGTCGGTGGTGCCCCGCAGGTCCACGACGGCGGCCACGCCGGCGCAGCCGATGGCGACGTCGGTGACCCCCTGCCGCCAGGTCCGGCCGAAGGTGTCGGAGATCACCACCCCCACCTCCACGCCCGCCGCCCGCCGGAGCCCGGCCCGGAGCCGGCGGGCGGACCGGTCCGAATCCACCGGCAGCAGGGCGGCGGTGCCGTCGGCCACGTTGGACAGGTCCACCCCGGAATTGGCGCATACGAACCCGTGGGCGGTCTCGGTGATCAACAGGTCGCCGCGGCGGCGCAGCACCCGGACGGCCTCGCCCTCCACCAGCCGTATTTTGGCCTCCGGGTCGTCGGCGTCGATGGCCACGATCCGGCCCTCGGCCTTCGACACCACCTTCTGGGTGATCACGAGCACATCGCCGTTGGCCAGGGCAGTGCCGTTGGCCAGGGGAGTGCCGTCG
>CAYVPF010000150.1:6965-7741 GCA_964453355.1 uncultured Acidimicrobiaceae bacterium | reverse complement strand
CCGCCTACCGGGTGCTGTGGCTGGGTGATCCGA
The DNA here is from genome assembly GCA_964453355.1 of uncultured Acidimicrobiaceae bacterium. Taxonomy (GTDB): domain Bacteria; phylum Actinomycetota; class Acidimicrobiia; order Acidimicrobiales; family RAAP-2; genus DASZUK01. Next base: position 7,708 of record CAYVPF010000150.1, on the reverse strand, counting down.
GGGCCCTGCCCACCGGCGGCTGGTCCATCTCGCCCGGCCTGGCCTACGCCACCTCGGAGAGCGGCGTCCCGAACGCCACCAACCTGTGGTCACCGGCGTCCCCGGGCCCGGCTTCCCGGCTGGCCGACGCCGTCCAGCTGGCCCGGGAGGGTCGGACGACCGAGCTGGGCCAGTTGCTGGCCCCGGCCGCCGTCCGGTACGTGGTGGTGGTGGACACGGTGGCCCCGGTGATCAGCGGCATGCAGCAGCCCCAGGCGTTCCCGGCCCCCGCCGGCCTGGTCGGGTCGCTGACCGACCAGGGCGACCTGGTGGCGGTGCCGACCAGCGGCACCGGCTACACCGTGTTCCAGAACACCGCCTACGTGCCCGAACGGGCGGAGCGGTCCGGCCGGCCGGCGTCGGCGTCGGGGCGCTGGCCGTCGGCCGGCGACGTGTCGGGTTGGCGCCCCGTCCTGCCGGGCCGGCCGGGGTCGTCGTCGTACGCCGGCCCGGTCAAGGGCGGGACCGTCTACGCCGCCTACGCCCCGGCCGGCCGGTGGCACCTGAGCGTCGACGGTCGGGCGGTGCCGGAGTCCACCGCCTTCGGGTGGGCGGCCCAGTACGACCGGGGCCCGGCCGGCTCGGCCACCCTCGGCTTCGACGGCTCCGCCCTGCCGGTGGTCGGGGGAGCCCTCGAGCTGGCGCTGTGGCTGGTCGTGGCCGGGGCTCTGCTGGGCCGCCGGCGGTGGCTGGACTGGTGGTGG
>CAYVPF010000150.1:1209-6955 GCA_964453355.1 uncultured Acidimicrobiaceae bacterium | reverse complement strand
CCCCCTCCGCCGCCGCCGCACCGGTCGGCGCCGGCGACGGGCGGTGGCCCGGTGACGGCCGCCCGGCACGGCCGTGGTGGCGGTCACCGGTCGGACACCGCCCCCGGCGTCGCCGTGTGGCGGCTGCCGGTGCTGGCCGTGGTGCTCGTCGCCCTGGTCGGCGCCGGGCTGATCGCCCGGGCGGTGGGCACCCCGGCGGCGACCCCGGCGCCGGCATCGGTGTCGGCGGCAGTGGCCGTGGCGGCCCCGGTGGGGGCCCAGTCGTCCACCTGGTTCTGCCCCGGCGGCAGCGGCACGGCCGGTGGCCTCGCCAACCCCACCCTGTTCCTGGTCAACGCCGGCCGGTCCGCCGTCGACGGTACCGTCACCGTGGCCAACTCCGCCGGGTCCCAGGTGGCCAAGCCGGTGACGGTGCCGGCCGGCAGCCAGATCGCGGTGTCCCCGGCCACCATCGAACAGGGCACCTGGCTGGCCAGCCAGGTGCAGCTCGACGGCGGCGGGGTCACGGTCAGCGAGGTGGTCGGCGGGTCGGCGGGGTGGTCGCAGTCGCCGTGCGCCACGTCCACGGCGGCGAGCTGGTATTTCGCCTCCGGCGCCACCACCGACGGCTCCACGTTGTACGTGTCCCTCTTCAACCCCACCGCCACAGCGGCGGTGGTCGACCTGTCCTTCGTCACGCCGGCCGGGGTCTCCGAGCCGCAGCCGTTCGAAGGGGTGCTGGTCCCGGCCGGCCAGGTGGTGGTGGCCACAGTGGCTTCCTACGTGCAGGACGAGCGGTCCGTCGGCACCATCGTCGCCGCCCGGTCCGGGCGGGTGGTGGCCTCGGAGCTGGAGGAGCATGTCGTCAACGGCGTGTCCGGCCTGTCGCTCCGCATCGGCAGCCCGGCCACGGCCAGCCGGTGGTACCTGCCGAGGACCGTGGACGTCACCGGGGGCGCCGCCGGCATCACGGTGCTCAACCCGGCCAACGTGACCCAACGGGTGACGATGCAGGTGCAGCTCAAGTCGGGGCCGGTCGCCCCGTTCACCGAATCGGTGCCGGCCGATGCATCGTGGACCCTCGGCGCCAGCGGCGCCTCCCGGATCCCGGCCAACACCACATATGCCGTCACGGTCACCGCATCGGGGGGCCCCGGGGTGGTGGTGGACCGAACCGTGCAGTCGTCGGCGGCCGGCGCCGTGCCGCAGTGGGGTGCGGTCTCGGCCATCAGCGGACCCTCCACCACGTCGTCCACCAGTTGGGTGGTGCCGAGCCCGGAGGTGGCGATCACACCGCCCCTCACCGGCCCCGGCGCCCTGGCCCTCAACCTGCAGAACACCGGCCGGCACACCGTCACGGTCACCGTTTACCGGCTGACCCCCGCCGGCCCCCGGCGGTTGGCCGGCGCTCCGGTCCTGCGGGTGCCGCCGCACGTGTTCACGGTCATCGAGACAAACGTGATGGCCAGCGCCGGTGCCGACCCGGTGTTGGTGCGGGCCACCGGGCCGTTGGCCGTCATGGAGGACGACGTGCCGGCCGGCCTGCCCGGAGCGGTGGCCATGACCGGGGTCCCGCAGGGATAGGCCCCGGCACCCCTGACTGATGGTGCCATTCCGGCCGTATGACGCCGGATGGGACCCGTGAAGCGGCTCGGTGTCTGTAAGTTACGCGGTTGAGGCCCCGTGATCGCGTAGGTACTCGCGGAGGTAGGGAGTCGCAAAGTCCACTACGCCGATTCGGGGAGCCAGGATCACCTCCGCTGCGAGCAGACGAAGGCGGTACTGGCCGGCGTAGTTCATGTCAACGCTCATGCGAGCCGCAATGTCGGCCATCTTCGAGGGGCCGTCGTCCTTAGCCATGGCCAAGAGAAAGGTCCGGTCGACGTCAGACAGGTCTTCAAGCTCCGGTTCGTGGACCAGCGAGCCGAGGCGACGTCGGGCGGCAGTGATGCCAGCCGTGACATCGCTAACGGAGATGTCCTCGTCTTTCGGATGCTGGCGCCAGATGTGGTAGCCGACCAACTGGATCATGAAGGGGTAGCCGCCCGTCGCGACCGCAGCCCCTTGGCAAACCGCCTCACTGATGGTTCGGCCGCGCTCGAGAATGGGCTGTCGGATGGCGGCCGCCACCTCGTCGAGCGAAACGGCGCCCAATGGCTGGTGCTCGGCGCGGCGCAGGAACGTCAGGCCGGGGACCTTCAGCAGATCCTTGAAGGCGGCTGGGAGCGTGGCGCCGGCAAAGGCAAAGTCGAGGTCCTGGCGGAACGCGTGCTGGAGCGCCACAGCGAGCTCACCAAGTTCCTCCACTTGCTGGCGGTGTAACTCGTCAAGCGTGATGAGCAGGCCGACGTCGTCCTGCATGAGAAGGTCGATGGCCAGCTGGAGTTGCGTCCGCAGGCCCATGGTCACCTGGTGGGTGTCGGCGGAGGTCCAGTTGGCGCCACCGAGGTTGAACGGGCCGGTGAGGCCGGCCAAGCGGCGCTTGGTGGCGTCCGGGTCGACCTCCTGGAGCAAGCCGGGGAGGTGTTCGGTCACCAACCGCGTGACGAAACCGGCGGACGCCGTCTCGGAGATGATGGCCCAACCCCGCTCGCGGGCGAGATCCTCGACCTTGTTCAGCATGACGGTCTTGCCAACGCCACGTTGGCCGGTGAAGATCGTTGCCCGCCCTGGCGACCCGGGGCCGTTCTCGATGGCCTCAGAGAAGTCATCAAGGGTCGGTTGGCGGCCAACCAGCAAGGGGGGCGAGGTCCCAAAGGTCGGGGTGAAGGGATTACGAATTGCTATACCCGTCATCCTAGCAGGAGTTTTATTCCCCTTTATTCCCTTTAGTTGGCTTTATTCCGCACGCCGTCGTCAGAGATGGCCGGGCGTCGGCCTCCTCGGTGCCCCCAAGGGGGAGTCAGCCCTGGTTGCCTTCGTTGCCGGGCTGGGCCGGCGGGGTGTTGTCGATCTGCCACTGCGGCGGCGCCCCGTTTCCGGGCTGGGCCGGGGGCTGCGGTGGCGGCCACTGCGGCGGCGGCCACCCGCCGGTCTCGTGATGCGGTGGCTGACTCGCCGGCGGCTGGGCGGGCGGGGCCTGTCCGACCGGTGCCCCCTCGACCGGGCCGGTGGCGCCGACACCCCCGACCGGGGCGGCGGCGGGAACCGGCGTAGACCCGTTGCTGCCGTTGTGGCCGTTGCCGTTGAAGTGGGGGACGGCCTTGATGCCGTGCTCGTGCACCGGCCGGCCGTAGGCCTCGTCCACCAGCCGGCCGACTTCCAGTCCGTCGATGCTCTCCTGCGCCAGCAGCGCCTTGGCGACGGCGTCCAGACCGCCCCGGTGCCGGGTCAACACCTCGAGGGCCCGCTCCTCCTGGCCCCGCAGGATCCGCTCCACCTCGTCGTCGATGACCCGGCTGGTGTCCTCCGAGTAGTCGCGGGTGTGCATCAGGTCCTCGCCCAGGAACACCTGGCCCTGTGACCCCCAGGCCATGGGACCGATCTCCTCGCTCATGCCCCACTCCCGGACCATCTTGCGGGCCAGCTCCGTGTTGCCGACCAGGTCGTTGGCGGCTCCGGTGGACAGGTCCCCGTAGATGATCAGCTCGGCCACCCGGCCACCCATGCGCACGCACAGGGAGTCCTCGATGGCCACCCGGGGATGGATGTGCCGCTCCTCCATAGGCAGCTGCATGGTGACGCCCAGGGCCATGCCGGTGGGCAGGATGGTGACTTTGTGGACCGGGTCGGCGTGCTCCAGCACGTAGGCCAGTACGGCGTGGCCGCCCTCGTGGTAAGCCACCCGTTCCTTTTCCTCGCCGGACAGCACCAGGCTGTCCCGCCGCTGGCCCATCAGCACCCGGTCCCGGGAGGACTCGAAGTCGACCATGGCGATGGCCGGACTGCCCCGCCGGACGGCGTGCAGCGCGGCCTCGTTGACCAGGTTGGCCAGGTCGGCGCCGCTCATCCCCGGGGTGCCGCGGGCCACCAGCTCGAGGTCCACGTCCGGGGCGACCCGCTTGCCCTTGGTGTGCACCTGCAGGATGGGCAGCCGCTCCTCCAGGTCCGGCAGCGGCACCACGATCTGCCGGTCGAACCGGCCCGGGCGGAGCAGGGCGGGATCCAAGATGTCCGGCCGGTTCGTGGCGGCGATGACCACCACGCCCTCGGCCGGGTCGAACCCGTCCATCTCGTTCAGCATCTGGTTGAGCGTCTGTTCCCGCTCGTCGTGGCCGCCACCCAGTCCGGCGCCCCGCTTGCGCCCGATGGAGTCGATCTCGTCCACGAACACGATCGCCGGGGCCTGCTTGCGGGCGGTCTGGAACAGGTCGCGGACCCGGCTGGCCCCGACGCCGACGAACATCTCCATGAAGTCCGAGCCGCTCACCGATAGGAACGGCACCCCGGCCTCACCGGCCACCGCTCGGGCGAGCAGGGTCTTGCCGGTGCCCGGCGGCCCGACCAACAGGACGCCCTTCGGGATCTTGGCCCCGATCTCCTTGAACCGGCCCGGGGTCTTCAGGAAGTCCACGACCTCGCTGATCTCCTGCTTCACCCCGGTGTACCCGGCCACGTCGTCGAAGGTGGTCGACGGCCGGTCGGCGCTGAACAACCGCGCTTTGGACCGGCCGATGGACATGATCCCCGACATCTGCCCCCGGGACTTCCGACTGATGAAGATCATCAGGCCCACCGCCAACAGGATGAAGAAGATCCACGGCAGCAGCGACCCGACGAGGTCGCTCGGGGTGGAGAAGGTCACCTTCACCCCGTCGTGGCGCATCTCGTTCACGTCCGACGAGATGACCGGATCGGGGCCGTTGACCGTGAACGACCCCCCTGTGTTCTTCAGCTTGCCGGTGATGACCCCCGACGTGTTGTCGATGTTGGCTGTCACCACCTTGTTGGCACTGACGTCGCTCATGTACTGGGAATAGTTCAGCGACTTGGCCGACGAGTGCGGCAGCAGCGACGGGATGATCAGCACGCACAGCACGGCCACGATCAGGGCTACCCAGATCCACCGCCAGCTCTGGTCCCCCCCTCCCGGGGACCCGGATCCGGGCGCGGGCGATCGAGGAGGCGTGGGATCGGGCCGTTGTGGGCTCACCGCACCATGCTATGCGTCCCCCCTGCGCATCGGTGACCGGCCCGTCAGTTCGTCGGCCCAGGCCGTACGGTCGTCACAGCAGCCGCAACTGGCGATGGGCCGGCTGCCGGGCCCGTCCGTCGACCGGCTCGGCCCGCCGTTCCACCAGGGCCGGATCGATGTCGGCCAGGAACGGCGACGGTCGGAGCTCCCGGACCCCACCCCACCGGTGCCGCCGGGCGGCCGACGTCAGCATCAGCTGGTCGACCGCCCTGGTCATCCCCACAAAGAACAGCCGGCGCTCCTCGTCCGCGTCCTGTGGGTTCCCGTCGGTGACGGGGGAGGGGCGGCAGGGGAGCAGGCCGTCCTCGCAGCCCACCACGAACACCACCGGGAACTCCAGGCCCTTGGCCGCGTGCAGGGTGAGCAGCGAGATCCGATCGGCCCGGGGGTCCCAGGTGTCCACCTCCAGGCCCAGTTCCAGTTCGGTCACGAACCGGTCCAGGTCCGACCCGCAGGTGGCGGCGAGTGGGGCCAGCAGCTCCCCGGCGACCAGCACCGCCGCCCGGGTGACCGGGCCGGGGCCATCGCCGTCGCTGCTGCTACCGCTGCTGTCGGCCACCGCCTGGACGGCGGCGGCCAGCCGGTCGGTCATCGTCTCCGGGGCGCCATCGCCGACGGCGCCATCGCCGACGG
>CAYVPF010000150.1:0-1109 GCA_964453355.1 uncultured Acidimicrobiaceae bacterium | reverse complement strand
GGCGCCATCGCCGACGGCGCCATCGCCGACGGGATCAGTGGCCTCTCCGGCGTCGAGGGCGGCCAGGACGGCCCGGACCTCGGGCCGGTCGACCAGTCGTTCGTGCGATCGCACCTGCACCGGGAAGCCGCGGCGGCCCAGGGCCTCGGCCAGCGGGGCCGCCTGGGCTTGGGTGCGGTACAGCACGGCGAAGTCGGCGAACGACAGCCGGGGCCGGGTGCTGCCGTCGGCCGCCCCCCGGTCCAGGGCCAGGAGGGACGAGCCACCCAGCAGCCGTTCGACCGCGCCGGCCACCACCTCGGCCTCTTCCTCCGGATCCGCCGTCCGGTGGACCACCACCGGTGCCCCGTTCCCGTCGGTCCGGGCCGCCACCAGCACCCGGTCCGGCACCAGGGTGCCGGGGGCGATGGCCTGCAGCGCCGCCCGGACCACGGTGGGGGTCGACCGGTAGTTGTGGGCCAGCTGCACCACCGTGGCGGTCGGGAAGTCCTGCCGGAACCGCAGGAAGTACCCCACGTCGCCGCCGCGGAACCCGTAGATGGCCTGGTCCGGGTCACCGATGGCGCAGAGGTTGCCGTCCGGCCGGGTCAGCAGCGCCAGCAGTTGGTACTGCAGCCAGTCGACGTCCTGGTACTCGTCCACACAGATCTCCGACCACCGGTCCGCCAGCCGTTCAGCCAGGATCGGATCGGACTGCAGCAGCTGCACCGGCAGCACCAGCAGGTCGTCGACGTCGACCAGGCCGTCGGTCCGTAGTGCCCGGTCGTAGCGGTCCACCAGATCGCCCAGCCCAGCCATTTCGCCGCCCGCCGGCCCATCGTCCCCCGCCGGCCTGGCCCGGGCGCCCTTGGCCACGGCCACCGCCACCGCCAACCGCCGGGCCTCCGCCGGGCTGCACCCCCGCAGGCCGGCCAGCAGGTCCAGGCGGGCCGTCTCCGGGGCCACGCGGACCGACGGCCCCAGCCCCAACGGCCGCCCGTGCTCCCGGAGGAGCTGCAGGCCCAGCCGGTGGAAGGTGGCCACCGTGATCCGGTCGGTCAGGCCCACCCCCAGGGCCCGCAGCCGGCCCTCCATCTCGGCGGCCGCCCGTCGGGTGAACTTGACGGCCA
>CAYVPF010000149.1:0-7741 GCA_964453355.1 uncultured Acidimicrobiaceae bacterium | reverse complement strand
ACGACGCGGTGACCGCCGCGCTCCAGCAGCCGCACCGGCTGCTGGAGCCGATCCGGCGCTGACGGGTGCACCGGCGGCGGGTCAGCGGACGGTGAGCTCCCGCCGGTAGACCCGGGCGGGCCCCATGCCGGCGATGCGCTCGGCCAGGGTCGTAAAGGCCTGGCCGACCTCGCCGTCGGGGTCGGTGGCCACGATCGGGTGGCCGTCGTCGCCGCCCTGGCGGAGGGCCGGGACCAGGGGCAGCTGGCCCAGCAGGGGGACGCCGAGGTCGTCGGCCAGGGCTTGACCGCCGCCGGCCCCGAACAGCTCGTAGCGGGTGCCGTCGTCGCCGGTGAACCAGCTCATGTTCTCGATGACGCCGCGGACGGACAGCCGGAGCTTGCGGGCGGCGTAGGCCGACCGCTGCGCCACCCGCTGGGCGGCCGGCTGGGGGGTGGTGATCACCAGGATCTCGGAACGGGGCATCACCTGGGCCAGGGACAGGGTGACGTCACCGGTGCCGGGGGGCATGTCGACCAGCAGGATGTCGGGCTCCCCCCACCAGGCGTCGCCGAGGAACTGCTCGATGGCCTTGTGCAGCATCGGTCCCCGCCAGATGACCGGCTGGTCGTCGGGAACGAAGAACCCCATGGACAGCACCCGGACGCCGTGGGCGGCGGCCGGGATGACCAGGTCGCCGAGGACGATGGGGTCGTGGTCGGCCCCGAACATCTTGGGGATCGAGAACCCGTAGACGTCGGCGTCCAGCACCCCCACCCGGTACCCCAGCCGGGCCAGGGCGACGGCAAGGTTGACGGTCACCGACGACTTGCCGACCCCGCCCTTGCCGGACGAGATGCCGATCAGCCGGGTGGAGGACTCGGCCCGGAGGAACCGGGGGGTGGGGGTGGCGTCGCCGTGGCCATGGCCGCCACCACCACCACCGCCACCGTGGTCGTGGCCGTCATGACCGTTGGACTCGCTGCCGACGTCGCCGGCATCGGGGCCCTCCATGTCGTCACGGAGGCGGCGGCGCAGGGCGGTGCGGTCGTCGTCGTCCATGACGCCGATCTCGATGGCGACGTCGTCGATGCCGTCGACGCCGGTGGCGGCCGACCGGACCAGGTCACGGATGCGGTCCTGGTTGGGCCAGCCGGCAACCGGCAGGACGAGGGCCACCTCGGCCCGGCGCCGCCGGCTGCGGACGCCGCGGACGGCGCCGATGGTGCCGAGGGGGAGGCCCAGCTCGGGCTCGACCACCGCCGCCACCACCTGCTCCAGTCCAGCCTGATCGCGTGCCATAGGGCCCTTCGGGTTCAAGGTTGCGACCGTCGGGTTCGAGGCCGCCGGAGGCCGGCGATAGTCGCCGACCCTGCTCGGTAGACTACCGACCGTGCAGCCGGCCACAGCCGCCGCGCCCACAACCGTGGCAATGGGTGGGGGCGAGGACCCAGACGGTGACAACCGCCGGTTCGCCGCCGCCGTCGCCGCCGTCACCTCGGCGTTCGGGGACCCGACCCGCCGGGAGATCTTCCTGTACGTCCGGTCGGGGGCCGGGGCGACGACCGCCGAGGTGGCCGCCCGGTTCTCGCTGCACCCGAACGTGGCCCGGCACCACCTGGACCGGCTGGTGGCCGCCGGGTACCTGCAGGTGGCCCCCGCACAGTCCGGGGCAGGCCAGTCGGGGGCAGCCCAGTCGGGGACCGGGCCGGCGGGGCCGGAACGGGGAGCCGGACGACCGGCCAAGCGGTACCTGCCGGTCGGGGACGACCCCACCATCGAGCTGCTGACCCGCCGGGACGACCTGCTGGTCAACCTGCTGCAGGAGGCCCTGGCGCTGCTCGGCCCGGAGGCGGCGGAGCGGATGGCGGCGAAGGTCGGCGAGGACTACGGCCGGGACCTGGCCAGCCGCATGGCGCCGGGCGAGGGGCAACGGTCGGTGCGGGCGGCCATGCACGCCATCGCCGAGACGCTGACCGCCCACGGGTTCGCCGCCCACGCCGAGGACCAGGGGTCGGCGACGGCGGTGGTGGCGGAGCAGTGCCCGTTCGGGGAGGCGGCGGTGACCCACCCGGTGCTGTGTGCGGTGGACCGCGGCATGGTCAAGGGCCTGCTGGCCGGGCTGTGCAAGGACGTCCCGGAGGCGTCCATGCCGGTGGTGCTGTCGTCGCGGGCCCGCGGCGACGACACCTGCGCCGCCCTGGCCTGAACGTGGACCGACCTAACGGGCAGTCGGCCGTGACTGGGGGTCGGCACTACCTGGACCACGCCTCCACCAGCCCGCCCCGGCCGGAGGTGGTGGCGGCCCTGCAGGCCTGGTTGGCCGGCCCGTTTGCCGATCCGGGCCGGGTGCACCGCGAGGGCCAGCAGGTACGGGCGGCGGTGGAGGAGGCCCGGGAGAAGGTGGCCGGACTGCTCGGGGTGCGGGCCCGGCAGGTGGTGTTCACCTCCGGGGCCACCGAGGCCGCCAACGCCGCGGTGTGGGGGGCCACCCGCCGGTCGCCGGGCGGGGTGGTGCTGTGCGCCGAGGTGGAGCACTCGTCGGTCCGCGACGCCTCGTCCCGGCTGGCCGGGGTGGAGGTGGTGCCGGTGGACGGGCACGGCCGCATCGGTCCGGACGCCGTGGCGGACGCCCTCCGCCGGCAGCCGGACGGGGTGGCGCTGGTGCACTGCCAGTGGGCCAACCACGAGGTGGGCACGGTGCAGCCGGTGGCCGAAGTGGTGGCCGCCGCCCGGGAGGCCGGGGTACTGGTCCACGTGGACGCCGCCGCGGCGGCCGGGCAGGTGGACCTGGGGCTGGCGGCGCTGGACGCCGACCTGGTGTCGATCAGCGGCCACAAGCTGGGGGGGCCGCCCGGGATCGGGGCCCTGGTGGTGCGGCGGGGGCTGCGGCTGGAGCCGCTGCTGGTCGGCGGTCAGCAGGAGCGGGCCCGACGGGCCGGGATGGAGAACGTGCCGGGCATCGTCGGGTTCGGGGCCGCCGCCGAGGCCCTGGCCACCGACGGCGGCTGGCGGCTGGCGACCGAAGGGGCGGCGGCCCGGGCTCGGACCGACGCCCTGGTGCGGGCGGCGGTGGCCGTGGACGGGGTCCAGCAGGTCGGCGACCCGGTGGACCGGCTGCCCCACCTGGTGTGCCTGGGCGTGGACGGGGTGGAGGCCGAGCCGGTGCTGCTGGGCCTGGACCGGGCCGGGGTGGCCGCCCACTCCGGATCGGCCTGCTCGTCGGAGTCGCTGGAGCCGTCCCCGGTCCTGGAGGCCATGGGGGTGGATCCCAGCCACTCCCTGCGGCTGTCGGTGGGGTGGTCGACGGCGGACGACGACGTGGACGCCTTCGCCGCCGCCTTCGGTCCGGTGGTGGCCGGCCTGCGGGCGTTGCGCCGCTGACCCCTCCCCTCCCGGAGCAGTCCCGGTACCCGGGGCTGGTGGGTCGCCACGTCGGGCTCGTGGCGGTGCGGGTTGCGGGCCGGGTCGATGGTTTTCTGCCGGGTCACTGGCGTTAGAAATTGAGCGGATCCGCTCAATTTCGCGCGCCAGCGAGTCAAACGCGCAGGGCCAACGGAGCCCTCCGCAACCGGCGGCGCTAACCGGCGGCCGTGGTGCTGGTCGTGCTGGTGCTGGTGCTGGCGGCGGCCGCCTTGACCTGGGCCGGTACCGGCTGCTTGGCCTCGGTGAAGGCCTGGCTGATGTAGCCGGCCGCCGTGGTCACCCACGACTTCGGCGGGTGGTCGGCCAGGAACGCCTTGTACTGGACCACCGCCTGGGTGGGCTGGTGCTGGGCCAGCAGGATGCTGCCCAGGTACAGGCGGCCGGCGAACAGGGACGGGTCCAGCTTGACGGAGTCGGCCACGGCCGAACGGCCCTGCGCCGCCAGGGTCAGGTTGCCGGCGGAGTCGGCGGCCTCCCAGCTCAGCCAGCCCCACTCGGCCAGGGCCTGGGGCTGCCGGGGTGTCACCGACAGGATCTCCTTGTAGACGTTCAGGGCTGTGTCCAGCTTGCCGTTCTGCACCAGTGTGGCGGCGGCGGCCAGGTCGTGCTGGACGGTCTGTGTCTGCGGGGTCTTGACCCCGCCGGTGGCCGTCTGGCCGGGCAGCCGGGGGGAGGTCACGTGGACCACCAACAGCACCGCCCCGGCCACCAGGGCGGCCACCCCCACCAGCGCCATCCAGATCCGCCGCTTCCGGGGCGACGACGGGATGTCGTCGTCGTCCAACACCAGCGGCACCAACCCGGGGCGCCCCGGCACCGCCCCGGTCGGGGCCCGTGGCCCGGTCCCGCCGGTGGCGGCCCCCACCCCCGCTCCGGCGTCGGTGGCCTCATCGGGCTCAGTCGCCGTCCCGGCCGGCCCGTCGGGGCCGCCGAGCGCAGCCAGGGCCGCCTCGACATCGGCCAGCTGCTGCTGGTCCCGACGGCGGAGCACCAGGTAGTCGTCGTCGGACAGGTCGCCGGCCTGGTGCTCCCGCTCGGCGTCGTCCAGGGACCGGCGGAGGAAGTCGCGGCGGTCCTCCAGGTGCCACCGGTCTTCGGCGTCCCCGGCGCGGCCGGTGGCCGAGGTGTCGGTCACTGGTCGTCCTGTCGGAGCCGTCGGAGGTCACGGGAGCGGCGCCAGAACAGGACGGCGACGGCCCCGACGGCGACGGCCCCGGCGACGGCCGGGAGGATCCAGACCAGGGAGGTCAGCCCGGAGGTGGGCGGCCGCAGCAGGATGGTGCCGCCGTACTGGGCCACCAGGGTGTTCTCGATCTGCTGGTCGGTCTGTCCCTCGTCGACCAGCTGCTGTATCTGGTGCCGGACGGCGATGGCGGAGGAGGCGGAGGACTGGGCGACCGACAGGTCGTCGCAGCTGGGGCACCGGATCTGGTTGTCCAGGGCGGTGGCCCGCTGGGCATTGGTGGGGTGGCCGCCGGAGCCGAGCCCGCTGCCGAAGGCCAGGGCCACCCCGAGGACGACGAGCAGCACCAACAGCCCGAGGCCGGGGTGGGCGGACCGGCCGGCAGCGCTGGGCCGGCCGCCGGTGGAGGCTGGCGGCGGCGCGGGCGCGGTGGCCAGGGGCGGGCTGGCCGCCGGGGGCGGGGCCACGTCAGCCATGACTGCCTCCGGTGGGGGCGGCGGCCAGCATGTCGTCGAGCTGCTGCTCGGTGGCAGGACCGATGAGGGGATCGCCGACCACACGGCCGTCGGGACCGACCAGGAAGGTCATGGGCGGGGAGTCGACGCCGTAGGCGTTGGCGATGGCGCCGCCGTCGTCGGGGACGGCCGGCCACTGCGGACCGTATTCGTCCACGAACTTGGTGGCTGTGGCGATGCTGTCGTTGAACACCACGCTGACCATGGCCGCGCCGGCGGCGCCGCGGGTGCGCTGCTGGTTGGCGAACTGGATGAGGTGGGGCTCCTCGGCCTGGCAAGGCGGGCACCAGCTGGCGAAGAAGTTGACGAACACGTACCGCCCCCGGTAGTCGGCCAGGGACACCACCTTGCCGTACTGCAGTGTCTTGCCGGAGAACGCCGGCGCCGGCCGGCCGGCCAGGGGGCTGGCCTCCTGGGTGGCCTGGAAGGACGGGCGGGTGGCCGCCACGATGGCCACGACCACCAGGACGACCACGACGGCGGCGGCCACCCACCGGGCGGTGTGCCGGCGGCGGCCGGGGGCGGCCGGCGGGGTGGCCGGGGGGGCCTGCACGGCGCTCACCGGTCCCCTCTCCTCACCGATCGACCGGTCCGCCGACGGTGGCCGGTACCCCGTCGTGCTGCTCTCCGGACCCGTCGTCGGGCACCGCCGTCCCGCCGTCGGTGGGTCCGCCGGCGGTGGGTCCGCCGTCGGCGGGGCCGTGACCGGTGGGGCCGTCGGGCGGCCCACCGGCGGCCGCCACCACCGGGGACAGCGAGGACACGGGGTCGGTGGGCCGGCGGCGGCGGCCGGGCACCAGGGCCAGGAGACCACCGAGGCCGATGACGAGGCCGCCGGCCCACATCCAGGCGATCAGGGGCTCGACGACGACGGTGACGGCGATGGACCCGGCCGGCAGGTTGGCGATGGCCTCGCCGCCGGTAACGGTGCCGGTGCCGCCGAGGGCGTCGAGGGTCAGGTAGACGTCGTCGACTGCGCTGGAGTCGATGGCCGGGGTGCCGACCACTTCGGACTTGGGGCCGCCGTACTGGCTGACGGCCGGGTAGAACAGGCCGCCGCCGTCCACCCGGATGACGGCCTCTGTGGCGGTGCGCTGGGCGGTGCGAACGTAACGGAGGCCCAGGTACTCCAGGGTGTGGCCGTCGTAGTGGACCACCTGGCCCTCGGGCAGGGCGATCTCGGCTGTGGCCCGGAAGGAGGTGGCGGCGACCAGGCCGACGGCGAGGACCACCACGCCGAGGTGGACCACCATCCCGCCGTTGGCCCGGCCGACCAGGCCACGCCAGGCGCCGGCGCCGTGGCGCTGGCTGGTGCGGACCGACAGGACCAGCGACCGGAAGGCCGAGGCGGCGGCGAAGGACCCGAGGCCGAAGGCCAGGAGGGGCTCGAAGCCGCGGACGCCGCCGATGACACAGCCGACCACCACCAGGACGCCGAACCAGGCCGGCAGGGCCAGGCGGTGCCACAGCACGGCGCCGTCGACCTTGCGCCAGCTGAGGGCCGGGGCCACGGCCATCAGCAGCAGCAGGGCCAGCCCGACGGGGGCGGCCACGGTGTTGAAGTAGGGGGCGCCCACGGTGACGGCCTGGCCCTTGATGGCCTGGTACAGCAGCGGGAACAGGGTGCCCAGCAGGACGACGAAGGCGAAGCCGACGAACAGCAGGTTGTTGAGCAGGAACGCCCCCTCCCGGCCCATCGGCGAGTCGATGCCGCCGGCCGACCGCAGCCGGTCACCGCGCCAGGCGATCAGCCCGAAGCCGACCACGACGACGGCCAGGAAGAACCCGATGAGGATGGGCCCGAGGGAGGACTCGGAGAAGGCGTGCACCGACTGCACCACCCCGGACCGGGTCAAGAAGGTGCCCAGGATGGTCAGGGCGAAGGTGGCCACCGACAGGGACATGTTCCAGACCCGCAGCAGCCCCCGGCGCTCCTGGACCAGTACCGAGTGCAGGTAGGCGGTGCCGCACAGCCACGGCATCAGGGCGGCGTTCTCCACCGGGTCCCACCCCCAGAAGCCGCCCCAGCCGAGGACCTGGTAGGACCACCAGGCGCCGAGGACGATGCCGACGGACAGGAACGTCCAGGACAGCAGCGTCCACCGGCGGGTCTCGGCCTGCCACTGCTCCCCCACCCGGCCGGTGACGAGCATGCCGACGGCGAAGGCGAACGGGACCGTGAAGCCGACGAAGCCGAGATACAGGAGCGGCGGGTGGATGGCCACCAGCGGGTTGTCCTGCAGGAGAGCGTTGGGGCCGGCGCCGTGCAGCGGGGCGGTGCCGGAGACGGTGGTGAACGGGTTGGCCGGGCCGGCCATCAGGCCGAAGAAGAACGCCGACACCACGTACATCACGAGGGTGGCCCACCGGATCACCGGGTCGGCGGTCTGCCGGCGGTACCGCCAGACCAGGATGCCGGTGAACAGGGCCAGGGCCAACCCCCACAGCAGGATGGAACCGGCCAGGGCCGACCACATGCCGGTGATCGAGTAGATCAACGGCGTCGCCCGGGCGTTGTTGTCGGCCACGTAGACCAGGGAGAAGTCGTGCGTGATCAGGGCCCGCTCCATGGCCACGGTGGCCAGGACGGCGCCGGCCAGCAGCACCGGGGCGAACAGCCGGCTGTCGGTCGCCGCCG
>CAYVPF010000148.1:0-7744 GCA_964453355.1 uncultured Acidimicrobiaceae bacterium | reverse complement strand
TCAAGCGGACATGTCGAAGCCGGACAGCACGTGTTCGGGACGCAGCCGGACCACCAGCTCGCCGGGCACGGCGTTGCGGGCCCCGAAGGCCTCGGCGGCGTCGGCCCCCATGTACCGGCCGCCGATGCGGGTGGCCCAGTACGCCAGGTCGTCCAGATCGCTGCCCAGCTGCACCGGGCCCTGCAGGGTGACGAACGCGAACGGCGGCTGGTCGTCGTCGACACACAGGGCGGCCCGACCGGTGCGGGCCAGGTTGCGGCCCTTGACGGTGGCGGCGCCGGTGTTCCACACCACGGTGCCGTCGTCGTCGACGTCGTACCAGATCGGCACCACGTGGGGCCGGCCGTCGACGCCGACGGTGGCCAGCTTGCCGGTGCGAACCGGCGGCCCCACCAGGAGGTCCCGGACCCGGTCGTCGTAGGCCGCCATCACCCTCACGCTACCCACCCCACTGGCGGGGTTGGGTCACCTATTTTCTTACGTCACTGAACGCCAAAATTGAGCGCATACGCTCTAAAACTCGCGCCAGTGACTTCCGCGTAGCACCACAGACGATGGCGACAAACAGCTCACCCGGCGACGAGGACCGGCGGCCCGGCCGGCAGGGAAGCCGCGTACAGGGAGGAATGCCCGGCCGCCCAGCGGGACAGGACGTGCCGGCTGAACTGGCCCTCCACCGCCGACAGGGCGCCGGCGCCGAACACCACGTCGGCGGCCAAGCCGGGCTCGCTGCGCAGCAGGCCACCCACCATCCCGTCGGCCGCCAGATGCTGGTGCCCGACGTCCGCCTCGACGTGCACCTGGTAGAACCGCCGGGCCGCCGCCGGCAGGCCGAGCCGACCGAGGACGGCGTCGTACCGCCCCATCGGGCCGATGGAGGTCATCTCGAACAGGGCCAGGTGGCCGACCAGGGCGCCGCGTAGCCGCCGGTGCAGACCCAGCATGGAGATCAGGTTGGTCGTCGCCAACGTCACCCCGGGGATGGCCGCCAGATAGGCGTTCGGCCGACGGTCCAGCCCGAGGCACGCCATGGTGTCGCCGAACAGGGCGGCGTGCATGCCGGCCGGGTCGCCGTTGCCGTACTCGTCGGCCTGGATGGCGACCATCGCCGCCTTCGCCTCCCCGGAGATCCGCGGGATGCCCCAGGTGTGCGGATCGGCCTCCTTCAGCTGGTACGCCGACCGGTGGACGGCGAGTTCCCGGACGTGCTCGAGCTCCCCTGAGGCCATCATCCATCCCGACAGCGAAGGCCCCCCGGAGGCCCCGGCCAGATCCCACAGCTGGTCCACCACGGCTTCCGGATGGGTGTGCACCGGGCCCACCTCCTGGCGGAGGGTGGCCTCGAACCACCGTTCGAGGACCGCCCGGATGCCGAGGAGCGACGACTCCCACTCCCACCCGTCGTCCACGTCGGCGAAGCCCCCGTAGTGCAGCTCGTAGCAGCAGTACAGGGCCAGTTGCCGGTCGTCGTCTGTCGTGTCCACCTCCGGGAGCCACCCCAGCGGGTGGGGCTCCTCGTGGAGCGCGGCGAACAGGCGGCTGGTCAGCGGGCCACGCGCCGCCGGGAGGCGGGACGGGGCGGCAGTGGCGGTGGCGGTAACGGCGGACGTGACGGCGGGCACGGCAGGGTCCTTACCCCTTCCCGCCCTTCGGAACCGCCGACCCGCCACCGTTAGGCTCCCGCCCCATGACCGACCGGCCGCCGAACGTCCTCGTGATCATGACCGACGAGGAGCGGTACCCGCCGCCGTACGAGGACGACGCCGTCCGCCGGTTCCGGGCCGAGCAGCTGCCCGGCCGGCAGCGGCTGGCCGAACGCAGCGTGGCCCTGCACCGGCACTACGCCGCGGCCACCGCCTGCGCCCCCAGCCGGACGTCGCTGTTCACCGGCCAGTACCCGTCGCTGCACGGGGTGCGGTCCACCGACGGCATCGCCAAGACGGCGTCCGACCCCGACATCGCCTGGCTGGACCCCGACCAGGTGCCGACCATGGGCGACTGGTTCCGGGCCGCCGGCTACCAGACCCACTACCGGGGGAAGTGGCACATCTCCCACGCCGACCTGCCGGTACCCGGTACCCACCAGGGCCTGCGCACCAACGACGCCGCCGCCCAGCTGGTGGCCGACGCGGTGGCCGCCTACCGGGCCACCGACCGGCTGGACCCGTTCGGGTTCTCCGGCTGGCTCGGCCGGGAGCCGCACGGCCCCGACCCGGCGGACTGCGGGTACGTGAAGGACGGCCTGTACGGCCGGCAGGTCGCCGACCTGTTCGACCAGCTGGACCACGGTAGCGACGACCGGCCGTGGTTGGCCGTGGCGTCGTTCGTCAACCCCCACGACATCGCCTTCACCGGCGGCATCTGGGAGGCCTTCGGGTTCCCGGTCCCCGACGACACCGTGCCGGACGTGGCCGAGGCCCCGTCGCAGGCCGACGGCTTCGACGGCCGGCCGGCCGCCCAACGGCAGTTCGCCGAGACCTGGCCGAAGGCCCTGTTCCCCCAACCCCCCGATCTGGCCTACCGGCGGCTGTACTACTGGCTGCACAAGCTGGTCGACCGGGTCATCGAGCAGATCGTGGACGCCCTGGACCGGTCCCGGTTCGCCGACGACACCGTGGTGGTGTTCACCTCCGACCACGGCGACCTGGTCGGGGCCCACGTCGGGATGCTGCAGAAGTGGCACAACGCCTTCGACGAGGCCGTCCGCGTGCCCCTGTTCGTGTCCGGCCCCGGCCTCGCCCCCGGCGCCGTCACCGCCCCCACCAGCCACGTGGACCTGCTGCCCACCCTGCTGGGCCTGGCCGGCCTCGACCCCGCCCGGCTGGCCCCGGCGGTGGCCGCCACCCACGTCGAGACCCACCCACTGGTTGGCCGGGACCTGTCCCCACTGGTCACCGGCGACGGCGACACCGGCGACCAGGCGGACGGGCCCGTGTACTTCATGACCGAAGACGAGATCACCCGGGGCACCAACCAACGGGGCATGGCCAGCGGCCAGCCGTACGAGGCGGTGGCCGACCCGGCCAGCGTCGAGGCGGTCGTCGCCGCCCTGCCCACCGGACCGGACGGCTCGGCGGAGCTGTGGAAGCTGAACCGCTACTACTCGGCCGCCGGTGCCGCCGGTGCCGCCGGCGGCGACTCGGCCGAGGAGTGGGAGGCCTACAACCTCACCGCCGACCCCGAAGAACGCCGGAATGTGGCCGCCGACGACGACCCGGCGATGGGGCCCGCCGTGGGGCGCCTGCGGGTGCTGCTGGACGCCCAACGGGAGGCCAAGCGACTGCAACCCCGCCACCGCAACGGGTAGCCGTCCGGGGCGGTCTATTCGACCAGGCTGCCGTCCAGGAGGCTCCGATCGTCGAACACGACCGGGGCCTCGAACGCCGCCCGGCGGGCGGCCCGGCGGAACGTGGCCAGCATGGCCGGCCCGACGAGGAGGATGAGGACGAAGTTGGTGATGGCCCGGCCGGTGTCCCAGCCGAGGGAGGTGGTGCCGTCGAAGACCAGGTACCGCTGCACGTTGACCGCCAGGGAGGCACCCGGCAGGTAGGAGATGGTGCTGTTGGGGTCCAGGGCGAACGGCCAGAACGACAGGTTGAGCATGAACCCGAAGAAGTACCCGGACAGGGCGCCGTAGACGGCCAGCATGCCGACCTCGCGCCGGCCGGTGGCCCGGGGCAGCAGGCCGGCGAACATGCCGACCCAGGCGCAGCCGAACATCTGGTAGGGCATCCACGGCCCCACCCCGCCGGTGATGAGGGCCGAGGCGAACAGCGTGGTGCAGCCCAGCGAGAACCCGAACCCGGCCCCGAACACCCGGCCGGCGATGACCAGGGTGAAGAACACCGTCTCGATGCCCGCCGTCCCCGCCCCCAGCGGCCGCAGGGCGGCGCCCAGGGCCGAGAGGACGCCGAGCATGGCGATGGCCTTGGCGTCGATGCCGCCGTCGGCGATCTCCGAGAACACGATGGCCAGCACCAGGACCAGCAGGGCCCCGAACATGAGCGGAGCCATGGCGACGTCGCCGAAGGTGTGCGGAGCTACGACGAACGGCCACAGGAAAGCCACGAAGCCGAGGAACGAGGCCATGACGATGACGACCCTTGACCGCCGCCCGACGCGGATGGCCACCGGCGTCCGTTTTCTCGGGCGGCCCATCTGTATCGGGGGTCGGGCGGTCATCAGCTGGCCCCTCGCGTGGACGGGATCGCCGCCACGGCGGTGCGCACCTGGTCGACGGTGAGGTACTCGAGGGGCGCCAGGATCTTGGCCACCTGGGGAGCGAAGGCCGGCGAGGCCACCACCACCTCGGCGGTCGGCCCGTCGGCCACGACGTCCCCGGCCGCCATGACCACCACCCGGTCGGCCGCCGCGGCCACGAACTCGACGTCGTGGGTCGAGATCACCACCGACCGCCCCTCGGCGGCCAGCAGGTCCACGATGTCGATGAGCGACCGCTTGGCCGAGTAGTCCAACCCCCGGGTGGGCTCGTCCAGCAGCACCACCGTGGGGGCGGCCGTGAGCTGGACGGCCAGCACCAGGGAGAGGCGCTGGCCCTCCGACAGGTCGCGGGGGTGCATGTCGTCGGGGATGCCCGGCGCCAGCCGGTCCAGCAGGGACCGGGCCGTGGGCGCAGCGCCGGGCGGCCCCGTGGCCGTGGTCGCCGACGCCAAGTCGTCCGTCCGCTGGTAGGCCGACTCGTCGTCGGCCTGGGCCAGCTCCTGGGCCACGGTGTCGAGGTACAGCAGGTCGGCCGGAGTCTGGGGCACCAGGCCGACCAGGGTCCGGGCCTTGGCCGCCGGGAGGGACTTGGGGTCGGTGCCACCGACCTGGACCAGGCCGCTCTGCCGCGGCCCTGAGCCCTGCAGGGCCCAGAGCAGTGACGACTTGCCGGAGCCGTTGCGGCCCATCAGCGCCGTCACCTCGCCGGCGGCCAGGTCGAGGTCGACGCCCCGGACGGCGACGACCGGGCCGTAGCGGACGACGACGTTGCGGGACCGGAGCGTGGGGCCGCCGGGGAGGGACGGTCGGGACCGGCGCGGGGCGGGAACCGGCTGGGCGGCGATGCGGTCACGGAGCGGTCCGGCCAGGCGGCGGGCGTCGCGGACCGACAGCGGCAGCGGCGACCACCCGGCCAGCCGGCCCAGCTCGACCACCGGGGGGGCCACCTTGGTGTCGACGAGCATGGCCGCCGGCGGGCCGGTCGACACGGAGCCATCCGCCCGGACCTCGATGACCCGGTCGGCGTACTGCACCACGCGCTCCAGCCGGTGCTCGGCCAGCACCACCGTGACCCCCAGGTCGTGGACCAGCCGGGTGATGGCCGCCAGTACCTCCTCGGCCGCCGTCGGGTCGAGGGCCGAGGTCGGCTCGTCCAGGACCAGGATGCGGGGGTGGGCGGTCAGCACCGAGCCGATGGCCACCCGTTGCTGCTGGCCGCCGGACAGCTGGTAGAGGGGGCGGTCGCGCAGCTCGGCGATGCCCAGCAGGTCGAGGGTCTCCTCCACCCGCTTGCGCATGACGTCGGGCGGGACGGCCAGCTGCTCCATGGCGTAGGCCAGCTCCTCCTCGACGGTGTCGGTGACGAAGCCGGCCAGGGGGTCCTGGCCGACCACCCCGACCACGTCGGCCAGCTCCCGGGGCTTGTGGGTGCGGGTCTCCCGGCCGTCGACCACCACCCGGCCGGCCAGGGTGCCGCCGGTGAAGTGGGGCACCAGTCCGTTGATGGCGCCCAAGAGGGTGGACTTGCCTACCCCGGTCCGCCCCACCACCAGGGCCAGCTCGCCCTCTTCGATCTGCAGGTCCACATCGCGGAGCACCGGGGTGTCGGCGTCGGGATAGGTGACGGTCACGTGGTCGAAGGTGATCATGCCGGGACCTCGACCGGTGGGACGGCGGTCGCTGTCGGGCCGCCGAGCGGCGGGACGGCCTCGTCTCGGGCCGCCGTGGCCGCCGTGGCCGCCCCGGCCGCCCCGCCAGCCACCCTCGCCACCCGGGTCGGCCGCAGGGGTGGGGGCGCCGCCACGGCGGCCACGGCGGCGACCAGGATGGCGATCGTCGGGACCAGCGGCAGGGTGGGCCAGACCAGCGGCTGGGTCGAGGGGTTGAGGCTGGCGGCCCGGAAGCCGACGCCGACGAAGAGGACGACGGCGGGGACGGCGCCGGAAACGGCGACCACCCACTCGGGCAGCTTCCACGGGTCGGGGCGGTACTGGGTGCGGCGGACGCGGCGGCTGCCGACGAGGAGGCCGAGGCAGCACAGCACCGCGCCGCCGAGGAGCCCGGGCAGGCCGGCGGCGCTGGCGCCGGACCCGTCGAGGAGGCCGTAGGCGCCGAGGCAGAGCCCGCACATGCCGGCCAGCATCAGCACCCCGGTGGCCCGGCGGGACCGGGGGGTGGCGGCGCCCGTGCGGCCGTAGCCGCGGGAGTCCATGGCGGCGGCCAGCCGCAACGATCGCTCCAGGGCGTCCTCCAGCACCGGGATGGCGATCGACCGCAGGGCGTGGAACCGGCCGTGGGTGGCCCCCCGCAGCTTCCGGGCCTTGCGCACCCGCTGCGCGCTCTCGATCAGCTGCGGGGCCACGGACAGGGAGACGACCACGGCCACCCCCAGCTCGTACAGGGCGCCGGGCAGCACCCGGAGGGCCCGCTTGGGGTTGGCCAGTGCGTTGGCCGCCCCCAGGCAGCACAGCAGGGTGCCCAGGCGGAGCCCGTCGTAGAGGGCGCCGACGGTGCCCTCCAGGGTGACCGGGCCGCCGAGCTGGACCCCGGCCGCCCACGACGGCAGCGGTATGTGGGGCAGGGTGAACAGGACGTGCATGGTCTGGGCGTCGCTGTCCCCGCCGAAGATCGACCGGAAGACGACCCGGATGGCCACCACCACGAGGGCCAGGTACAGGTAGTACTTGAACGCCCGGGCCCAGGGCGCCTCACTGCGCCGGTTGGCCACCACCACCCCCAGCACCGCCAGCACCAAGAGGAGCAGCAGCGGGTTGGTGGTCTGGCTGACCGCCGTGGCCAGCCCGATGGCCCAGATCCACCAGGCGACCGGGTGCAGGGTACGCGGCACCCGCCGGTGGCCGACGACGCTCCAGCGGTGGGTGGACCCCGGCACGTTCAGTTGGCCCGGCTCGATTGCCGGCGCCGCCAGGCGATCACCCCGCCGCCGGCCGCCAAGAGGACGATGACGACGGCGCCGACGATCACGGCGGTGGGCGACCCCGACGAGTCCTTCGTCCGGGCCGACGTCGGGGACACGTCGACAATCCGCGGCGTGGCGCTGGCCTGACGACCGCCGTCTTTGGCCCCGGCCCCGGCCCCGTTCCCGTCGCCGGACCGACCGCCGGTCCCGGTCGAGGCCGCCGGTCCCCCCTTGGCCGTCGGGACCGTCGTGGCCGACCCCATCCCGGCGGCCGACGGCGCCGTGGTGGTCGACGTGGTGGTGGACGACGCCGGGGATGCCCCGCCGGCCTCGGGCCCGGAGGACGGGCCGCCGCTCGTTGACGTCGTGGTCCCGGTCCCGCCGCCGGCTGTACCTCCTGAGGAAGCGGCCGTGGTGGTGGTCGTCGGGGCGGGGGTCGTGGTGGTGGTCGCCGCACCGCCGCCGGCCGGTGTGATGTTGGTCGCCCGGACCTGTGTGGGGGTGAAGGGCGGGCGGGTCCCCGAAGTCCCTGCGCCGTTGGTGCCGCCGAAGACCCAGGCTGTCACGCCGCCCGGTGGCGGCTTGTAGGTGGCGGCCGACAGG
>CAYVPF010000147.1:0-7822 GCA_964453355.1 uncultured Acidimicrobiaceae bacterium | reverse complement strand
TGGCGTCGATCACCTGCATCGAGGCCAGGCCATCGCGGAAGGTCGGGACTTTCACCGGCGACTTCGTTTCGCGGCCCTCGATGCCGTTGCGCAGGGCTTCGCAGAAACGGGTGAAGGGGCCGATTTCGAAATGCGACATGCGGCGGCTGGAATTGGCATCCGCGGCCGGGGGAGGCTCGGGCAGCTTCAGGTCCTCTGGCACTTCCAGCTCACGCTGGCCCTGCTTGTCGGCGACAATGACCTTGCCCTGCTCGGTCCAGACCGTGCCGGACCAGTACCGCTGCTGGTGCTTCCCGGAGGGATCCACCATCCAGCCGGCAGGGATCCCGGTATGGCCGCCGGGATCGGCACTGGCCGCCGTCGCCGTCCCGGTCGGGTTGGCGGCCATCTGGTCGGTGCCCGTCTGAGTGGTGGCCGGTGGCCGTGTGCCGCCGGGCCCTGTAGCGGAGCCGCCGAACGGGCCGCCGTAGCGGCCGTAGCGGCCACCGGGCCCGCCGGGACCGCCCCCGTAGGGGCCCCCGCCATTGGGCCCGCGGCGCCGGCCGCCGTTGCGGCGGGCGGCGAAGGCACGGAGCAGGAAGGCGGCCAGCACGACGAGGATGAACAGCGACGACCCGTGCCCGTACCACAACATGTACCCAGCGTAGGGGCTGGCCGGGGCGGCGGGGGCGGCGCCCGTCAGGGGAGGTGCGGATGCAGGTGGTCCTCGGCCAGGGCCTTCAGGCCGACCCGGTCGATCTTGCCGGTCGGGTTGAGGGGCATGTCGTCGAGGAAGACCACTTCCTCCGGCGCCTTGTAGCCCACCCGGTCGCGGCAGAACACGATGAGGTCGGCGCTGGTGCAGGGGGAGGCCCCCGGCCGGAGGGTGACGTAGGCCCGCACGTTCTCGCCATGCACCGCGTCGTGGATGCCGACCACGCCAGCCAGGGCCACGCCGGGATGCTCGACGAGGGCCGATTCCACCTCCAGGGGGCTGATATTGGAGCCGTCGTGGACGATGATCTGCTTCTTGCGGCCGAAGAACCAGAGGTATCCCTCGTCGTCGGCGCTGGCCAGGTCGCCGGAGTCCAGCCAGCCGTCCCGGACCACCTCGGCCGTGGCTGTGGGGGCCTCCCAGTAGCCGAGCATCCGACTGCGGGCGTCGATCCAGACCCGGCCGACGGCGCCGGTGCCCACCAGTTCGTGGTCGTCGTCGCGGATGGCGATCCGGAACCCGTCGACCGGCCGGCCGATGGAGCCGGCCTTGATGACCCCGGCCGGCGGGTTCAACGTGGCCAGGCCCACCTCGGTCATGCCGTAACCCTCGTCGATCTGGAACCCGGCCAGGGCGGCGAACTCGGCCAGCAGCTCACTGGACACCTTGTCGGCGCCGGCCCGGCAGAGGCGGAGGCTGGCGAGGTCGTCGGGCACGACGTCGTGGTCGCGGACGATCGCCGTCAGGGCGGCCGGCAGCATGGTGAGGATCGTGGGCCGATAGGCCCGCAACAGCGGCAACACCTCGTGGGCGTCGACCGTGCGGGCCACCACCACCCCGGCACCGGCCGATAGGGCGGCCAGGGCGAACATGAACGCCCCGATGTGTGACATCGACGAACCCGGCAGGCACACGTCGTCGGCCGTGACCGCCAGCGCCGCCACGGTGCTGGCGAACATCCACCGGAGCGTCTCGTGGCTGTGGGTCACCCCCTTGGCCGGTCCGGTGCTGCCGGAGGTGAAAAAAATGGCGGCCGGGTCGGAGGGCTCCGGCGGCGCCAACACCACCGGAGCCGGGGCGGCGACCAGCAGATCCTCCAGTCGATGCGCCGCTCGAACGACCGCACCGCCATCCGGTCCGGGAAGCTCCTCGGCTTCGCCGAAGGCGATGATCCCCACTGGCAACGTCGGGACCAGGCGGCTGGCCGCCAGGTCGGCGGCCCGCTCGGCGTGGGCCACGATCGCCGTGGCGCCGCTGACTTCCAGGGCGTGGTCGATCTCCCGGGCCGTGTACCGGTAGTTCAGCGGCGTGGCCACCAGGCCGGCTTTGAAACAGGCCAGGTAGTGCACCAGCAGTTCCGGCCGGTTGGGCATCAACGAGGCCAGCCGGTCGCCGGGGGCCAGGCCCACCGCCCGGTACCGGGTGGCCAGGGTGGCGGCCGACGTCTCCAGCTCCCGCCAGGTGAGGAACCCAAGTGCCGACGTCACCGCGCCGGCGTCCGGGTCGAGGCCCAGTCCCGCACCGGTCAGCTGGTCCAGTGGGCAGATCGGCCCGACCAGGGGCCCGCCGTCGATGAGCATGAACGGATGGTACCGACCGGCACCCCTGCCACCAGAACCTGCAGGCGTCAGAGCCCGCAGGCACCGTCCCGCCACTAAGATGGCCCACGGGTGGGCGGAGGGAGAATGATGCGGGTGATGCCCGTCGGCGGGACGGAACAGGCCGTGAGAGCACGCGGGCTCCATGGCTGACATGAACCATCAGGAGCCGGACGAGAAGGAGCCGAACGCCTCCTTCGACGTCGAAGTGGACGGCAGCGTCGCCGTGCTGGCGCTCCGCGGGGAGCTCGACCTGGCAACGGCGCCGGAGCTGGAGCAGGTGGTCCGGTCGCTGCTGGCCGACCGGTCGGTGGAGCGGTTCGTGGTCGACATGACCGGGTTGACGTTCATGGACAGCTCCGGCCTGGCCGTGCTGCTGCAGGCAGCGGCCGGGGGCCAGGTCCTGCTCCGGTCACCCTCCGTGGTCATCCGGCAGGTCATCGAGAGCACCGGCCTCACCGGGGTGCTGGTGATCGAGCCGTGACCACCGTGGCCCACTTCAGCGCCAGCGTCCCCTCGGTGGCCGCCGCCCGGCGGTTCGCCGCATCCACCCTGGCGGACTATCCGGCGCCGCTGAAGGCGCAGGTGGTCCTGATGGTCAGCGAGCTGGCCACCAACGCCGTCCAGCACGCCCACAGCGGCTTCACCGTGACCATCGAAGAGGACGCCGGGTCCATCCGGGTGACGGTGCGCGACGCCGGCGGTGGCCACCCGCAGGTGCGGGCCCCCGGGCCGACCGAGCTGCGGGGCCGGGGGCTCATGATCGTCGAGGCCATCGCCGAGGACTGGGGCGTCGACGAACGTTCCGACGCCAAGGCCGTCTGGTTCGCCGTCCCCGCCTGATCCGGTCAGACCCGCCTGATCGGATCAGGCCTGCCTGACCGGATCAGAACAGGGCGACGACGGTCAGGATGATCAACGCCGAGGTGTAGGCGGTGACCAACACGATCACCGTCCAGGGTGGCTGGGCGTAGTCCCCGTGCGACAGGGCCTGCTGCGAGCGCCGGGCCCGGACGGTCCCGCCGATCACGAAGAACAGGGCCAGGGCCCCGTACCCGGCGCCGAGGGCCAGGAACCGGTCCTTCGGCAGGCCGGCCAGGTGGGGCACCAGGCCGCCGACCGCGAGCGCCACGGCGGCGGCGGCGATGCCGGTCCGCCACCAGGCCAGGAAGGTCCGCTCCTCGGCGAAGTACGTCCGGCGGCTGGCCGGCGGGTACGGCCCCCCATCAGGCTCCGCCATCAGGTGCCCCTCCGTCCAGCCCGGCCACGGCGGCGCGGACGGTCGGGTACACGGGCAGTGCCGGCCGGCCTTCCTCGGCCACCGATAGGACGTCGCGGACCTGCCCGAGGCTCCGGGCGAGGACCAGCCGGACCCCGTCCCGGTGCAGGTCGTCGGCCAACCCCGCCAACATGGCGGCGGCGGTGACGTCGATGGCCGGCACCGACTCGACGTCGAGCACCACCCCGGCCACCCCGGGCCGGCCGGCGGCCGCCCGGACCAGGGTCCGCACGTTGTCGGCGTTGGCGAAGAACAGCTCGCTCTCCACCCGCAACACCACCAGCCCTCCCGGGGCCACGGCGCCGGGGTCACGGGCCAGGTCCACGTAGCGGTCCGGTGCGCCGGGCGCCAGGCCAAGCTGGGCGACATGGGGCCGGGAGGCCCGGTAGACGATGAGGAGGACCGAGATGCCGATCCCGATGAACAGGCCCGGCAGGGTGTCGAAGATGACGACCCCCAGCAGGGCGGCCAGCGCGGCGATGAAGTCGGCGCGGGCGGCGTGGCCGTAGATGGCGTGCAGCGGGCCGGTGACGGTGCGGTACAGCCGCACCATGGCCCCGAGGTCCACCAGCTCGCTGACGGCCACGATGACCACCGCGGCCAGGGTGGCCTCCGGCAGGTACTGGAACAGGCCGGTCAGGAACAGCAGCGTGAGCACGGTCAGGAGGGCCACGACCAGTCCCGACAGCTGGGTCCGGGCCCCGGCGGACCCGTTGACCGCCGTCTTGGACAGGCTGCCGTTGACCACCATGCCGGAGCTGAGGCCGGCGGCGACGTTGGCCGCCCCCAGCCCGATCAGCTCGCGGTTGGTGTCGATGTCGTAGTGCTGGGCCGCGGCGTAGGTCTTGGCGGCCCCCAGTCCCTCGGCGAAGCCGACGAGCACGATGCCGATGGCGAACGACCCCAGGTCGACGTAGTCGTGCAGCGGGGCGTCGGGGAAGCCGTAGTGCGGCAGCCCCCGGTCGATGTGGCCGACCAGCTCGACGCCGTGGTGGTCCAGGTTCGCCACCTTGGCCACCAGGATGGCCAGCAGCACCACCGCCAGCGAACCCGGGACCACCGGGGCCACCTTGCGGAGCACCAGCACCACCACCAGGGAAGTGGCGCCGACGACCAGGGTCCAGCCGTTCGTGTCCCCGAGATGGCCGATCACGTGGACCAGTTGGGAGAAGAAATCGCCGTCCCCCTTGGAGACCCCGAACAGCTTCGGCACCTGGCCGATCATGATGGTGAGGGCCAGGCCGATGATGAACCCCTTCAACACCGGTTCGGAGATGAAGTTGGCGATGAACCCCAGCCGGGCCACGCCGAAGAACAGGGCGAGAATGCCCGCCGTGACCGCCAGGGTGGCCGTCAAGGTGGCGTACAGGCCGCTGTTCCCGGCCACCATGGATCCGACGGCGGCCGCCGACAGGGCGGCGGTGGCCGACATGGGGCCGACCACCAGGTGCCGGGAGCTGCCGAACGCGGCGTAGAAGATCAGGGCGGACGGGGCGGCGTACAGGCCGACGGCCGGCGACACCCCGGCGATGGAGGCGTAGGCCAGGGCCTCGGGCACGAGCACCGCCCAGACGGTGAGCCCGGCCACCAGGTCGTGGACCAACCAGGACCGCCGGTACGGGAACAGGGACCCGAACAACCGCGGCGGCAGCCACCGGCGGGCCGGCGGGCCGGCGGGGGTGGCCGGCGGTGCCGCTATCGGATCGGCCATCAGCCCCTCGTCCTCTCACCAACTGTCTCCGGCGGCGCCGGGGCCTACCAGTGCCCGGCCCCCACCCGTTCATCGCACCTGGCCGTCGACCACCCATGGCCTCGGCGCACCATGGTTGCACGGAACTCGCCGGTCGACCATGACCAGGGCATTTTCGGTACCCTGGCAGCAGTGACGAACATCGGAGCGGCCCAGACACCCATGGCCCGGGCCCAGGCCGGCCGGGACCTCCGGCAGGCGGTCCCGCGGTCGTCGCACGCCGAGCTGGCCCTCGGCCCGGACCGGCCGGACCCGGTGGGCCTCTTGGAGGAGCAGGCGACCACCCGGGTGCCCGACCTGGTCCCGGTCCGGCACGGCCGGATGATGGAGTCCGAGTTCACCTTCTTCCGGGGGGCCGCCATCGTCATGGCCGCCGACCTGGCCGCGGGCACGCCTCGGACGGGGATCACCACCCAGATCTGCGGCGACGCCCACCTGTCCAACTTCGGGCTGTTCGGGTCGCCGGAGCGGCGCCTGGTGTTCGACGTCAACGACTTCGACGAGACCTACCCCGGGCCGTGGGAGTGGGACGTCAAGCGGTTGGCCGCCAGCGTCGTCATCGCCGCCCGGGGTCGGGGGTTCTCCGACGCGGAGCGGCGCCAAGCGGTCGTCCAGACCGCCGCCGGTTATCGGACCCAGATGGAGGAGCTGGCCGGCCTCGGCCACCTGGACGCCTGGTATCGGCACGTGGACGCCGACGAGCTCATGCGGGAGGTGGCCCCGCAGCTGCGGTCACCCCGGCGGAAGATGGCCCAGCAACTGCTGGTGAAGGCCCGGGCCCACGACAGCCTGCAGGCTCTGGCCAAGCTCACCCGGACAGTGGACGGCCAGCTGCGGATCGTGAGCAATCCGCCGGTGGTGATGGCGGTGGAGGACATGGTCGGCGTCGATCCCGAGCAGGCGGCCCAGGTGCTCGCCCAGGTGGCCGCCGACTACCAGAGCACCCTGCGGCCCGACGTCCGTAACCTGTTCACGCAGTACCGGCTGGTGCACATCGCCCAGAAGGTGGTGGGGGTCGGCAGCGTGGGCACCCGGGCCTGGGTCGGGCTGTTCCTCGGCCGCGACGGCCGGGACCCGCTGTTCCTGCAGGCCAAGGAGGCTCAGGCGTCGGTCGTCGAACGCTTCCTGCCGACCGGGGTGGACATGAACAACGGGGAACGGGTGGTGCTGGGCCAGCACCTCATGCAGGCGGCGAGCGACATCTTCTTGGGTTGGGCCCACACCGTCGGCTTCGACGGGGTCGAGCGGGACTTCTACCTCCGCCAGCTCCGGGACTGGAAGGGGTCCCTCGACCCCCAGGAGGTCGAGCCGGTGGGGCTGGCCCTCTACGGCCAGCTCTGCGGGGCCACCCTGGCCCTGGCCCATGCCCGGACGGGCGACCGGATGGTCATCGCCGGGTACCTGGGCACCGGCCCCACCTTCGACCGGGCCATCGCCGACTTCGCCGAGGCCTACGCCGACCAGAACGCCCGGGACTACACGGTGTTCCTGGCCGCCATCAACCAGGGGCGGATCGCCGCCACCCCGGGCGTCTGAGCCGGTCCGGGACGGCCCGTCATGGTTCTCGTCAAACTGGCCCTGCGCCTCGTGCTGGTGGCGGTGGTGTTCGGGCTCATGGCCCACTTCCTCCCGGGCATCCACGTCCACGGCGGCTTCGCCTCCCTCTTGTGGGTGGCGATCCTCTTCACCGTCGTCAACGCCATCGTCGGGCCCCTCCTCCGGCTGCTGAGCCTGCCGGTGATCGTCCTCACGCTCGGCCTGTTCCTGCTGGTGATCAATGCGCTCCTGCTGGCCCTCACCGCCTGGCTGTCCAGCGACCTGGCCGTCGACAGCGTCGGGGCGGCCGTGCTCGGCGGCTTCATCGTCGCCGTGGCCAGCTGGATCGGCGAGGAGCTCTTCCCCCTGCGTCGCCGCAAGACCCGCAGGAGCCGCCAGGCCGCCGGATAGCCTGCCGGGTGAACACCACCCAAGGAGGGGACCGTGCTCGGAACCGATTACCCGCTGCTCGACATCTTCTGGACGATGCTCGAGTTCTTCTTGTTCTTCATCTGGATCTGGCTGATCATCAGCATCTTCATGGACATCTTCCGCAGCCACGACATGGGCGGGGTGGCCAAGTTCTTCTGGGTGCTGCTGATCATCATCCTGCCGTTCCTGGGGGCGTTCGTGTACCTGATCGTCCGGGGCGGTGGCATGCACGAGCGGTCCGCCCAGCAGGCCCAGGCACAGCAACAGGCCTTCTCGAGCTACGTCCGCCAGGCCGCCGGTGGCTCCAGTGCCGCCGACGAGCTGGCCAAGCTCACCGATCTGAAGGCCAAGGGCGCCATCTCGGACGCTGAGTTCGAAAAGGCCAAGACCAAGATCCTGGGCTGAACCGCCCACCCGGGACGTCTCGGGAGTGCTCGCGCCTGGGCCCGGCGGGAGGCGACGAAGGGGCGGGGGGCGGCATTCGCTTTTTCCACGCTGGCGCCGCCGTTTGCGCGTATCCGCTCTAATTCTGG
>CAYVPF010000146.1:0-7843 GCA_964453355.1 uncultured Acidimicrobiaceae bacterium | reverse complement strand
TCGGCGATGCTGCGGCGCAGCAGCGAGTTGGCGGCCACCCCGCCGCCGATGCACAGCCCGCGGGCCCCCACCGCGGCGGTGGCCCGGGCGGCCTTGGCCACCAGCACGTCCACCACCGCCTCCTGGAACGACGCCGCCACGTCCTGGGTGGCCGCCTCGGGGTGGCGTTCCACGGTGCGGACCACCGAGGTCTTCAGGCCGGAGAACGAGAAGTCGTAGCTGTCGTCGCGCATGGCCCGGGGAAAGGCGAAGGCCTTCGGGTCCCCGGTGGCCGCCAGCCGGTCGATGGCCGGTCCCCCCGGGTAGCCGAGGCCGAGGTACCGGGCGACCTTGTCGTAGGCCTCCCCGGCGGCGTCGTCGATGGTCTGCCCCAACAGCCGGTAGGCGCCCGGACCCTCCATCTCGACCAGCAGGGTGTGGCCGCCGGACACCAGCAGCACCACCAGCGGCCACCCGAGATCCGGCTGCTCGATCAGGGAGGCGAACAGGTGGCCCTCCAGGTGGTTGACGCCGACGAACGGCACCCCCCAGCCCATGGCCAGGCCCTTGGCCCCGCTCAGCCCGACCAACAGGGACCCGACGAGGCCCGGTCCGCAGGTGGCCGCCACCGCGTCCACCGGGCTGCCGCCAGCCCCATCGAGGGCGCCGGCTGCCTCCAGGGCCTCGGTGACCACCTGCGTGAACAGCTCCACGTGGGCCCGTCCGGCCAGTTCGGGGACCACTCCGCCGTAGCGGGCGTGCAGGTCCACCTGGCTGGACACCACCGACGACCGCACCTCGCGGCCACCCTCCACCACGGCGGCCGCCGTCTCGTCGCAGGACGTCTCGATGCCCAAAACCCTCATCGGACCAGCACGCTCACGGCTATGAGGCTAGTTGGGCCTCGATGGCAGCCAGCCTTTCGGCGTAGGCCGGCGAGTCGATGTCGTAGGCCCACATCACGTAGGCGTCCTCGCCGGTGGCCGCGTAGTACCCCTTGCGGACGCCCACCGGGGCGAAGCCGAACTTGCGGTACAGGGCCTGGGCCCGGTGGTTGCCGGCGGCCACCTCCAGGGAGATGTGCCGGGACCCCTCGGCCAGGGAGATGCGGACGGCGTGGGCCATCAACCACTTGCCGAGGCCCCGGCGCTGGTGCTCGGGAGCCACGGCGATGGTGGTCACGTGGGCCTCGTCCTCCACGAACATCAGGCCGAGATAGCCGACCACCTCCCGCCCCTCCTTGGCCACCCGGTAGGCCCGGCCCTTCCGCAAGGCCAGCTCCGACGTGAAGATGTTCACGCTCCACGGCTCCGGGAACACGACCTGCTCGATGACCAGGACCTGCTTCAGGTCCCGTCGCCGCATCGGCACCAGGTCCACTGTCAGCCTCCCGCCGGTGGAACCGGATCCCGCTGGGTCCAGTTGATGCGAGCGTCGGCCTCCCGCAGGTAGATCGGCTGCACCTCCGCCGGGGCCTGCAGCACCGGTCCGTCCGGGCCACCGGCGGCCAGACGGCGGACGGCCAGGGCGGCCAGGGCGTCGGGGGGCGGGCTGACCGGGCCGGCCACCCGCAGGCCGGGCACCACGGCCAGGGCGTCGGCATACCGGCGGGCCCCGTCGCCGACCGCCAGCCAGCCAGCCGCAGCCCCGTCGGTAGTGGCTCCGTCGGTAGTGGCTCCGTCGGTGGTGGCTCCGGCGCCGGCCAGCTCGACGGCCAGGTCGGCCGGGCTGAACCGGGTCGGACCGGACACCTGGCGCCAGCCATCGACGGCGGCCGGGTCCGAGACGTACCGGGCGACGAACACTTCGCCCCGACGGGCGTCGACCACGGCGGCCACCGGGCCGGTCCAGCCGGCGGCATAGGCGGCGGCGGCCAGCACGTCGACGCTGGTGCACGGCACCACCCCGACGTCCAGGCCCTGGGCCAGGGCCTTGGCCGTGGTCACCCCCACCCGCAGGCCGGTGAACAGGCCCGGGCCCACGTCGACGGCCACCACTTCCACGTCGGCCAGCGCCAGGCCGGCCTGGTCCAACACGTGGGCCACGGCCGGGGCCAGTGACTCGGCGTGCCGTCGCCGGCCGGTGGCCCAAACGGTTGCCCGGGGGCCGTCGTCGTCGGCCACCGACACTCCCACCAGCTCGGTGGCCGTCTCGATACCCAGCAGGATCACCCGGCGCCATCCGTCGGGACACGAGGGGCCGTTCGGGCCCAAGGGACCAGGGCGGCGGCCAGTGACGCCCAACGGTCGACCCAAGCGGCGCCACCGCCCGTGACCGTCACCGTCCGGGCATCGTCGCCCTCGTCGCCCTCGTCCACCGGTCGGGCCAACGTCACCGTCAGCGCGTCCGGGCCGAGCACCGCGGCGCCGCCGTCTCCCCACTCGACCAAGGCCACCGCCCCCTCGGCCCCGGCCGCTCCGACACCGCTCTCCAACAGCTCCGACAGTGCCAGGTCGGCCACCTCGGCCAACCGGTCCAGCCGGTACAGGTCGGCGTGCAGCAGCTGGCCGAGCGAGCACGGGTACTGCCGCACCAGGGTGAACGTCGGGCTGGTCACCGGGCCCTGCACCCCCAGCCGGGCGGCGAACCCTTGGGCGAAGGTGGTCTTGCCGGCCCCCAGGCCGCCGACCAGCAGCAGCAGGTCACCGGGTCGCACCAGTTCGGCCATGGCCGCAGCCAGGGCCCGGGTGTCGTCGGCCCCGCCGGTGCGGGCCAGGAACATCGCCGGGTGGGTCACCGGGGGCGCTCGGCCAGCAGCCGCTTGGCCCGGACGAAGTCGGCCCGCATCTCGGCGAGGACCGTCCCGCCGCCCCGGAGGGCCGCCGCCGGGTGGAAGGTGGGGACGAGGTGGGAACCGGCGCCGGCCAGCTCGAAGGGATAGCTGTGGCCCCGGAGCCGGCGGATGCCCTCGGTGGTGTCCAGCAGCAGCTTGGTGGCGAAGTTGCCGAGGGTGATCACCACCCGGGGCTCGATGAGCCGCAGCTGCTGCTCCAGGTAGGGGCGGCAGGCCTCGATCTCGTCGGGCTTGGGGTCCCGATTGCCCGGGGGACGGCACTTGACCACGTTGGCGATGTAACAGGCGGTGCGGTCCAGGCCCAGCTCCTCGGCCATCAGCTGGTCCAGCAGCTTGCCGGACCGGCCGACGAACGGCTCGCCGGCCAGGTCCTCGTCCCGGCCGGGGCCCTCGCCGACGAACATCAGGTCCGCCCGGGGGTCGCCGACCCCGAACACCACCTGGGTCCGGCCGGCGGCCAGCGGGCACCGGACACAGCCCAGCGCCTGGTCGCGCAGCAGCTCCAGCGGGGTCGGCCCGGCGGCGGGACGGGTGGCCATCGAGGTGGTGGCCATCTACGTGGTGGCCATCTACGTGGTGGACAGTGCGCCGTGCAGCAGGTCGCACAGCTCGTCGGCTCGCTCCAGCATGACCATGTGGCCGCAGCCGGCCAAGATGTGGAGGGTGGCCCCGGGGATCTGGTCGACGATGGCCCGGGCCATCCGGGGCGGGGTCAAGAGGTCCCGGGTGCCTACCACCACGTGGGTGGGCAGGTCGATGGCGTGGATCTGCCGATGCACGTCGAAGGCCAGCAGCGGGCCCAACAGGCCGGAGACCGCCGTCGGGGACATGGCGGCGATCATGGCCCGGGTCAGCTCCACGTCCGCCGGGGCCGGGTGGGCGCCGAAGGTGGCCCGGGTGGCCCACAGGGCCAGGTCGTCGGAGGGGAACAGCCCCTGGCCCCGCCGCTCGGCCCGGCCCAGT
Source organism: uncultured Acidimicrobiaceae bacterium (assembly GCA_964453355.1). Lineage (GTDB taxonomy): Bacteria > Actinomycetota > Acidimicrobiia > Acidimicrobiales > RAAP-2 > DASZUK01. Next base: position 4,107 of record CAYVPF010000146.1, on the reverse strand, counting down.
CCCCGGGCGGCCCCGCCGGCCAGTCCGGCCGCCACCAGCGGACCGGCGGGGCCGGCCGTCATCGGCCGGGCACTGGTGGCCACCAGCACCAGCCCGGCGACGTGCCGGGCCAGCTCGTCGGGATGCCGGACGGCCAGCAGCTGGGACACCATCCCGCCCATCGAGTGGCCGACCAGCAGGCCCCCGGTGACGTCCAGGGCGTCGAGCACCGCCAACAGGTCGTCGGCCAACCGCTCCATCGAATAGCCGTCCTCGCCGGCCAGCGACTGGCCGTGACCGCGCTGGCCGATGGCGATGACCCGGTGCCGGTCGGCCAGCTGCCGGAGTTGCGGGGCCCAGGTGGCCACCCCCAGGGTGATGCCGTGGACCAGCACGACCGGTGGCCCGTCGCCGCGCTCGACGGCGTGGATGCGGCCGCCGTCGTCGGTGGTGACGAAGTGGTGCTGCAGGTCGGCCGGCAGCGTGCGCTCGGCCGCCACCAGGTCCTCCTCGCCGGCCCGCCACCGCCGGCTGGCCACCCGCTGCAGTGCGTAGCCGGCCGTCGCCGTCGCCCCCAGAGCGGCGGCGGCCAGGGTCCAACGGGCCGGCCTCACCGGCTGCCACCCCCCCGCACCTGATCGGGTCCGGCGTCACCCAACATCACCGACAGCCACGCGGACACGAGGGCCGGCAGATCCTCGGCCACCAACCCCTCGGCCGGCCCCCGGTCGGCCGCCCGACCGTGCACGTGCGCACCCAGGGCGGCGGCCGCAGCGGCGGGGACACCACGGGCCAGGAAGGCGCCGATGACCCCGGACAGCACGTCGCCGGTGCCGGCGGTGGCCAACCGGGGGCTCCCGGCCGCGGCCAGCAGCACCGGACCGGAGCCGTTGCCGTCCTCACCGGCTCCGTCGCCGGGGCAGGCCACCGCCGTCAGTGAACCCTTCAGCAGCACCACCGCCCCGGTACGGTCGGCCAACCGCCGGGCGGCGGCCAGCCGGTCCGGGCCCGGCGGCTCCCCGGCCAGCCGCTCGTACTCGCCGTCGTGCGGGGTCAGCACCACCGGGCGGTCGCCGGCCAGCACCGGCGCGGCCTCCTCGGCCGTGCCCAGGGCGAACAGGGCGTCGGCGTCGGCCACCACCGGCACCGGCGACTCCGCCACCACCCGGCGGACCTGGTCCACCGTCCCGTCCTCCCGGCCCAGTCCCGGACCGACCACCAGGGCCCGGCAACGGCCGAGGACGCCCAGGACCTCGTCCACCCATCCGTCCGCTCGCAGCGACATCCGGACCGCCTCGATCGGCCACGGTCCCGGCTGGTCGGCGGCCACCCCGGGGACCACGAGGCGAACCATACCGGCGCCGGCGTGGGAGGCCCCGCTGGCCGCCAGGGCGGAGGCACCCTCCATGCCCGGGGAGCCCGCCACCACGGCCACGGCGGTGGCCCACTTGTGCGACGACGGCGACCGGCGGGGCACCTGGCCCAGCACGTCGGCGTCCTCCACCAGCCGTACCGGCGGGCCCCCGACCGGGACCCCGATGTCGGCGACCACCACCTCCCCGGCCAACCCCGGTCCGTCACCCTGCAGGAGCCCCGGCTTCAGGGCGGCGAACGTCACCGTGCGGTCGGCCGCCATCGGCCGGCCGGACGCCGCCCCGGTGTCCCCGTCCACTCCCGACGGGATGTCCACCGCCAACACCTTGGCCCCGGCCGGCACCCGCGGTGCGGTGTAGGTCCCCCGGAACCCGGTGCCGTAGGCGGCGTCGATGACCAGGTCGCACAGCGGCAGCCGGCCCGGGGCGGCCGCGTCCAGCACCACGACCCGGCAACCACGGCGGCGGAGCACGGCACCGGCCACCCGTCCGTCGGCGCCGTTGTTGCCCTTGCCGGCCACCACCACCACCCGGTGACCGTACCCGGAGCCCAACATCCGCAAGGCGGCGAACGCCACCGCCGTCCCGGCCCGGGCCACCAGGGCAGCCTGGTCCACCTGCGTCAGCGCCGCCGCGTCCGCCGCCCGCATCTCGGCCACCGTCACCACCGGACGCATCCTGGTTACGTCCGTCCCGGCCCGGCCACCGGGCCACCTTCGGCCACCGCTGCATCCGCCGGGCCACCTTCGGCCACCACCATGGCGATGGCCACCTGCGAGGTGTGGGTCAGGGACAGGTGCCACCGGGTGACCTGGCGGTCACTCGCCAGCTGGGCCGCGGCGGCCGACAACCGCAGGGACGGCGCGCTCCGGGTCGGGCCGGTGCCCCCCGCCCGGACCACTTCGACGTCCTTCAGGGGGAAGCTGCCGATGCCGCTGCCCAGGGCCTTCATGGTGGCTTCCTTGGCGGCGAACCGGGCGGCCAGCCGCTCGGCCGGATCGCCGGAGGCGGCCACGTCGGCCCGCTCGCCGTCGGTGAACAACCGGTCGGCCAGGCGCGGCCGGCGGCGAAGGGCCAGCCGGAACCGGTCAACGTCGACCGCGTCGACCCCGACGCCGACGACCCCGGCGATGCCGTCCATGGCAGCGAGGCTACCGCCCACCGCGTGGCCGGGCACCCACCGTGGTCCTGGTTCACCGCCGCGCCTCCCGGAGGCGTCGACCGGGGATCGGTGTCGTGCGCACGCCTCACTGGCGCGACTAATTGAGCGGATGCGCTCAATTTCTGCTGCCAGTGAGCCCGCTGCAAACGTCCAAGACCCGCCGCAACCGGCGACCGCTAGCCGACCGACCGCTCCACCACCTGGGCCAGGGACTGCGCCACGTCGGCCGCCTCGGCCTCGGTGGCCGCCTCCACCATCACCCGCACCAGAGGCTCGGTGCCGCTGGGCCGCAGGAGGACCCGCCCGGTGCCGCCCAACCGGACCTCCGCCTCCCGGACCGCCACCCACACCGGCGCGGCGTCGGCCAGGCGGCCCGGGTCCGGTACCTGGACGTTGACCAGCACCTGGGGCAGCTGCTCCATGAGGCCGTCGGTCAGTTCCGGCAGGGACCGGCCCGAACGGACCAGCAGGTCGGCCAGCAGCAGGCCGGTCATGACGCCGTCGCCGGTGGTGGCCCGTTGCCGGAACACGACGTGCCCTGACTGCTCGCCCCCGAGCGCCAGGCCGCCTTCCTCCAGGGCCATGAGGACGTGCCGGTCGCCGACGGCGGTCTCCTGCACGGCGATGCCCCGGTCGGCCATGGCCAGGCGGAACCCCAGGTTGGTCATGACGGTGACCACGACCGTGTTGGCGGTCAGCTCGTCCCGGCCGGCCAGGTCGACGGCGAACAGGGCGATCAACAGGTCGCCGTGGACCACCGATCCGGTGTGGTCGACAGCCACCACCCGGTCGGCGTCGCCGTCGAAGGCCAGCCCCAGGTCGGCCCCGGCGGCCTGCACCGCGGCCGCCAGGCCCCCCGGATGGGTGGAGCCGCAGCCGTCGTTGATGTTGACGCCGTCGGGTTCGCAGCCGAGGACCGACACGTCGGCGCCCAGGGTGGCGAACACGGACGGGCCCACCTCGGCGGCGGCCCCGTTCGCACAGTCGAGGACCACCCGGAGCCCGTCCAACCGGCGACCGGCCAGTTGGTCGACCAGATGGACTTGGTAACGGGCGGCGGCGTCCGGATCGGGAGCCACCGTGCCCACGCCCCGCCCGGTGGGCCCGGCCACGGAACGGCCCAAGACGTCGTCGATCTGGACCTCGACGGCCGCCTCGACGTCGGGGGACAGCTTGGTGCCACCGCGGCCGAACAGCTTGATGCCGTTGTCGCCGAACGGGTTGTGGGACGCCGACACCATCGCCGCCGGCAGCTGGTCGCGCTCGGCGCAGTACGCCACACCCGGGGTGGGGAGGACGCCCACGTCGACGACGTCGGCCCCCTCGGCGGCCAGGCCGGCCGACAGGGCGGCCTGCAGGAACGGTCCGGATCGTCGGGTGTCCCGGCCCACCAGGAACGTCGGTGCGTCGAGCACCCGGGCGGCCGCATGGCCGAGGGCCACCGCCAGCTCCGCCGTCAGGTCTCCGTTGGCTGCACCCCGGAGCCCGTCGGTTCCGAACCGGGCCCTCGCCACCGTCGACTTACCGCTTGGAGTACTGCGGAGCCTTGCGGGCCTTCTTCAGGCCGTACTTCTTGCTTTCCTTCTCCCGGGC
>CAYVPF010000145.1:0-7875 GCA_964453355.1 uncultured Acidimicrobiaceae bacterium | reverse complement strand
GCTCTAGTCCTGGCCGGGCGAGACCGCCCTAGCGATATCGGGTGGCCATCAAGAAGCCGGCGAAGATGACGATCAGGCCGGCCACCAGGTACCAGACCGACACCGAGTCGGGGAGGACGGTCAGGTAGTTCAGCAGGATCATCAGGACGCCGAGGATCAGCAGGACCAGGATCAGCGGCCCGTACCACCGGGGGCTGGTCCTCGTGTCCTTGGGGATCGGCGCGGTGTACCGACCGCTCTCCTCGGGTGGCGTGTACCGCCCGACCCGAGATGCGCCCTTGGGCGGGGTGCCCTTGGACGTAGCGCGGCCCTCGGCCGACCGGCCCTTCCGCTGGGCCCGTCCCGGACCGGTGTTCGCCTTGGCGGCCATGGGGCACGAGGATAGCCACCCCTGGGCCGCCTGCCGGTCCGGGGCCACTGGCTGGTCCGGGATCACCGGCCGGTCCGGACCAGCCCCGGCCGGCCGGTACCATCCTCGGATGGCCGTCCGGGTCCTGTTGGTCGACAACTACGACTCCTTCGTCTACAACCTGGTGCAGGAGCTGGGCGAGCTGGGGGCCGACCCGGTGGTGTACCGCAACGACGCCATCGACGTGGCGGGCATCCGGCGGGAAAGGCCGGACGCCGTCTTGATCTCACCGGGCCCCGGGCGGCCGGAGGACGCCGGCATCAGCATGGCGGTGATCGGGGAGCTGGCCGGGGAGCTGCCGATTCTCGGGGTGTGCCTCGGCCACCAGGCCATCGGGCAGGTGTTCGGCGGCACCGTGGTCCGGGCGTCGCGGCTGATGCACGGCAAGACCTCCGAGGTCGTCCACGACGGCACCGGCATCTTCACCGGGTTGCCGCAGCCGTTCGTGGCCACCCGGTACCACTCCCTGGTGGTCGCCCCCGAGTCGGTCCCGGACACCCTCGAGGTGACGGCCACCACCAACGACGGGGTGGTCATGGGGCTGCGGCACCGGTTGCTGCCGGTGGAGGGGGTGCAGTTCCACCCGGAGTCCATCCTGACGCCGTCCGGGCCGACCCTGCTCGGGAACTTCCTCAGCCTGGTTCGCACCGGCCAGCCGACGGCGGGCTGAGCGCTCTAGAACTGATCCCCTCCGGGGGACCCCGACGGCGGCTCCCAGCCTGGCGGCGGGCGGCGGAACCCGGCGGCAGCCACACCTCAGTAACCCTGGGCCATCAGGTGGGAGGGGTCACTACCGCCGTCGTGGTCGTGGTGGTGGTCGCCGGCACGGTCGTGGTGGTGGTCGCCGGCACGGTCGTGGTGGTGGTCGGGGTGGTGTTGTTGCAGACTGTCAGCTTCACTGTCGAGCCGGTCGAAGCCGACGTGCCCGCCGTGGGGTTCTGGCTGATCACCTTGCCGTTTGTTGTGGCCTTGCAGCTGGACGTTGTCACGGCGCTGACCTTGGTGAAGCCGCTGGACCGCAGCGCTGTCTTGGCCGATGTGACCGTCTGGCCGGTCACGCCGGGGACGACGGCCGCACAGGGTCCGGTCGAGACGGTCAGGTTGACCGTGCTGTCCGGCTCGGCCGTCGTACCGGCCACCGGGCTCTGCGCGGCGACATACCCGCTGCTGTAGGTGTTGGAGCAGGCCGTCGTGATGGTGCCGACCTTCAGCCCTGTGGAACCCAGGGCGTGGCCGGCTGTGGTCTGGGTCTGGCCCACCACGGTCGGCACCTTCACCGAGCTCTGCTCCGATACCGTCAGCTTGACCTTGGAACCCGACTTCGCCTTGGTCCCGCCGACCGGTGTCTGCTTGATCACCGTGCCGTTCGGTTTTGTGCTCTTCACCGGGATGGGTGTCACCGTGAACCCGGCGTTCCGGAGGGCGGAGGTGGCGCTGGTCACTGTCTTTGTCGTGACGTTCGGGACCTGGACGGTGGCCGTCGGCCCCTTGCTGATCACCAGAGCGACCGAGTCGCCCTTCTTGACCTTGGCGCCGTCGGGCGGGTCGGTCCGCACCACGGTGCCCGCCGCCTTGGCGTTGGCCACCGACGTCGTCCCGCTCACGGTCAGCCCGGCGGCCTTCAGTTGTGTCGTCGCCGCGGCGGCGGTCTGCCCGGCCACGTTGGGCACCGTGACGTCTGTCCCCGAGCTGAGCGCCTTGACCAGGAAGACGGCGATGACCGCCAGGACCACCAGTAGGGCGACCAGCAGGATGACGAGCCGGCGGGTCCGCTTGCGCCGAGCCTCGTCGTCCGGGTCCGCCTCCGCCCCGTAGGGGGCGGCGCCGGCCATGGGGACGGCCTGGGTGGCCCCCACGGCCCCCATCACCCCGGTGGCACCGACGGCCTGCTGCACCCTGGTCGTCGCGGGGTCGCCCGCCGACACCGGCCGGCCCTGCTCGAAGTTCAGCAGGTCCGTGCGGAGATCATCGGACGTCTGGTACCGCTGGTCCGGCGTCTTGGCCATGGCCTTGCCGATGACCGCTTCGAGGGCCGGCGGCACTGTGGGCCGTAGGTCGCGGAGCAGGGGCGGCTGGTCGCGGACGTGCTTGGAGGCCACCGAGACCGGGGTTTCGCCCAAGAACGGCGGCCGACCGGCCACCATCTCGAACAGCACCACCCCCAGCGAGTAGATGTCGCTGCGGGAGTCCACGCCGACGCCTTCGGCCTGCTCCGGCGAGAAGTAGGTCGCCGTGCCCATGACGGCGCCGGTCTGGGTCAGGCTCTCCTCGGTGTTCACGGCCCGGGCGATGCCGAAGTCGGTCACCTTCACCTGGCCGTCGTTGGTGATGAGGACGTTGCCCGGCTTGACGTCCCGGTGGACCACCCCGTGGCGGTGGGCGTAGGCCAGGGCGGCGGCCACGTGGGCGCCGATGTCGGCCACCCGGTCCGGCGGCATAGGCCCGCCGTTGCGCAACAGCGCCGACAGCGGCTGCCCGTCGATGAACTCCATCACGATGAAGTAGGTGCCGGCGTCCTCACCCCAGTCGAACACCGGGACGATGTTCGGATGGGACAGGTTGGCGGCCGCCTGGGCCTCTCGGCGGAACCGCTCGACGAACGCCCGGTCCACCGACAGCTCCGGGAACAGCACCTTCAAGGCCACCGGTCGGTCCAGCAGCCGGTCCCGCGCCCGGTAGACCTGGGCCATCCCCCCCCGGGCGATCAGGTGCGTCAGCTCGTACCGGCCCGAGAAGACGCGGGGTGATTGGACGGGTTCCATTGGCGTCAGAGCCTAGGCCGCGGCCGGCAGCCGGTCGGGCGATCGTCTAGGGGCATCTGGCGCGCCCTCACGGCGCACCGGGTGTGGTCACGGTCGCTGTGGTCACCCCCGCCACCGTCGTCGTCGTGGCGGTTGTGGCCGCCGGTGCGGTGGTGGTCGTGGTGGCGGACGGGACCGTGGTGGCGGTTGTCACCCCTCCTCCGACGGTGGTCGTGGTGGTGGTGGCTGCCGGCTCGTACGGCACCGTGGTCGTGGTGCCGTACTGCTCCTGGTCGCGGTAGGGGACGGTGGTCGTGGTGGTCGACGTCGTGGTGGTGGTCGGGCTGCTGGCGGCCTGCTCGGCCAACGTCCCCTCGATGATCTTCTTGAATACCGGGCCGGCCACGGTGGCACCCGAGGTCGTATTGGACTGACGGGGCACGAGGACGGCGACGGCGACGGTCGGGTTTGTGTACGGAGCAAACCCGATCATCCAGTCGTTCTGTGTGGTCACCGTCGGGTATCCCACCTGGGCGGTGCCGGTCTTGACGGCGACGTGGTCATTCGGTGTGAACCCGACGCCGTAGGCGGTGCCGTGCGGTGTGGTGATCACCTTCTGCATGAGTGTGTTGACCTTCTTGGCCGCGGCCGCTGTGGCCGCCTGCTTGTAGGCCTGCGGGTTGTAGGTCTGGACCAGGCCACCCTGGGCATTGCGGACCTGGGCCATGACGTGGGGGGTCATCACGGTCCCTGTGTCGGCGATTCCCTCCGCCACCATGGCGCCCTGCAGGGCCGTGGCGTTGACTGTTCCCTGGCCAAAGGCGGCGAGGGGGACGCCGCCGGGCCCCGGGCCCTTCGTCGTGCCGGGCTGGAGCTCGCTGACCGCGGGGAACGACGACACCTGGACCGTGCTCGCTGTGAGGTCGATCGGCGGCCGGGCGTTATAGCCGAAGTCCTCGGCCTGCTCCGAGAGCACTGTCGGGCCTTCTTTGTACCCCAGCGTGGCGTAGCCGGGGTCACACGACTCGGGGAGCATCTGCACCATCGTCCCGCCACAGGCATCGGCGGTCGCGCCGCCGTGTGTCGATGTGTCGTTGCAGATGTTGATGTTTGTCGGCAGCTTCACCGCTGTGTTCGTGCACTTGACCACCGGATAGTTGTATGTGGCCAGTGTGGGCTTCAGGTGGTAGGCGGCGGTGCTGGTGACCACCTTGAAGGTGGAGCCGGGCAGCTCCGGGTACCAGGTGGCCATCGGTTCCAGCGGCTCGAACCTTTCGGCATCTGTCGTCTTGTCCACCGTCCGCGCGACCTGCTCCTTTGCGAGATCCGGGTTGGCCAGTGTGTTCGGGTCGAAGCTCGGGGAGGAGTACATGGCCAGGATGGCGCCGGTCTTCACCTGGATCACCACGGCGGCGGCGTCCTTGTTCGGCCCCGGAAGGCCGGCCAGGGCTGTCTTCACCAGTTGCTGCAGCTTCTGCTGCACCGTCAGGACCACGTCGTCGGGCTCCGGTGCCGGCGGGTTCAGGATCTGTCCGAGGGTCGAGGCTGTCTGCTTGTGGGGCAGCAGCTGTGTGTTGTACTCGTACTCCACGCCGCGGGTGCCGTAGAAGGCGGAGGAGTACCCGACGATCCCCGAGAACAGTGTCCCTGTGGGGTATGTCCGGTAGTACTCGTCACTGCCCGGCCCGGGGTTGGCGATCTTGATCGACTTGGCCAGGACGGCGCCTGTGGCCGACCGGATGGTCCCCCGGTTGTTGTCGAACTGCTTGGCCAGGTTCCTCGGGTTTGTCTTGGCCGCGTTCAGGCTGGACGCCTGGCGGACCTGGATGTTGACCAGCTGCAGCAGGACCAGGGCGAAACAGACCACGAGGACGAGCCCGAGCCAGCGGATGCGCCTTCCCATCAGCGGCTCACGGCGCCACGGTCGTGGTGGTGACCCCGGGCAGCGTGCTGGTCGTGGTGCTGCCGCCCGGGACGGTGGTGGTGGTCGTAGAGGTGCTGGTGGTCGTCGTGGTGCCGGGCACCTCGCCGCGGCTGATCTGGCGCTGTGTCAGGTACTCCTGGTGCAGTGTGGCCACGTACCGTCGGGCCTTGGCCAGGGACGGCTCGTTGACGTCGGCGACCAGCTGCGGGAGCCGTGTCGGCAGCACCCCGGCGGTGGTAACCGTGGTGCGGTCCACCAGGGTGGGCTTGAACCACAAGAACCCGCCGGCCCGGCCCTGGTAGACGACCAGGTGGTCGTGGTCGACGGTCACGTACCAGTTGTCGGTGGCGTACCACCGGACGACCCCGTAGGCGGCAGCCACCACGGCCAGGAGCAGGACCACGAACAGCGCCACCCGGAACGTCACCCGCCGGGATATCCCGGCCCGGCGCCGGGCGTCCCGCCGGGCCCGTCGCCGGGCCCGGCGGCTGGGGCGCTCACCGTTCTCCTCGTCCTGGGCCTCTTCGTCCTGGGCCTCTTCGTCCCGGGCATCGCGTCGGCGAATGGCCGGGACCACGCCGGTCAGCGAATCACCGCCATTCGACAAGGAGGCTGGCGGCGTTGCCGCTCCGGTGGCCGCGACCACACCGGCGGCCATCTCAGCCGCCGCCGGATCTTCGCTTGGCTGCTCCTCCGTTGATCCGGACCCGTCCGGGGTGGGATCACCGACGAGGACGTCGACGACGAGGACGGTGACGTTGTCGTTGCCGCCGTGGTCCACGGCGGCGTGAACGAGGACGTCGGCGGCCGCGGCCGGGTCGGCCACCGTCCCGAGGACGGCGGCGATCTGGTCGGTGCCGATCTCGTTGGTGAGACCATCGCTGCAGAGCAGGATGCGGTCGCCGGCGTGGAGGTGCAGCTCCCAGAGGTCCACGTCCACCTCGGGGGCCACCCCGAGCGCCCGGGTCAGGATGTGCCGGTGGGGGTGGACGGCGGCCTCGGCCTCGGTCAGCTCGCCGTGGCGGACCTTCTCCTCGGCCAGGCTGTGGTCGGCGGTGACCTGGTGGACCCGGCCGCCCGAGAACACGTAGCCGCGGGAGTCACCGACATTGGCCAGGGCTACCACGTCCCGGCCGTCGGGGCCGCCGACCAGGGCCACCGCGGTCATAGTGGTGCCCATCCCCCGCAGGTCGTCGTCGGCCTGGCCACGCCGCCAGACCTCGGTGTTGGCTTCCGCCACGGCGCGACGGAGCCCGTCGACGGACGGCTGCCGGGCGAACGCCGTCCGGAGCCCGTCCACGGCCACACGGGCGGCCACCTCCCCGCCGACGTGGCCGCCCATGCCGTCGGCAATGGCGAACAGGTTGCCCTCCTCGAGGGCCACGTCCTGATTGACGCTCCGGACCCGGCCCACGTCGGTGGCCGAGCCCGATCGCACCACCGTCACCTGGTGACCTCAAGGACCGTGGCGCCCACCTGGAGCAGGTCGTCCTTGGCCAGCTTGGTGGGCTTGGTGATGCGCTCGGAGTTGACGAAGGTGCCGTTGGTCGACCCCAGGTCCTCGACCCAGAGCTGGTCGCCGCGGCGGTACAGCCGGGCGTGCAGGGTGGAGCTGTACACGTCGTAGCTGGTGGACACCCCGCACCCCGGCGATCGGCCGATGGTCAGCTCGTCGTCCAGGTCGAAGGTGCGGCCGGCCTGGTCGTCCGGTTCCAGGATCTCCAAGAACAGCTGGCGCCGACGCCGCTTCGGCTGGAGGCCCTCCACCGCCCGCCGCTCCTCCCGGGCCGCCCGCCGCCGGTCGCCGCGGGTCTGCCGCGGGCCGGCCGGGCGCACCTCGACCCACACCGCCCGGACCACCCGGAGGAAGAACAAGAAGACCAGCAGCACCACCAGCCATTGCAGCGGGCGGAGGACGGCGGAGTAGTTGGTGGCGACGAGCACCCCGAACTGGCCTCCGGTCACGAAAGCTCGAGGACGACGGTGGTGGATCCCACGGTGATCTCGTCCCCACTGGCGAGCTGCTGCTCGCGCACCGGGGTCCCGTTCACCTTGGTCCCGTTGGTGGACCCCAGATCGGTCACCACCACCGCGTCACCCACTCGTCGCACCTCGGCGTGCCGCCGGCTGACGTTGGGGTCGCTCAGCACCACCGCACACTCCGGCAGCCGCCCGATGACCAGCGGGTCGGCCCCGACGGTGAGGCGGTTGCCGTCGGGCAGCACCAGCTCGGCGAATGCCACGTCCTCGGGACCCTCGACCACCTCCGCCGTGATGGCGAACCGACCCGGCCGCAACCGGGTGCCCTCGTAGATCTGCACCTCCACCGGCCCGACGAAGGCGTAGCCCTCGATCCGGGCGTGCTCCCGGGCGGCGTCGGCCAACTCTCGGGACAGGGCGTCGACGAAGTTGGCGAACCGGTCCACGTCGGCCGTGGCCAGGGTCACGGAGAAGGAATTGGGCGCGATCAACCCATGGACCCCCACCCGACGGTGCAGGTCCATCTCGCGCGTCAGTTTCCGGCCGATCTCGACCGGCTGAAGGTTGCTACGGAAGGGTTTGGCCAACGTTCCCTCCACCAAGCGCTCGAGTCGCTCCTCGAACTGCTGGAGTCCCATGGTCCGGTCGATCCTACCGGCCGTTACCTGGCCCCGGAGGGGCATGGTCATGTACCGCCACCGTTGGTGAACCGCCGGTGACGAACCCGTATTCTGCCCCACCGGGCGTCGGCTAACCTTGCATGGCCCGGGCGAGTGGCGGAATTGGCAGACGCGCAGGATTCAGGTTCCTGTGTCCGAAAG
>CAYVPF010000144.1:0-7967 GCA_964453355.1 uncultured Acidimicrobiaceae bacterium | reverse complement strand
GAATTCCTGACCGTTCCCGACAAGCACATCGAATGGATGGGCACCGCGGCCGATCTGGATCCGACCCCCGGCGGCGTCTACCGGGTGAAGGTCGGCGACCGCCACCAGTCGGCCGGCCAGTTCGTGGAGGTGGTCCCCGATCGCAAAGTCGTGTTCACCTTCGGCTGGGACGAGCCCGACCACCCCATCCCGGCCGGGTCCACGGAGGTGGAGATCAGCCTGCTGCCCGAGGGGGAGAAGACCCGGGTCCGCCTCGTCCACCGGGGCCTCCCCGCCGACGCGGTCACCGACCACACCAAGGGCTGGGACCACTACCTGGACCGGCTGGGCGTGGTCCTCTCCGGCGGCGACCCGGGCCCGGACCAGATGGCGGAGTAGTCCGGCCCGAGCATGAGCCCCACGGGTGGGCCCGTCGGTGCCCTCAACCCTTGCCGACGGTGCGGTCGAGGTAGGCCCGGACAATCGCTGCCGTCTCCGGCGACCCCCAGATCACCGTGGCCGTAGGGTCGTTGCCGGCGGCATCGGCGGCGATCCGCTCGATGGTCGGCCGTCGCAGCTGTCGCTTCGCCAGCCGGAACGGCTCGGCGGCCACCGCGGCCAGGTCGACCGCCACCGCCACCGCCGTCTCCAGCAGCTCGTCGGGGGCGACGGCCTGGTGGGCGAGGCCCACGGCCACCGCCTCGGCCCCCTGGTACAGCCGGCCGGAGTACACGACCTCTTCGACGTGGCGGCCACAGGCGAACCGGAGGATCTCCAGGGGGCTCACCGGGAACGGCACGCCCACTCGCAGCTCGGGGGCCCCGATGCGGGCGCCGTCGGCGATCAGCCGGCGGTCGCCGCAGCACGCCAGGATGCAGCCACCGGCCACGGCGGCGCCGTTGACGGCGGTCACGAGGGGCTTCTCGAAGCCGAAGAAGGCATCGAACAGGTCGACGAGGGCCGGCAGGAACCGGTCCGCGTAGCTCGACCCACCGTCCAGGATCCGGAACAGGTCCACCCCGGCCGAGAACGCCCGCCCGGCCCCGGTCAGCACCACGGCCTCGATGTCGTCGGAAGCATGCAGGTCTCTGATGGCCCACGTCAGGCCTTCGGCCAGTTCCAGGTCGACGGCGTTGACCTTGCCGTGGGCCACCCGCAGCACCGCCACCCCGCCGTCCCGGTCCACCTCGAACATCAGTACCTCCTCGTCGTCCCGGCTCAGCACGGTACCCGGCTCGAACCGGGGACGTTTCCGCGGAAACGCCTCCTGTTCACAGGCCGTTCATGCGGTTCTTCTAGATCATTCAGATATGAAGCTCTAGAATGGAATCATTCATAAAACGGCGGAACTGGGGGCGAGGGCAGGGGGGAACGGGTGGTGAGCGGTCGCGTCCGGGGGACCGATTGGCTGCTCCTGCGCGACGGGCGGCTGGTGGACGGCACCGGCGGGCCTCCCCGCGAGCACACGAGCGTCCTCGTCCGGGGCGACCGGATCGTCGACGTCCGGCCGGACGCTGGCGTCGACGTCGACGGGAACCTCCCGCCGGGCGACGGCGACGTCGTCGACGCGACCGGCTGCACGATCATGCCGGGCCTCGTCGACGTCCACACCCACATGACCTACGGCCTGGCCCGGACGGAGGAGGAGATCGACCTCTACACGTCCCAGGAGATGCGTACCCTCATCGCCGCCCACAACCTGGCGCTGCTCGCCCGGGGCGGGGTGACCTCGATCTCCCAGCCCGGCGGCAGCTACAACATCGGTGTCGCCCTCCGGGACGCCATCAACGCCGGGTTGATCGACGGCCCCCGGATGACGACGGCCGGACGGTACCTGTCGACCAGCAACAGCCTCACCGACTGGTACCCCGACGACGTCGGCGTACCGGCCAGCAGCATCGGGGTCCTCACCAACACCCCGGGCGCCATGGTGGACGAGATCCGCCGGCAGGTGAAGGCCGGGGTCGACTACATCAAGGTCGCCGACAGCCCGTCGGGGGACCTCCAGGCGTTCAGCGACGCCGAGCTGCAGCTGATCGCCGGCACCGCCCACCAGCTGGGCCGTCCGGTCACCATCCACGCCCGCGGCGACGCCGAGGTCCGGGCGGCGGTGGCGGCCGGCTTCGACTGGATCATGCACGGCAACCTGATGGCCGACGACACGATCGAGGCCCTGGCCGCCGCCGGCACCACCCTGGTCCCCACCCTCCTGTTCCCGGCCAACCTGGCCGATTGGGGCCACCTCTGCGGCGCCCCCCGGCGGGAGATCGAGTGGGCCAAGCGGCTGATGGACCGGACGGGGGAGACGCTCCACAAGGCCCGGGAGGCCGGGGTCACCTTCGCCCTCGGCACCGACACCGGCTTCGCCCTCACCCCCTACGGCGAGTGGCACGGCCGGGAGGTGAAGCTCCTCTGCGACTACGCCGGCCTGTCCGTCACGGAGGCCGTCCGGGCGGCCACGGCCAACGGGGCGCCGATGTTGAACCTCGACGGCGAGATCGGCGTGGTCGCCGAGGGGATGCTGGCCGACGTGATCGTGGTCCGCGGCGACGTCGCCACCGACGTGGCCGTCCTCTCCGACCGGGCCAACGTCGAGGTCGTCATCCGTGGCGGCGTGCGGGTGCCGATCGAGGCGGACCTCGAGGCCGTCCACCACGACCGGGCCCAGACGATCTCGGCCGCCGAGGTGACCTGGGAGCTGGTCCACGGCGAGCGGGACCGATGACCACGACCCAGACCGAGACCGAGAGCGCCCGACCGCTCGTCATCGTCTCGGCCGACGGCCACTGCGGGGCGAAGCCCGCCAGCTACCGGCCCTACCTGGAGCGGCGCTGGTGGCCTCAGTTGGCCGAGCTGGAGGAGGAGGACCGGGAGTGGTCGTCGCTCCCGATCTGGCGCGACCCCGACGCCGAGACGCTGGCGGTGATCGATCCCGACGGGGCCATCCCCTCCGGGGGCCGGACGGGGGCCTGGGACTTCGAGCGCCGGCTGGCCGAGCTCGACCGTGACGGCATCGCCGCCGAGACGCTCGGCCAGGGAACCCAGCTGGCCTCCCCCCTGTGGTTCGGGGAGGAGAACCTCAGGGCCTACCCGGCCGAGCTGCGGACGGCCGGGCACCGGGCCCATCACCGTTGGGTGGCCGACGCCATCGCCTCCTCCGGGGGCCGGTTCCTCGGGTTCGCCGATCCCGGTCCCTGCCTCGATCTGACCGAGACCGTCGGGGACCTGGCCTGGCTCCGCCAGCACGGCTTCGTCGCCGTCGGGCTCCCCGGGATCCTCGCCGACCCGGCGCTGCCACCGCTGTACGACCCCTACCACGAGCCGTTCTGGTCCGCCTGCGCCGACCTCGGCCTCCACCTCTACGTGCACGCCGGCTACGGCGTCACCCAGGGGACGTTCTTCGAGACCACAGATCCCACACGGCCCCACGACGACGACCTCGGCGGGCTGGCGAAGCGGGTGATGTTCGTCACCCGCCAGCGCCGGGTGTTCTGGCAGCTGCTCCTCGGCGGCGTCTTCGACCGGCATCCCTCGTTGAAGCTCGTGTTCACCGAGCTCCGGTCGTACTGGGTCAAGCCGCTTCTCGACCACCTCGACCAGTGGATGGACCGGTCGGGTGCCGGCCTGGCCCGCCGGCCCAGCGAGTACTTCGCCGAGCACTGCTTCGTCACCCCGTCGGCCATCCGCCGCCTCGAGGTGCAGGGGCGCCACGACGTCGGCGTCGACCGCCTCATGTTCGGCGCCGACTTCCCTCACGTGGAATCGACCTGGCCCAACACCCGGGACTGGATCCGGGCGACCTTCGACGGGGTTCCCGAGCCGGAGGCCCGCCGGATCCTGGGGGAGAACGCCGTCGACCTGTTCGGCTTCGACCGTCCCCGGCTCGAGCAGGTGGCGTCCACTGTCGGTCCGCGGCCCGCCGACGTCCTCGGATCCCATGCCGTCGACCCCAGGCTCGTCGCCCACTTCGACGTCCGGTCCGGGTTTCACAAGCCGCCGGACCCGCCCCTGGACGGGTGGGGCCTGGACGAGATGTTGGCGGCCGACCTCGCCGGCCGGGCGGTCAGGTGAGGTCGTCGTTTACAGGCTGTTCACATCTGGTTCATTGTTCATTCATCATCTTCGGCGTAGCATAAGTTCATTCAGATTCGGCGGAAGCGGTCGGGGTCGAACGGCACCGGCCGAGAAGGAGGACTCGTGGGCATCTCTGCGGATTGCGCTCGTGGCAGGCTCCGACCAGGCGGTAGCCGGCGTGAACGGGCGGTGCACCGGACAGCGGGGTCCTTCCGTCGCCGGCTCCCGTCAGCGATGGCGGCAGTGCTGGTCGCCGGTGGGATGCTGGCGACGACGGTTGCCGTCGGGGCGGGCACCGCCTCGGCGGCGAGCTCCCCGCTCCCGAGCGCCATCAAGTCCGCCGGTGTCGTCAACATCGGGACGGACGCCAACTGGCCGGTCTGCGAGTACTACCCCAAGGGGTCCGGCACCATCTCGGGGTACGAGGTGGACCTCTGGAACGCCGCGACCAAGCTGCTCGGGGTCAAGGCCAAGGCGACCAGCATCCAGTTCACAAGCCTCATCCCCGCCGTCCAGAGCGGCCGGTTCGACGCCGCGGCGGCCTGTTTCGCCGACACGGCCACACGGCAGAAGAACCTCATCTTCGTCGACTTCAGCCTGGCCGGCACCCGGGTGTACACCACGGCGGCCAACCCCGGGCACGTGACCGGCAGCCCCCTGTCGCTGTGCGGACTGACCACCGCCACGCAGAGCGGCACGGCCACAGTGCAGTGGGTGACGACAACGGCCAATCCCTACTGCGCCAAGCACGGCAAGGCGGCGATCACCAACCTGCAGTTCCCCTCGATCAACAGCGCGCTGCTGGCCCTCTACGACGGCAAGGCCGACTTCTTCTTGGACACAATCGCCGCCGGGGCGTACCTGCAGAAGCACGCGCCGAAGAAGATCATCTCCTTCAAGGCACCGCTGTTCTCCACCGTCTACGACGGCATGATCTTCGCCAAGTCCGACATGCCGCTGGCCAAGGCCTTCCTCTCGGCCTACAAGACGATGGCCGGCAACGGGACGACGGCCAAGATCTTCAAGAAATGGGGCCTCACATCGCTGTACCTGAAGAACCCCGGCATCAACCTGACGACCACGCGTCCGCTTCCCAGTTCCACGGCCTCGTGAGGAGCGGGGGCCTCGTGAGGAGCGGGGACGTGTCCGAGAGGCGGCGCCTCGGCGGGGCCGCACCGGTGGGGTCGGGGGAACGTTGGCCGTGAGCGACGTGGCCGGCACCCCCGGTCCTGCGGCGGTCTCGGCCGGGAAGGACCGTCCCGGCGTTCCGGCCGGCGACGAGTTCGCACCGCTGCCCGCCGGTTTGGCATCCCTCGCCGGTCCGGCGGCCGAGGTGGACATCGAGGTCCAGCCGACGCCCCGGCGCCATCCGTGGCGCTGGGTGGCCTGGGTCGTGGTCGTGGTGCTGGCGGCGATGCTGGTCCACGCCGTCGCCTTCAACAGCAACTTCGGCTGGAGCATCGTCGGCCAGTACCTGTTCGCCCACCAGATCCTGTTCGGGCTGCTGCGCACCCTGGAGCTGACGGCGGTCGCCATGATCATCGGCATCGTCGGGGGCACGGTGCTGGCGACCATGCGGCTGTCGGAGAGCCGGCTGATCTCGGGTTCGAGCTGGCTGTACATCTGGTTCTTCCGGGGCACCCCCGTCCTGGTGCAGCTGCTCTTCTGGTACAACCTCGGCTACCTGTACCCCCACCTGTCCATCGGGATCCCCTTCGGCCCCACCTTCTGGTCCATCTCCGCCAGCCGGGCCATCTCCTCCCTGACCGCCGCCATCTTCGGCCTCGGCCTGAACGAGGCGGCCTACATGTCGGAGATCGTGCGGGCCGGCATCACCTCGGTCGACGTCGGGCAGACCGACGCCGCCCTGGCCGTCGGCATGTCCAAGCGGATGACCATGAACCGGATCATCCTCCCCCAGGCGATGCGCTACATCATCCCGCCGACCGGCAACGAGCTGATCGGCATGCTGAAGACCACCGCCCTGGTCAGCGTGGTGGCCCTGGCCGAGCTCCTGTACTCGGCCCAGCAGATCTACACCCAGAACTACGAGATCATCCCCCTGCTCGTGGTCGTCTCCATCTGGTACCTGGTCGTCACCAGCATCCTCATGGTCCTCCAGGGCCGGCTGGAGCGGTACTACGGCCGGGGGAGCGGCAAGGACTACGGGGCCAGGCTGCTGCGCGTGCGGCTGCCGGGCCACGGGACGCCCGCCGAGTAGCCGATGCGAGCCACCGCTGTCTCCGAGCCGTGCCCGGTGCCGGTGTCCGACGCCGACGTCGAGGCGTTCGCCGCCGACGGCGCCGTCTGCCTCCGGGACGTGATCGACCGCTACTGGCTGGAGTTGCTGGCCGAAGGGGTCGAGCGCAACCTGGCGTCGCCGGGACCGCGGGGTGCCTATGCCGACGGGGAGGCCCGCCGCTTCTTCCAGGACTCGGACAACTGGGACCGGATCCCCGAGCTGGAGGAGTTCGTCCGCCGCTCCCCGGCGGCCGCCATGGCCGGCGTCCTCATGGGGGCGACCAAGGTGAACTTCCTCCACGACCACGTGCTGGTGAAGGAACCCGGGGCCGCCAAGGCCACCATCTGGCACCAGGACCAGCCGTACAGCCCGGTGGACGGGTCGCAGTTCCTGGCCGTGTGGATCCCACTCGACCCGGTCGGGCGCGACGCCACGTTGGAGTTCGTATTGGGGTCCCACCGGTGGGGGCACTGGTACCGGCCGCAGCGGTTTGCCGACGGGGCCCTGCGAGCCGACGACGACGACCGTTGGGCGGTGCTCCCGGACATCGACGGGCACCGCGGCGACCACCGGGTCGCCGGCTGGGCGCTCGAACCGGGTGACTGCCTGGCCTTCCACGGGCTGATGCTCCACTCGGCCCCGGGGAACGTCTCGGCGGTGGACCGTCGCCGGGCCGTCACCACCCGGTGGACCGGGGACGACGCCCGCTTCCGGCGGCGGTCCGGAGAGATGTCGCCGCCGCCCCCGGCCACAGGGCCGGCGGACGGCGGGATCCTGGACTGCCGGGCCTTTCCGGTGGTGGCCAGGCGAGCGGAGGACGGTGTGCGATGGGTCTGGTGAGGAAGGCGCAACCGGCCGGCGCGGGGGTCCGGTGCACATCGGTTGGCCGGCCAGCGGTCGGGCGACAGGCGCCCGGGGCCCCCGCCGCCGGTGGCAAGAGCCTGATGGTGGCCGCCCGCAAGGTGCGCAAGCGCTACGGCACGTTCGAGGCCCTGCGGGGCGTCGACCTCGACGTCCCCCAGGGCGACGTGGTCTGCCTGATCGGCCCGTCGGGCTCGGGGAAGTCGACGTTCCTGCGGTGCGTCAACCACCTCGATCGGGTGGACGGGGGCCAGCTGTACGTGGCCGGCGACCTCATGGGGTACCGGTGGGAGGGGGACAAGCTCCGGGAGGCCGACGAGAAGGAGATCTGCCGCCGCCGGTCCCGCATCGGCATGGTGTTCCAGCGCTTCAACCTCTTCCCCCACAAGACCGCCCTCGAGAACGTCGTCGAGGCACCCATCCGGGTGCTCCGGCGGCCCAAGGCGGAGGCCACCGAGAAGGCGGTCGACCTGCTGCGGCGGGTCGGCCTCGGGGACAAGGTGCACTCCTACCCTTCCCAGCTGTCGGGGGGCCAGCAGCAGCGGGTGGGCATCGCCCGCGCCTTGGCCATGGACCCCGAGCTCATGCTGTTCGACGAGCCCACCAGTGCCCTCGACCCCGAACTGGTCGGCGAGGTGCTCGACGTCATGCGGGGACTGGCCAGCTCGGGGATGACCATGATGGTGGTGACCCACGAGATGGGGTTCGCCCGGGAGGTCGCCGACATGGTGGTCTTCATGGACGAAGGCCTGGTGATCGAGTCGGCTCCGCCCAAGGAGTTCTTCGCCAACCCCCGCCACGAGCGGACCCA
>CAYVPF010000143.1:4868-8113 GCA_964453355.1 uncultured Acidimicrobiaceae bacterium | reverse complement strand
CCCAGCTCCCACCAGGCCGCCACCCCGGCGGCAGCCAGCACCACCAGTACGAACACCGCCACGACGACCCGGCGGCGGCGATGCCGGCGGCGGCGGTGCCGGGAGGACCCGGACCGGGGGCTCACCGGCCGTCCAACCAGGCCTGCAGCAGCACGGTGGCGGCCGCGCTGTCCACCGACCGCCGCTGGTCCGGCCCCCGCTTGCCGGCCGCCGCCAGGGCGGCGGTGGCCGACACCGTGGTCAGCCGCTCGTCGAACGTCTCCACCGTCACCTCGGCGGTGGCCGGGTCGGCGACCAGGACGGCGGCCAGCTCCTCCGCTTCGGTCCGGGCCGCCCGGGCCGCCGGCCCGTCGCGGCCGTCCAAGGACAGCGGCAACCCCACCACCAGCACCTCCGCCTCCTCCTCGGCCACCACCCCGGCGATGGCTCGGTGGACCGCCGGCCGGTCGGCCGTGCGGGGGATCATCGGCCGCGGGAACGCCATGGTCCCGGCCCGGTCACTGACGGCCACCCCGATCCTCCGCTGGCCCAGGTCGACGGCGACGGCCCGGGTCACCGGTCGAGCAACAGCCGGCGGGCCTCCCCCAAGGCTTCGTCCAGCCGGGACAGGTCCCGGCCTCCGGCCACCGCCACCTCGGGCGACCCGCCGCCGCCGCCCTGGACGATCTTGCCGACCTGCTTCACGAGAGCCCCGGCATCCGGGTCCCCGCCGGTGGCCACGGCGATGGCCACCTTGGCCCCGTCGGCTGACCCGCCCAACACCGCCGCCCGGACCCCCGGCCGGCGGCGGACCGCCTGGGCCAGCGACCGCAGCTCCTCCGCCGCCAGCCCGTCCTGGCGGGCCACCACCACCTCGTCTTGCGCCCCCCCCGCCAGGGTCGCCGCCAGGGCGTCGGTGGCCGCCGCCCGCAGCGACTGCAGTTCCTTGTCGGTGGCCCGCTGGCGGTCCAGCAGCCGCTGCACCGCGTCCACCAGCTCGTCCGGCTCCGCCCGCAGGAGGGAAGCCGCCTCGCCGACCAGGGCGTCGCGGGCCTCGGCCCGATGGAGAGAAGTGAACCCCGTCACGGCCTCCAGCCGTCGGGTGTTGGCCCCGATGGACCCCTCCGACACAATGGCGATCGGCCCGATCTGGCCGAGGGCCCGCACGTGGGTGCCGCCGCAGAACTCCAGCGAATGCGGGCCGGCCTGGATCACCCGGACCACGTCGCCGTACTTGTCCCCGAAGAAGGCGATGGCCCCCATCTGCTCGGCCTCGGCCCGGGACGTCTCCGTCACGTCGACCGGGGCGTCGCCCAACACCTGGGCGTTGGCCAGCTCCACCACCTCGGCCAGCTGGGCCGGGGTCGGCGCCTCGTGGTGGCTGTAGTCGAACCGCAGCCGGTCCGGCGCCACCAGGGACCCCTGCTGGCGCACGTGCTCCCCCAGCACCTGGCGCAGCGCCGAGTGCAGCAGGTGGGTGGCCGTGTGGTTCCGGCGCAACGCCTCCCGCCGGTCGCCGTCGATCGTGGCCACGGCGTCCTGGCCCACCAGGATCTCGCCGACCACCCAGGCCCGGTGGGCGCTCAGCCCCGGCAGGGCCGCCACCGTGTCGATCACCTCGGCCAGGCCGGTCTCGGTCACGACGGTGCCCACGTCCCCGACCTGACCCCCGCTCTCGGCGTAGAACGGGGTCCGGTCCAAGAAGATCTCCGCCGTCCCCGGCTCGGTGCCGGCCAGCACCCCGACCACCTGGGTGGGCACCGAGTACCCCTCCGGCAGCTGGCCCACGAACGTGGTCGGTCCGGCCTCGTCCAGGATCCGCCGGTAGGCGTCCTCGTCAGCCGCCGCCGGCGTCCGGGCCGCCTCCCGGGCCCGGGCCCGCTGCTCGGCCATCGCCGCCTCGAACCCGGCCCGGTCCACCGCCACGCCCTGCTCCCGGGCCAGCTCCTCGGTCAGCTCGATCGGGAACCCGTGGGTGTCGTGCAGCCGGAACGCCACCTCCCCCGGCAGCGTCCGGTCACCCCCCGCCCCATCCGATTGGGCTCCGGTCGGTCGGGCCAGGGCCTCCTCCAACAGCCCCAGCCCGGTCCGCAGGGTCCGGTCGAACCCGGCCTCCTCCCGCTGCAGCACCGACGACACCAGGTCCAGATCCTCGACCACCTTCGGGTACGACTGCCCCATGACCTCCGCCGTGGCCGCCGCCAGCCGCGGCGTCACCAGCTCGTCGGTGCCGAGGCGGCGGGCCGTCAGCACCGCCCGGCGGATCAGCCGCCGCAGCACGTACCCACGGCCCTCGTTGGACGGCAGCACCCCGTCCGAGATCAGCATGGTCACCGACCGGCCGTGGTCGGCCATGACCCGCAGGGCCACGTCCGTCTCGTCGCCCTCGCTGCCCCCAGCGCCGTACCGCCGGCCGGTCAGCCCCTCGGCCGTGCCGATGACCGGCCGCAGCACGTCGGTCTCCCAGATCGACGGCAGTCCCCCCAGCACCGCCAGCATCCGTTCCAGGCCGGCCCCGGTGTCGATGCCCGGCTTCGGCAGCGGCAGCAGTGACCGGTCGGTCTGCCGGTCGAACTGGGGGAACACCAGGTTCCAGATCTCCGGGAACCGCTCCTCGTCGCCGTCGGCCGGGCCGCCGTCGTGGCCCCACGCCGGCCCCCGGTCGTAGAAGATCTCCGAGTCCGGCCCGCAGGGACCGGTGTCGCCCATCTCCCAGAAGTTCTCGTCCCCCATCCGTTGGATCCGGCCGTCGGGCACCCCGAGGTCCCGCCACACCGTCATGGCCTCGTCGTCGTCGACGTGCACCGTCACCCACAGCCGGTCCCCGTCGAACCCCAGCCGGGCCGTCAGCAGCTCCCAGGCGAACGTGATGGCGTCCTTCTTGAAGTAGTCCCCGAAGCTGAAGTTGCCGAGCATCTCGAAGAAGCTGAGGTGCCGGGTGGTGCGGCCGATCAGCTCGATGTCGTCGTGCTTGCCACGGATCCGCACGCACTTCTGCACGGTCGTGGCCCGCGGGTACGGCGGCGTCTCCTCTTGCAGGTAGTACGAGATGAACTGGTTCATCCCGGCGTTCGTGAACAGCGGCGCCCGCGGGTGGTGCGGGATGAGGCTGGCCGACGGCACCACCACGTGTCCGTGCTCGGCGAAGTACCCCGTGAAAGCGGCACGGAGCTGGTTGGCGTCCATCCCGGCAGACTACCGGGACGCTGTGACAGCGGTCAGCTGATCGGGCCGGCCTATCGGGCCCGGGCTATCGGGCCCGGGCT
>CAYVPF010000143.1:1327-4768 GCA_964453355.1 uncultured Acidimicrobiaceae bacterium | reverse complement strand
CTATCGGGCCCGGGCTATCGGGCCCGGGCTGCCCCTCGGGCGACGTGCCGGCCGCGCTGCGCCGGCCCGGCGGCCCGGGCCGAGATCGACCGGGCGGGTGAACCGGCGGCCGGGCGGGTTCGGGCGGTGCCGCCCCGGAGGTGGCCGGCGTCCAGCTCGTCCCACAACTCGGCCTCCCGCCGGGCCCGCTCCTGCCGGCCCTCCTCCACGGCCGCCCGCACCCGGTCACCCAACTGCCGCACCGACTGGGCCGCCTCGGTGGCCATGTGCGTCGGGGTCAGCTTGGCCACCGTCTGGTCCACGGCCCGACGGACCCGCTGCTCGGCCCACAGCGTGCCGGCCACCCCGAGCACCACGCCGGTGCCCAACCAAAACGGTCGCTTCATCATCGTGCCCTTCCGTTCCCGTTCCCGTTCCCGTTCCTGACGGCCGGTCTGGCGGCCGTGCCGTTCCTGGCGGCCGGGTCGTCACCGCGCAGCCGTCGCAAACCGCCGGCGGTACCGGCCCGCAGGGCCAGCACCTTCACGACCGGGTTGGCGAACGCCCGCTGGGCCAATCGGGAGGCGGAGTCGACGGTGGCGGTGACCGCCTCGGTGTCCTCCAGCACGGCCTCCACCCGGGCCATCTCGCTGGAGGCGTACCCGGCGGCTTGGCGGGCCTCCTGCACCAGCGGCACCACCTCGTCCCGGAGCATCTCGACGCCCCGTTCGAAGCGGCGGACCTGCCCGACCAGGATGACGGCGGCGGCCACCCCGACGACGGCGGCCACGCAGGCCACCACGGCGGCGACCAGCACCACCACATCCACGGCGGACGTCGCCACCACCACCGCTGCCATCCCTGGACACTACTGCCGGCGTGTCGGCGATTGGCGCTTCCCCGGCCGGCCGGCGGGCCAGACCGACCGGACGCGGGCGCCTCGCTGACCCTGGCGGGCGGTAGGCCCGAAGTCGCCCACCACCGCCGCCGCGTCCACGCCCGCTTCCGTCAATCCGAAATAGAAAACTGCTGTTTCCCGTGGTCTTGGCCAGGGAAAAGCCGAAAACCGGCGATGTCTGGACGAGCTTTTTCTCCCCAACAAAGGAAATACCGGTGCAAATTGTGCGGCAATCGGCATACACTCGCAACCAACGGGTAATGCCGGCCGGGGGTGAGTCCACGGGTCGGGTGCCCGGTGGCATTGCCGACGAAGGGGGCAGACGAATGGGTGCACGTGCAACGTCCCGGCGGGGGGGCCTGACCGCTCTCTTGGCCGCCGGGCTGGTTTCGGTCACGGGCGTGGCCATAGCCGCCGGACCGGGGGTGGCCGGCGCCGCCCCGTCCACCTTGGCGGTGTCGTCGTTCACCAACACATTCTCGGCGATGACCCACCTGAAGAGCCTGGCCGCCGCCGGCAAGGGCAAGGTGGCGGCCATCCTGCCGGACACCACCTCGTCGACGAGGTACGTGGAGTTCGACGCCCCGGACCTGTCCCGGGCGTTCAGCCGGGCCGGCCTGAAGCCGTCGCAGTACATCATCCAGAACGCCCAGGGCAGCGACACCACCCAGCTGACGGACGCCCAGACGGACATCACCAACGGGGCCACGGTCCTGATGGTGGACCCGCTGGACTCCGGGGTGGGGGTGTCCATCGAGAAGTACGCCAAGGCCCACGGGGTGGACGTCATCGACTACGACCGGCTCACCCTCGGCGGCAGCCGGGAGTACTACGTCAGCTTCAACAACGTGCAGGTCGGCAAGTTGATCGGCCAGGGCCTGGTCAGCTGCGTCGCCAAGTGGAAGGTGGCCAAGCCGCGCGTGGTGGTCATGCACGGGACAGCCACCGACAACAACGCCACCCTGTTCGCCCAGGGCTATGACGCCGTGCTGAAGCCGTACTTCTCGTCGGGCAAGTGGAAGGACGTGGTCAACACGGCCGACACCTGGACAACAGCCAAGGCGGAGTCCGAGTTCCAGGACGCCTACACGGCCCATCCGACAATCAACGCCGCCCTGATCCCCAACGACGAGACCGGGGCGCCGATCATCACCTACCTGCAGACCCTGCACATTGCCCCGAAGACGTTCCCGACCACCGGCCAGGACGCCACCCTGGTCGGCCTGCAGAACATCCTGGCCGGCTACCAGTGCGGCACCGCCTACAAGCCCATCTACGCGGAGGCCCAGGGGGCGGCGGCGCTGGCCCTGTACCTGCGGGCCGGCCAGAAGCCGCCGAAGGGCCTGGTGAACGGGACCACCGAGGACACCACCGCCCACGTCGCCGTGCCGTCGGTGCTGTTGACGCCGGAATGGGTGACCCCGACAAACATGAAGACAACCATCGTCAAGGACAGCTTCGTCCCGACCTCACAGCTGTGCGCCGGCAACTACGCCGCCGACTGCAAGGCCGCCGGCATCACACCCTGACGCAGCAACCACAACAACCGCAGAATGGGCAGTAGCAGGTAGTAGCGCCGACGAGCCCCGGTCCGTACCCTATGGACCGGGGCTCGTGGCTACTTGCAGGGTGATGGCCGGCCGGCCATCGCTCCGCCGGGTGTCGGGCGGTGCGAGAGTGGGTGGCCGAAGAGTGGAAGGTGGGGACCATGGTGGGTGAGACTGCGGACCGGACCGCCCAATCCGCTGGCGGGACCGCCCAGTCCGCCGATGGGCCGGCTCCGTCCGCGGGTGGCACTGAGCCACCGCTGCTGCAGCTGCAGGGGGTGTCGAAGAGCTTCGGGGCCGTCCGGGCCCTGGACCAGGTGGACCTGGACGTCCCGGCCGGCCAGGTCACCGCCCTGGTCGGCGACAACGGGGCCGGCAAGTCGTCGCTGATCAAGACCGTCGCCGGTCTCTGGACCCCGGACGGTGGCCACATCCTGTGGAAGGGCGAACCGGTGACCCTGCACAGCCCAAAGGACGCCGAGCGGCTGGGGATCACCACCATCTACCAGGACCTGGCGCTGTGCGACAACCTGGACATCGTCCAGAACATGTTCCTCGGCCACGAGCTGCGCCGGTTCGGCATCCTGGACGAGGCGGCCATGGAGAAGATCTCCCGGCAGACCCTGAAGGAGCTGGCGGTGACCACCGTGCGGTCCATCCGGCAGCCCGTCGCCTCCCTGTCCGGTGGGCAACGCCAGTCGGTGGCCGTCGCCAAGGCCGTCATGTCGCACGCCCAACTGGTCATCATGGACGAGCCCACCGCCGCCCTGGGGGTGTCCCAGACCCGGCAGGTGCTGGACCTGATCAGCCGGCTCTCCGATCAGGGGGTGGCGGTGCTGATGATCTCGCACAACCTGGTCGACGTCTTCGAGGTCGCCGACCGGATCGCCGTCTTGTATCTCGGCCGCCTGGTCACCGCCGGGCCGGCTTCGGGCTTCGACCGGCAGTCGGCCGTCGAGTTCATGACTACCGGTGCCAACACCCGAGGGGAGGGCTGACCATGGCCGGCGACGACGA
>CAYVPF010000143.1:0-1227 GCA_964453355.1 uncultured Acidimicrobiaceae bacterium | reverse complement strand
CCCGACCCTCTGGCCCCGGCACCCGTGGCCGTGGCCCTCCCGGAGGTGATGGCCGACTCGCTGGGCGAGTTCCTGGGGGCGTGGTGGACCCGGATCAAGGGCGGCGACAGCGGCGTCCTCCCCATCCTGGCCGGCCTGGTGATCATCATCGTGATCTTCCAGACGCAGGAGTCGGTGTTCCTGTCCGCCGGCAACATCGTAAACCTGCTCACCCAGGCCGCCGTCTTCATCCTTCTGGGGTTGGCCGAGATCTTCGCCCTGGTGCTGAGCGAGATCGACCTGTCCACCGGGTACGTCGCCGGGGTCGGCGGCATGATCATCGCCGAGCTGATGGCCGGCCCGGTCAACTGGCCGTGGTGGGGTGCCGTCCTGGCCGGGCTGGTGATCACCGCCGGTATCGGTGCCCTGCAGGGCACCTTGATCACCCGGCTTCGGGTGCCCTCGTTCGTGGTCACCCTGGCCGGCCTCCTCGGGTTCGAGGGGGTGCTCATCTGGCTGGCCGACATCGACAGCGGTGCGGTCGGCGGGGTGGTCCGGATCAACAACAGCGTCGTCTACAACCTGGTGAACGGCAACATGAGCGTGGTGGCCGGCTGGGTGACCCTGGTGGTAGCCATCGTCCTGTACGCCGGCCTGACCCTCACCCGGTCCATCCGCCGGCGGCGCCAGGGACTCAGCGCCCCGCCGCTCAGCATCACCATCGCCACCATCGCGGTCGTGGCCGTCATCGGGGTCGCCCTGGTGGCCGTGTGCAGCGTCAACCGCGGCGCCCTGGTCCCCCTTCAGGGGGTGCCATGGGTGATCCCGTTCATCCTCGCCATCGTGCTGGCCTGGTCGTGGCTGTTCGCCAAGACCCGCACCGGCCGGTACCTGTACGCCATCGGCGCCAACCCCGAGGCCGCCCGGCGGGCCGGGATCAACGTGGCCCGGATCCGCACCTTCGGGTTCATGATGTGCAGCCTCACCGCCGGCCTGGCCGGCCTGGTCTACGAGTCCCGGCTGGGATCGATCGCCACCGACATCGACGGCGGCACCCTCGTCCTCTACGCCGTCGCCGCCGCCGTCATCGGTGGCGCCAGCCTGTTCGGCGGCCGGGGCAAGCCGGTCCACGCCCTGCTCGGCGGGGTGGTCATCGCCGCCGTCTACAACGGCCTCGGGCTCCTGGGCATCAGCGCCGCCGGCCAGGACATGGCCACCGCCCTGGTGCTGCTGGCCGCCGTCACCGTC
>CAYVPF010000142.1:6319-8155 GCA_964453355.1 uncultured Acidimicrobiaceae bacterium | reverse complement strand
CCGGGTCGTCGTGGGCACGGTCCTTCTCCCGCTGGGCGGCTTCGGCCACGTCACGCAGCCGGTCCAGGCCGGTGGTCCAGTAGTCGTCCAGCAGGTCCCGCAACTTCGCCATCTCGTCCCGGTCGGCCCGGTACAGGCGGCGGACGCCGTCGCGGCGGTCCACCACCAAGTGGGCTTCCCGGAGCACCCCGAGGTGCTGAGAGATCGCCGGCCGGGTGACGTCGGTGAATTGGGCGGCGATGTCCGACGCCGTCATCTCTCGTGACCACACCAGCCGCAGGATGGCCCGTCGGCGAGGCTCGGCCAGCGCTTTCAGGGCGGCATCCATGGACGGCAGTGTAAGCCGATACTTACGTAAGTGTCAACTTACAAATCGACCGAGTGGCGGCTTCGGAC
This sequence comes from uncultured Acidimicrobiaceae bacterium, assembly GCA_964453355.1. GTDB lineage: Bacteria > Actinomycetota > Acidimicrobiia > Acidimicrobiales > RAAP-2 > DASZUK01. Next base: position 7,759 of record CAYVPF010000142.1, on the reverse strand, counting down.
GTCCTGACGGATTTTGATGGGAACGCGCCGGCACGACTAATTGAGCGGATCCGCTCAATTAGTCGCGCCAGTGCGGAAAATGAAACAACGAGGTCCGTCCCCAGGAGGTCCCCACGAGGTCGGGCACTCAGTCGAAGATGGGGTCCCGGTCCCGGGTGCGCTTGAGCTCGTAGAACCCGTCGGTGGCCGCCACCAGCCGGACCCCGTCCCACAGCTTGCCGGCGGCCTCGCCCTTGGGCGCCGGAGACACGACCGGGCCGAAGAAGGCGACGCCCTCGACGTGGATGACCGGGGTGCCGACGTCGTAGCCGACCGGGTCCATGCCTTGGTGGTGCGACGCCCGCAGGGCCTCGTCGTAGTCGGTGCTGTCGGCGGCGGCGGCCAGGTCGGCGGACAACCCGGCCTCCTCCAGCGCCTCGGCGATCAGCGCCGGGTCCTGCCGCTTCTCCAGGTGGATGCGGTTGCCGAGGGCCGTGTATAGGGGCAGCAGGACGTCGTTGCCGTACTTCTGCTCGGCGGCGATAGCCACCCGGACGGGGCCGTAGGCCCGGGCCAGCAGCTCCTTGTACTGCTCGGGCAGGTCGTCGCGGCCCTCGTTGAGGACGGCCAGCGACATGACGTGCCAGCGAGTGTCCACGGGGCGGACCTTCTCCACTTCGAGCATCCACCGGGACGCCATCCAGGCCCAGGGGCAGAGGGGGTCGAACCAGAAGTCGGCGGTGCCCCGGCCGACGGGGTCGTCAGCCTGGACGTCGGCGGGGGCGGAGGTTTCGGACGGGGGCACGGGCGTCTCCCTTCGAGTGCGTGGGCCCATTCAACCGGTTCCCGCCTCAGGTTGGCGCGGTAGGGAGCCGGCCGGAGCGGTGGCGGCCCGTCAGATAGCCTCGCCCGTCGATGGCTGACCCTGAGCAAACCAGCCTCTACATGGTCTATCTCGGCGGTGACCTCGCTCCGGGAAGGCTGGGCGAGGACCACGAGGTGGTGCTGGTGGTCGCCGGTGACCTCGCCGAAGCCCGTCGAGCCGCTCGAGCCAAGTGGAGCGGCCTGGGGCGGGCCCACGTGGATGCCGTCCGGCTCCTCACCGTCATCGACGGCTACCGGATCCAGCTTGAGGCCACCACCGAGGAGGAGGTGGCCGACATCGATCCCACCTACGAGCCCGCCGGCGGCCCGCCGGACGACCCCTCGGCCTAAAGGCCCCTGTCTGGAAGCCCCTGTCTAGAAGCCCCTGTCTACAGGTAGTGCGGCGGGGCCTCGTGCTGGTCCCGGCGAGCCCGACGCAGCTCCTCCCGTAGCCGGCCCACCTCGGCCTTCAGCTGGACCACCTCGGCTCGCAGGGCGACGACGGTGTCCGGCCCTTCGTCGTGGTCGTCGTCGTGCCTGCCCTCCGACGGGGGTGCCGTGTCCACGGTGCCATCCTGCCCCGGATGGCCTGCCCCG
>CAYVPF010000142.1:1799-6219 GCA_964453355.1 uncultured Acidimicrobiaceae bacterium | reverse complement strand
CCTGCCCCGGATGGCCTGCCCCGAACGGCAGCCCGTCGGACGGGGTACGTTCTCGACCATGCCCCGGCCGGCCGTCCAGGTGCCCCCGAACTGCGAGCTGACGCTCGGGATGACCTGCGTCGACAAGTCGGAGCCGGGGCGGACGGTGTGGCGGATGCCGGCCGACGAACGGTTCGCCAACCCCGCCGGCATCCTGCAGGGCGGCTTCCTCGGAGCCATGGCCGACTCCGCCATGGGGTCGGCCACGATCACGTGGGCCAACGCCGCCGGCCGGAAGGTGTATTCGGCCAACGTCGAGATGAAGACCAGCTTCTGCGCCCCGGCCCGGGTCGGCGGCACACTGCTCTGCACCGCCCGGGTGGTGTCCGCCGGGTCCCGTGTGGCCTTCGCCGAGGCCGAGATCACCGACGACCAGGGGACCGTGGTGGCCCGAGCCAGCTCCACCTACCTGTTCACCCCTCGCGATTGATGGGCGATTGATGGGGGCGCTCGACACCGTCGACATCGGCCCGTTCCTCGACGGCCACCGCCGGGAGCTGACCGGTTACTGCTACCGCATGCTCGGGTCCCCGTTCGACGCCGAGGACGCCGTGCAGGAGACCCTGGTGCGAGCCTGGCGGTCGTCGGACCGTTTCGAGAACCGGTCGTCGGTCCGGACCTGGATGTACCGGATCGCCACCAACGTCTGCCTGGACATGTTGCGGGGCCGCAAGCGCCGGTACCGGCCCATGGAGGTCGGCCCGGCCCGGCCACCCGATCCGCGGTACCTGGACGAGGTGCTGACCGAGGACAGCTGGGTGCTGCCGGCCCCGGACCGGGCCGTCCTGGGCGACGGGACCGACCCGGCCGAGACGGCCGTCCTGCGGGACTCGGTCCGGCTGGCCTTCGTGGCCGCCTTACAGCACCTGCCGGCCCGCCAGCGCGCCGCGGTGCTGCTGTGCGACGTCCTGCGGTGGCCGGCCGCCGAGACGGCCGAGCTGCTGGAGACCAGCGTGGCGTCGGTCAACAGCGCCTTGCAGCGGGCCCGGGCCACCCTGGCCGGGCTGGACACCGACGAGCGGCCGGCCCTGGTGGCAACGCCCGGCCAGGCCGAGCTGGTGGACCGGTTCGTGGAGGCCTTCGAGCGCTACGACGTGCCGGCCCTGGTGGCCCTGCTGCGCGAGGACGCCGTCCAGTCGATGCCGCCCTTCGCCATGTGGCTGCAAGGCGCCGAGAACATCGGGACCTGGATGCTCGGCCCGGGCATCGAGTGCGAGGGGTCCCGGCTGCTGCCGGCCCAGGCCAACGGCTGCCCGGCCTTCGGGCAGTACCGGGTGGACCCCGCCGGAGGCCACGCACCCTGGGCGCTGCAGGTCCTCGAGATCGTCGACGACCGCATCGTCGGGCTGCAGTTCTTCTTGGAACCCGAGCGGCTCTTCTCCGTGTTCGGGTTGCCTCCCCACCTGCCCGCCGAGGCCGGGGCAGCCGGCTCGTGACCGCCCCACCACCATCGGCCCCACCACCATCGGCCCCACCACCATCGGCCCCACCACCATCGGCGGCCGGGCCGGTCTCGCCGGAGGACCGGCTGGCCACGCTGGGCCTGGCACTGCCCACCCCGCCGGCGCCGCCGGCCCATTTCGACATGTGCGTCCGCACCGGGTCGCTGCTGTTCCTGTCCGGCCACGCCCCGCTGCTGGACGGGGAGTACCAGTACGTGGGCAAGGTCGGCCGGGAATGGGACGAGGCCGACGGCTACCAGGCGGCCCGGCTGACCGCCCTCAACATGCTGGCCACCTTGAAGGCCGAGCTGGGTGACCTGGGGCGGGTGCGGCGGATCGTCAAGCTGCTCGGCATGGTCAACTGCACCGAGGACTTCACACGGGTCCCCGACGTCATCAATGGCGCCTCCGACCTGTTGGTCGAGGTGTTCGGCGATGCCGGCCGGCATGCCCGGTCGGCCGTCGGCATGCAGCAGCTGCACTACGGCATGGCGGTCGAGGTCGAGGGCATCTTCGAGGTCGACGGCTGACCGGTCCCACCGACCCTGGAGTGACTGACCCGACGGTGGCGGCGCTGGCCCGGGCCGGCTGCGTGGCCGCCGACGAGGAGGCCGCCGAACTGCGGCGGGCCGCGGCCGGCGACCCGGGGCGCCTGGCGGCGCTGCTGGCCCGCCGGTGCACCGGGGAGCCGCTGGCCTGGGTGGTCGGGACCACCCGGTTCTGCGGGGAGGACGTGGTGGTCCGGCCGGGGGTGTACGTGCCGCGGTGGCAGACCGAGGCGCTGGTCTTCCGGGCGCTGCACCGGCTGCCGGCCGACGGGGTGGCCGTCGACCTGTGCACGGGCAGCGGCGCGGTGGCCGCGGTGCTCAGCCGGCGTCGTCCCGGGGCCCGGGTGGTGGCCGTCGACGTCGACCCGGTGGCGGTGGCCTGCGCCCGGGAGAACCGGGTGGAGGCGTACCTCGGCGATCTGGCCGGCGACCTGGCGGGCGACCTGGCCGCCGGCCTGCCCGGGGACCTGGCCGGCCGGGTGGACGTGATCATCGGGGTGGTCCCGTACGTGCCGACCGACGAGCTGCGGTGGCTGCCCCGCGACGTCCTTGCCTACGAGCCCCGAGGGGCCCTGGACGGCGGTGACGGCGGCCTGTACTACCTGGTCCAGGCAGTGGCGGCGGCGGTGCCGCTGCTCCGCCCCGGGGGGTCCCTGTTGCTGGAGCTGGGCGGGGCCCAGGCGGACCGGCTGGCCCCGGTGTTGGCGGCCCACCGGTACCAGGACGTGGAGGTCGTCCGGGACGACGACGGCGACGTCCGAGGCGTGGCCACCCGCTGGTCAGGCCGGGAAAGTTAGATTTTGGTTGCTCAATGGTTTCAGTCCAGTTAGGTTGCCGTGGATGAACCAGGGCTTTGAGGCCGTCCTCCTTCGTGAGGCCAGCACCACCACCCTCGTCCTGCGGGGGGAGCTGGACCTGTCGGCCGCCGGTGCCGCCGACCAGGCCGTGACGATGGCCCTGGACGACCGGGCCGGCGCCTATGTGCTGGACCTGACCGACCTCCGCCACCTGAACGCCGCCGGCGCTGCGCCGCTGGTGCGGCTGGCCGTCGCCGCCCGGCGGGCCGGGGCCCGGGTCACCGCCCGGCGAGCCGCCCCGCTGCCGGCGGTGGTGCTGCGGATGACCCCGGTCGAGCTGGAGGACCCACCCATCGCCCTGGGCGGCAACGTGCCCCGGGTCCCCGCCGCCTGAACTGGACGCCCGGTCAGGCCCCCTCCCCCTCCAGGTCGACGTCGGCCAGCCGGTGGACCACCCGGCCGGCCACCACGGTGGCCGCCGACGCCCGCCAGGCCCCCTCCGGGGCCTCGGGGTCGACGGGATCGGCCACGAACAGATCGGCCGGTTGCCCTGGCACCAGTCGCCTCGGGGTGGCCGGGGCATGGGCCCGGCCACAGAACAGCGCCAAGGCGGCCGGCCGGCCGACGGCTTCCGCCGGGCCCAACGCCCGGCCGGACCGGGTGCGCCGGCTGACGGCGGCGGCGACCGCGGCCTGCGGGTCGGGGCCGGCGAACGGGGCGTCGGTGCCGGCGGCCAGCGAGATGCCGGCCTGCAGGAGGGAACGGCACCGGTACAGGTCCGGCCGGTCGGCCGGGTCCACGTCCACCAGGTAGGCGTCGCCGCGCTCGGCCACGAACGACGGGTTGGTGACGACCGTCAACCCCAGCCGACCGATGGCCGGCAGCAGGCCGAGGGGAACCACCGAGGCATGCTCGATCCGGTCCCCGGCCGTCGAACCAGCCTGTTCAAAGGCGCCCACCGCCACCACCAACTGGACGGCGGTGACACAGTGCACCGCCACCGGTGCACCGGCCCGGTGGCTGTCGGCGACCGTTTCGGCCAGCGCGTCCGGGGTCGGCAACGACCGGTCGTCCAGCAGCACCTTGTGCGGGCCGCGGGTGACCAGCGGGTGGTCCCATCGGGCGACGGTCGGCGGGCACATCAGGTGCAGCCGCTGCACCACCCGGCCGGCATCCACCTCGGCCACCAGCTCCCCGATGCCCGCGGCCGTGGCCCCGGGGGTGGCGTCGGTGACGCCGGTCACCCCGAAGGACGCCAGGGTGGCGCTGGTGCCGGCCAGGTCCAGGGGAGCCGGTCCCAGCCGGTCCCCCAACCACCGGTCCATCCGGTACAGCCGGCCCGTCGGCCGGCCGGAACCGTCCCGCTCCACACCGGGCAGCTCCACCGCCGCCAGCCCCAGCCGGTCCACCCCGGCGGAGTTGACCACCCACAGCGACCCCGACCGGTGCTGCACCCGCACCGGCACCGCCGCCAGCACCTGGTCGAGGACGGTCCGGTCGAGGTCGCCGGCCACCGACTCGTGGTAGCCGACGGCCCGCACCCAATCCCTCCCACCGCTACCGGCGGCACTGCGCCTCGGCGCGCCGGCGGCGC
>CAYVPF010000142.1:0-1699 GCA_964453355.1 uncultured Acidimicrobiaceae bacterium | reverse complement strand
GGCGGTGGCCAGAGCGGCCCGGTCGGTAACGTCGGGTGGGCCCACCACGACGGAGCCGGCGGCGGCGGCCAGGGCCCGGAGGTGGAGATGGTGGTCGTGCAGGCCCGGGCGCACCGGCCGACCACCGGCGTGCAGGACCGCCTCCCCGGGCCGTCGGGCCAGGGCGGGGCCGACCTCGGTGATGCGGCCGCCGACCAGCCGGAGGTCGCAGGGCACGCCGTCGACCCGGCCGCCGACCACCAGTAGGGCGGGGGCCGGGTTCACCACCGGCCGACGGCGGCCAGTTCGGCCAGCACCCGGGCGGTGTCGGCCCCAAGCGCCGGAGCATTGGGGGTCGGGGCCACGGTGGGTGGGGCGGCGACCGTGGCGGACCGGCGGTCGGGACCGGCGACGTGGTGGACCACCCACCGGTCGCCGCCGAGTGGGTCCACCCGGTGGTCGGCCGGGCACCGGGAGCCGGCGGCGGCGAAGGCCGCGGTGTGGTGCATGGAGACGTCCAGTACGTGGCCGCCGCCGCCGGCCATGGAGGCCAGGGCGGCCGCGGCGGCCATCAGGCCGGTCAGCGGGTCGGCCAGGGCGTCGGCGCAGAACACCGGCCGGCCGGCCGGGTCGGCGGCCACCAGCCCACCGCCGGCGGCGGCGTCGTCGCCGAAGGCCACCCACCCGGCCCGGTCGCCGTCTCGGCCGTAGCCGGTGACGGCCACCCAGGTGCGGCCGGGCCGGGCGGTCACCCAGGCCTCGGCGTCGACGCCCAGCTGTCGCAAGGCGCGGGGCCGGGACGACTCGAGGACGACGTCGGCGGCGGCCAGCAGGGCCGCCAGCGCGGACCGGCCCTCCGCCGTCCGGAAGTCCAGCACCACCGATTCGTGCCCGGCGTGGAGCCGGTCGAACAGCCGGGTGTCGCCGTCGCGGGCCGCGTCCGGGCGGTGGCGGTCCTCGACCTTCACCACCCGGGCCCCGGCCCGGCCGAGGAGGTTGGCGCACAGCGGCCCGGCCCACTTGGCGGTGAGGTCGACCACGAGGGGGGCGACGGCCGGCGCCGGCGGAGTGGTCCGGCCGGCCGGGAGCCCAAGCCGGGGGGCGACGCACGCCGGTCGCCACCCGGGGTCGCCGGGCCCGGGCGGCCGGTGGGGGACGGGAGCCGCCGGGACCCCGAGCAGCTGGGCCAGGTCCGCCAGCCGGGCCGACTCGACGACCCCGGCCACCCGCGCCAGGGCGGCCCAGGCCGACCCATCCGGCTCGACGTCCGGCCCGGCCTCCGAGTTGTCGCCCGGGTCGGCATCGACGCCGGCGACGGCACGGTCGGGGGTGCCGAGGCCGCCGACGATGGCCGGGACGGCCTCCCGATCGCTCGGCCGGACCAGGCTGACCGCCACCCAGCCGTCGGCGGTCCGGAGCAGTCGGCACCCACCCCCGGCCGACCGCCTTCCCCGGCGGCGTAGCCCACGATCGCCGGCCCGGCCGGTCAGCAGGGCGGCCACGTCCAGCTCCGACGCCACACCGGCCGCCCCGAGGCGGCCGTAGGCGGCGGCCACCTCGGCCAGGTCCCTGGCGACGGCCACCACCGGCGTCTCCGGCCAGCAGGGCGGCCCGTCGGGCGGGCCGGTCAGCCACATGGCTCCCGACCGGGCCCACGCCAAGACGGGACAGTCGGCGGAGGCATCGGGGGTGGCCGCCGACGGAGACCCGGGTGGCGCCG
>CAYVPF010000141.1:0-8197 GCA_964453355.1 uncultured Acidimicrobiaceae bacterium | reverse complement strand
GCCCGGACGGTGCCGGCCAGGACGGCGGTCTCGGGGATGACGTTGAAGGTGCTGCCGGCGGCCATGCGGGCGACGGTGACCACGGCGGGGTCGAAGACCGGGATGCGGCGGGTCACCATGGACTGGAAGGCGGTGACCATCTCGGCGGCCACCGGCACCGGGTCCACTCCCTCGTGCGGCATCGAGGCGTGGGCGCCGCTTCCGGTGACGGTGATGGTGAACTCGTCGGACGACGCCAGCAAGGCCCCGGGGCGGCTGACCACCCAACCGGCCGGGGCCGCCGGGGTGAGGTGGATGGCGAAGGCCCGGTCCACCGGTCCGTGCCGGTCCAACAGGCCGCCGTCCAGCATCACCTTGGCCCCGCCGTGCCCCTCCTCGCCGGGCTGGAACATCAGCACCACCCGGCCGGCCACGTCGGCCCGGTGGTCGGCCAGCAGCCGGGCGGCGCCCACGAGCATGGCCGTGTGGGCGTCGTGGCCGCAGGCGTGCATGGCCCCGTCCACCGCCGACCGGTACGGCAGGTCGGTGGCCTCGGTCATCGGCAAGGCGTCCATGTCGGCCCGCAGCAGCGTGGTCGGTCCCGGTCGGCCGCCGTCCAGGACGGCCACCACCGACGTGGCGGCGTCGTCCCCCTTCTCCACCGCCAGGCCCAGCCCGGTCAGCGCCTCCAGCACCGCCGCCTGGGTCCGCGGCAGTTGCAGGCCCACCTCCGGGTGCCGGTGCAGGTCCCGGCGGAACGCCACCAGGTCGTCCAGCAGGACCCTGGCCTGGCCCACCAATGGCTGGTCCGTCACGGTGACCTCCTTACCCGACCCGCCCTCAGGCTACCCAGCCGGTGTCCGCCACCCCCGAAACGGGTATGGGCTGGGCATGGACGGTGGAACCGAGTTGTGGACGGTACTGGGGCCGGTGCAAGAGGACCGGGAACGGATGGACCGGATATTGGATCGTCTGGACCAGTCCGAGGATCTGGTCGAGCGGGCCGATCTGGCCAGTGAGCTGGTGCGGTCGGCGTCCCGGTACGAAGACACCCTGGAACGGTCGGTGGACACGGTGATGGCCCCGTCGGACGACTCGGTCCAGGACCGCGACGACCTGCGGGAGGCCATGACGGTGATCCACAAGCGGACCATGCACGTCGACCCCCGCAACGTCCACGCCCCGGACGCCCAGGGCTTCGAGGACACCCTCTACGACGTCACCCAGCGGCTGCGCACCCGGCTGGCCGACGAGGACCGGCAGTTGGCCGGCCTGGTCGCCGGCCTGTCCACCGACGAACGGGACGAGCTGGCCGCCAAGGTGGAGGCGGCGGCCCGGAATGCGTCCGAGCGGCCGCAGCCACCCCGCACCGCCGTCGGCCGGCTGCTGGCCAACACCCACGTGAAGCTGGACCACAACTTGGAGGACGTGTCCTCGCCGCAGCATCCCGGGGCCGACACCATCGAGGGATAGCCGGCGGTGGGTGGGGCCGGATTAGCCCTCCGGGATGGCTTCCCACCACTGGCACCACCAGTCGCCGCCCACCAGGATGCGCAACTTGGGGTGCCAGCAGTACGACAGGTCGGCCGTTGTCTCCAGGTAGTACAGGCAGTTCTGGCACTTCTCGTCGCCTGTCGGGCGGGCCCGCAGGACGGCGTTGTCGGCCAGGTGCCGGAGCTCGATCGACAGCTTCTCGTCGATCTCCTTGGGTTCCGGATCGGGGATGACGTAGTCGGACACGGGATCAGATTAACTCGGCCGGGATCGGGCTTCCCCATCTGCCACCCGGCGGTCGGAGTCTTCGAGAATGGTCCGGGCCTGGTCCTCGGGGTCGTCACTGTCGGCCTCCTCGGGGGGCCGTCCGGATGCCCTGCTGTCCACCCTGTCGTTGTCCATATGAAGCTCCTACCCGGCGACCGGCCGGCGGACACGCCCCGGTAGGGTCCGGCCCATGAGTCGGCGGCGCCGGATCGGGATCCTGCTGATCTGCTCCATGAGCCTGTTGATCGTGGGGCTGGACGTCACCATCGTCAACGTGGCCCTGCCGTCGATCGGCCGCGACTTCCACTCGCCGGTGTCCGGGCTGCAGTGGACCATCGACGCCTACACCCTGGTGCTGGCCAGCCTGCTGATGCTGTCGGGGTCCACCGCCGACCGGCTGGGCCGCAAGCGCACCTTCGTGATCGGCCTGCTGACGTTCTCGGCAGGGTCCCTGCTGTGCAGCCTGGCCCCCAACCTGCCGCTGCTGGTGGTGTTCCGGATGGTGCAGGCCATCGGCGGGTCGATGCTCAACCCGGTGGCCATGTCCATCATCACCAACACGTTCACCGACCCGAAGGAGCGGGCCCAGGCCATCGGGGTGTGGGGCGGGGTGGTCGGCATCAGCATGGCCCTGGGCCCCATCGTCGGCGGCGCCCTGGTCGGTTCGATCGGGTGGCGGTCGATCTTCTGGATCAACGTCCCCATCGGCCTGGCCGCCGTGGTGCTCACCCTTCGTTACGTCCCCGAGTCCCGGGCCCCCCGCGCCCGGCGGCTCGATCCGGTCGGCCAGGGGCTGGTGATCGTGCTGTTGGCCGCGCTGACCTACGGCATCATCGAGGCCCCGCGGAGCGGCTGGGGATCGCCGGTCATCCTGACCGCCTTCGGCCTGGCCGTCGTCGCCCTGGCCGGCATCCTCTTTTACGAGCCCCGACGGCACGAGCCACTGATCGACCTCCGGTTCTTCCGGTCCGGCCCGTTCGCCGCCGCCACCGTGATCGCCGTCGCCGCTTTTGCCAGCCTCGGCGGGTTCCTGTTCGTCAACACCCTGTACCTGCAGGAGAGCCGGGGGCAGTCCCCGCTGCAGGCCGGCCTGGACACCCTGCCCATGGCCGTCATGGCCATGGTGCTGGCCCCCATCTCCGGCCGGATGGTCGGCAACCGGGGACCGAGGCTGCCCCTGGTGCTGGCCGGCATCGGCCTGGCCGCCAGCGGGGTCATGCTGGCCGGGATCTCGTCCACCACCTCGTTCGGGTGGCTGTTCTTCAGCTACTTCGTGTTCGGCATCGGCTTCGGGTTCGTGAACGCCCCGATCACCAACACGGCGGTGTCCGGCATGCCCCGGGCCCAGGCCGGGGTGGCCGCCGCCGTCGCCTCCACCTCCCGGCAGATCGGCCAGACCCTGGGGGTGGCGGTCGTCGGGGCGCTGGTCACCGCCAACCTGCACGGCGCCCTGGCCACCGGCCTGCCGGCGGCCAGCCATGCCGCCTGGTGGGTGCTGGCCGGCTGCGGGGTGCTCGTCCTCGTGCTCGGCCTGCTCAGCACCTCCGCCCGGGCCCGGGCCAGTGCGCAGCGGACCGCCGAGGAGCTGAACCCCGAGGCCCTATTGAGCGGTCAGTCCCGAACCAGCGGCTTGTAGCGGATGCGGTGGGGCTGGTCGGCGTCGGTGCCCAACCGCTTGTGCCGGTCCGCCTCGTAGTCGCTGAAGGAACCCTCGAACCACCGGACCTCGGAGTCGCCTTCGAAGGCCAGCATGTGGGTGGCGATCCGGTCCAGGAACCACCGGTCGTGGCTGATGACGACGGCGCAGCCGGGGAAGCCCACCAGGGCGTCCTCCAGGGCCCGGAGGGTGTCCACGTCCAGGTCGTTGGTGGGCTCGTCCAGCAGCAGGACGTTGCCGCCGGACTTCAGCACCTTGGCCAGCTGCACCCGGTTGCGCTCGCCGCCGGAGAGCTGCCCCACCTTCTTCTGCTGGTCGCTGCCCTTGAACCCGAACCCGGCCACGTACGCCCGGCCGTGCAGCTCGCGGTTGCCCACCACGATGCGGTCCTGGCCGCCGGTGATCTCGTCGAACACGGTGGCGTCCGGCGCCAGGGTGTCCCGGGACTGGTCCACGTAGGCCAACGACACCGTGGACCCGATCTCGAGGGTGCCGCCGTCGGGCTTCTCGTCGCCGACGATCATGCGGAACAGGGTGGTCTTCCCGGCGCCGTTGGGACCGATCACCCCGACGATGCCGCCGGGGGGCAGCAGGAACGACAGGTCGTCGATCAGCAGCCGGTCGCCGTAGCCCTTGGCCACGGCGTCGGCGTCCACCACCCGGTCACCCAGTCGGGGTCCGGGCGGGATGGTGATCTCCAGCTTGTCGGCCCGCCGCTCGGCCGCCTCCGCCTCGGCCACCAGGTCGTTGTAGGCGTTGATCCGGGCCTTGCCCTTGCTCTGCCGGGCCCTCGGCGACATCCGGATCCACTCCAGCTCGCGCTCCAAGGCCTGTTGGCGGGATTTGTCGGCCCGTTCCTCACCGGCCAGCCGGGCCTGCTTCTGGTCCAGCCACGACGAGTAGTTGCCCTCCCAGGGGATGCCGGCCCCGCGGTCCAGCTCCAGGATCCAGCCGGCCACGTTGTCCAGGAAGTACCGGTCGTGGGTGACCGCCACCACGGTGCCGGGGTAGTCCTGGAGGGTCCGCTCCAGCCAGGCCACCGACTCGGCGTCCAGGTGGTTGGTGGGCTCGTCCAGCAGCAGCAGGTCCGGCTTGGCCAGCAGCAGCCGGCACAACGCCACCCGGCGGCGCTCCCCGCCGGACAGCGTGGTGACGTCGGCGTCGCCGGGCGGCAGCCGGAGGGCGTCCATGGCGATCTCGAAGGTCCGGTCCAGGTCCCAGGCGCCGGCGGCCTCGATCTTGTCCTGCAGCGCCGCCTGCTCGGCCAGCAGCTTTGTGAAGTCGGCGTCCGGGTCGCCCATGGCCGCGCAGACGTCGTTGAACCGGTCCACCAGTGCCTTGGTCTCGGCCACCCCGTCGGCCACGTTGCCGGCCACGTCCTTGGTCGGGTCCAGGTCCGGCTCCTGGGGCAGGAACCCGACGGTGAACCCCGGCGTCAGCCGGGCCTCGCCGGTGAAGTCGTCGTCCTGGCCGGCCATGATCCGCAGCAGCGACGACTTACCGGAGCCGTTGGAGCCGATGACCCCGATCTTGGCCCCGGGGTAGAAGGACAGGTTGATCCCCCGCAGCACCTCCCGGTCCGGCGGGTAGAACCGGCGGAGGTCGCGCATGGTGAAGATGTACTGGGCGGGCATGCCCTCCAGTGTGGCAGGCCGGTGGACTGGGTCAGCCAGTCAGCCCAGCGCCACCAGGCTGACCACGTCGTCGTTCGGGAGCGGCCCGTCGACCACGGCCGACACGTCCACCTCCAGCAGGTCGGCGACGCCGCCGAAGGTGGTCAAAAAGGCCGTGTCGGCCGCGTCGCGGCCACAGCAGATCCGCAGCAGGCTGGTCCGGGGGGCGAGGAGGGTGGCATCCACCACGGACCACCGGCCGTCGACGGCCGCCTCGGCCACGGCGTGGAAGTCCATCGGGTCCAGGCCCGGGGCGTACACGGCGCTGAGCCGGGCCGGGACGTCGAGGGCCCGGAGCAGGGCCACCACCAGGTGGGCGTAGTCCCGGCAGACCCCCTGCCGCTTCAGCAGGGTCTCCACCGCCCCGTCGGTCGGCCGGCTGCTGCCCGGGACGTAGGACAGCCGGGTGCCCACCCACGACGACACGGCCGCCAGCAGGTCGTGGTGGTCCTCGATGCCGGCGAACTCGGCCTGGGCCACCGCGGCCAGCCGGTCCGACTCGGCGTACCGGCTGGGCCGGGTGTACACGATCCGATCGGCGTCGGTGGCCACCTCCGCCTCGAACCGGCCGCTGACGGTGGCGTGGTATTGCACGTCCAGCCGGCCCCCGTCGACGTGGAGCCGGTGGACCCGGCCCATGCCGGGGATCATCACCTCCGACGGCTGCACCGCGGTGCCATCCACGGAGACGGCCAGCGATTCGGCCACGTCGGCACCGGCGGCCGGGGTCGGGGCCAGCTGCAGGGCCACCTCGACGGGGCCGTCCACCGCCACCACCAGCCGGGCATCGACGAGTCGGACGAACGGTGGTTCCACGGTAGGCCCATCATTCCCTAACCTGAGCACCGCATCCGACGGAGGAGGAGTCAATGCCGAGGTGCCTGGTCGTCCAGCACGTTGCCCCCGAGGGGCCCTACGCCGTCGGCCAGGCCTTGCGCGAGGCCGCCGTGGACGTCGACCGGTGCCGGGTCTTCGCCGGCGACCCGCTGCCGGCGGATGCCGGCGGGCTGGACGGCCTGGTGGTCATGGGCGGCCCGATGTCGGTAACCGACGACCGCGGCTTCCCGACCCGCCGCCGCGAGCTGGACCTCATCGAAGACGCCCTGGCCCGGGACGTGCCGATCCTCGGCATCTGCCTAGGCGCCCAGCTGCTGGCGGCAGCGGCCGGCGGGAAGGTCCACCCCGGATCGTCCGGGGCCGAGATCGGGTGGGGCCCGGTGGACCTGACCGCCGAAGCCGGCGACGACCCGTTGCTCTGCGGCCTGCCCCGACGGATCGAGGTGCTGCACTGGCACGGCGACACCTACACCGCACCCCCCGGGGCCGCCCACCTGGCGACCAGCCCGCGCTACGCCGCCCAAGCCTTCCGGGTGGGCCAGCGGGCGTGGGGGTTCCAGTTCCACGTGGAGGTAGACCGGGCCGCCGTCAGCGCTTTCCTGGCCGCCTTCAGCGACGAGGCCGAGGCGGCCGGCGTGGACCCGGCCGACGTCGAGGCGGTCACCGATCGGTCGCTGGCCGAGCTGGCCCCCTTGCGGACCACCATCACCGACCGGTTCGCCCGGACGGTCGCCCTGGTCTCCGACGCCTTGAAGGCGACAACCTAACGGACGTCCCGGGGCCGGAACTGGACGCTCATCCTCGGCCCCACCGGCTTCTTGGTCTTCGGCACGGCGTGCTCCCAGGTCCGCTGGCAGCTGCCGCCCATGACCAGCAGGTCGCCGCCGGCCAGGTCGAACCGCAGGGCCCGGCCGCCACCGCGCGGGCGGAGCAGCAGGGTCCGCGGAAACCCGAGGGACAAGATGGCCACCACCACGTCCTCGGTGGACCCCCGGCCGGCGGTGTCGCCGTGCCAGGCCACGCTGTCGTCGCCGGTCCGGTACAGGGCCATGCCCACCGTGTCGAACCGGCCGTAGCCCCGGTCCAGCTCCTGGCGGGCGGCGTCCAGGGCCGGATCAGGGAGCGGCGCCCCGTGGCCGTAGAAGGCGGTCAGCCGCGGCACGTCGACCACCCGGTCGTACATCCGCCGCCGCTCGGCCCGCCACGGCACGTCCAGCAGCAGCCGTTCGAACAGCGGGTCGGCCCCGGACATCCAGGCGTGGTGCAGGTCCACCCACGCCCCGCCGTCGAGGACCGTCCGCACCGACGGCGGCGCCAGCGGCCGCGGGGCGGCGGTGTCGGCGAACGTCAACAGTGACCCTTGCACGGGGGCCATCATAGCGAACGTGTGTTCGTTAACTGGCCTGCGTCTCGGGGCTGGCCTCGTCCACTTGCCCGTCGGCGCCGGCCTCCCCGGCCTGCCGGTCCAGCGCCGCGGCCTGGCCGTGCAACTCGGCCTCCTGGGGCTCCCGGTGGGTGATGGCCAGCAACGTGACGCTGCCGACCCCGGCAACCCCGAAGGTGGTGATGAGGCGGTAGACGATGGTGGCCACGGCGGCGGCGGCGGCCGGGGTGCCGGTGAGGGCGAAGGCGCCGATCATGCCGCCCTCGACGAACCCGATGCCGCCGGGCACCGGGGCCAGGCTACCGGCGACCTGGGCGGTGGCGTAGGCGAACAGGACGGCCCGCCACGGCACCGGCAGGCCGAGGCCGGCAAAGGCGGCGACCAGGCAGAGGACGTCCATGCCCCAGTTGCCGAGGCTGAGGGCGAACACCTGGGCGCCGCCGGGCACGGTGGCCCGGAAGCCGGCCACCTCGGCCGCCCGGCCGGCGATCCGCTCCGCCAGACCCACCCCCGGCAACCGGCGGTGCCGGCCCAGCCAGTCCTCCACGCTCGACAGGTGGTGGGCGGCGACCACCAACCCGGCGGTGCCACCGGCCAGCAGCACGGCGCAGCCGACGGTGGCCGGCACCCCGATCAGCCCGGCGGCGGCGGCGCCGGCCAGCAGCAGGGTGAGCACGGACACGGTGGCGGCGAAGCCGCCGGCCAGCACCGCCCACAGGGCCAGCGGCATGGGCACCCGCCGCCGCCGGTACTGGCCGACCAGCCAACCGCTGGCCGGGGCGGTGCCCATAGATCGGAAGAGCGTCGTGTAGGGAAAGAGTGTGGACGAGAGTGTTGGTGTGGGGGGGGGGCGGGGGGTTGGGGGGGGGGGGGGGGGGGGGGGGGGGGGGGGGGGGGGGGGGGGGG
>CAYVPF010000140.1:2015-8289 GCA_964453355.1 uncultured Acidimicrobiaceae bacterium | reverse complement strand
CGACCGCCCCGGAAGGGACCGGAAGGCGACCACTGAAAGTGGGCGGCCGCCGATGGAAGGGCCGCCGACGCCGCCTCAAGGGATCAGGCGCCGCCGTAAGAGATCAGAGGTAGGCGGAAGCGGCGGCCACGGCTTCGTGCCCGTAGGACGGCCCGAAGAGGACGGCGTGGACCAGCAGGGGATGGAGCTGGTGCAGCCCCACCCGGTCCGGCCAACCGTCGGCCAGCGGCCGGTGCTCGTGGTACGACGCCAGGATCCGGTCGAGGTGGGGGGCGCCGAACAGGGCCAGCATGGCCAGGTCGGTCTCCCGGTGGCCGCCGTGGGCCGCCGGATCGATGACCCACGCCTGGCCGTGCCGGTCCCACAGCAGGTTGCCGGACCACAGGTCGCCGTGGAGGCGGCTGGGCGGCTCCACGGCGGAGGGTCCCGCCAGGTTGGCCAGCCGCTCCATCACCCGCTCCACCGTGACCGCCCCCGCCGCGGTCACCGCCTGGCGGTCCCGGGCGGCGCGCAGGAACGGCAGCACCCGGCGTTCGGCGTAGAACGACGCCCAGCCGCCACCGCCAGCCGGGGAGGCCACCGGCTGGTTGCTCATCGGCAGTGGCCCGACGAACCCGGGCCAGGGGGCGCCGAACGCCGGGGCCCCGGCGGCGTGCAGGTCGGCCAGGTCCCGGCCGAACCGGTCGGCGCCCGTCTCGGTGGGGTGGCCGGACGGCACCACGGCCACCGTGATCGACCGGGCGTCGACGGCCAGCACGTCGGGCACGGCCACCGTGCCGGTCTCGGCCAGCCAGGCCAACCCGCGGGCCTCGGCCTCGAAGAACCCCTCGGGGGCGTCCGGCCGGCGCTTCACGTACCCCGGTGCCATCGCCGACCCAGGTTGGCTCAGCCGGCGCCGGCCACCAGGGCGGTCGACAGGGCCTGGACCAGACCGCGGCAGCCGGCCTCGATCATGGCCAGGCAGGCGTCGAAGTCGGCCTGGTCGCCGTAGTAGGGGTCGGGGACGTCGACGGCCCCGCCGGCCTGCGGGTCGAAGGTCCGGAGCAACACGATGCGGTCGTCCGGCAGCCGGCCGCCGGTGAGGCTCCGGAGGGTCTGCTGGTGCCGGCGGTCCATGGCCACCACCAGGTCGACCCGGTCGGCCCGGCCGGGGTCGACGGCGTGGAGGTCGAACTGGTGGGCCACGTGCGGGTGCCGGCCGTACCCGGCCACGGCCAGGGCGACGGCCGCCCGCTCGTCCATGGGCTCGCCCTCGTGCCACGGCCCGGTGCCGGCACTGGACAGGCGCAGCCGATCGGCCAGGGTGCCGGTAGCTAGCGGGGTGGCGGCGGCCAGGTGGCGAAGGGCCACCTCGGCCATGGGGGACCGGCAGATGTTGCCGGTGCAGACCAGGCAGACCCCGACGGTGGGGGCGTCGAGCGGCGGCAGCGAAGGCAACCGGCTCACTGGGGGCCGGAGGCGGGCGAGCCGTACTCGTCGCGGAGGGCCCGCTTGACGATCTTGCCGGTGCCGGCCCGCGGCCACTCTGTCCTGGTCTCCAGCTGCTCGGGGATCTTCTGGGTCATCAGCCCGGCGTCCCGGCAGAAGGCCACCAGCTCGGGCAGGGTCAACGGGTCGACGCCGTCGGCCAGCTGCACCACCGCGCACACCCGTTCGCCCCGTTCGGGGTCCGGCAGGCCGATCACCGCCACCTCGGCCACCTTCGGGTGGTTGTACAGCACCGCCTCCACCTCGGTGGCGCTGACGTTCTCGCCCTTGCGCACGATCACGTCCTTCAGCCGCCCGGTGATGACCAGGTGGCCGTCGGGCCGGAGCTTGCCGAGGTCGCCGGTCTTGAAGAAGCCGTCGCCGTCGAAGGCCTCGGCGGTCAGGGCCGGGTCGGTGTAGCCGTGGAACACCATCGGCCCCCGGACCCGGATCTCGCCCTCGTCGCCGGCGGCGGCCGGCTGGCCGTCCAGCCGGACGATCCGGACCTCGGCGCCGACCACCGGCCGGCCGTCGGTGTTGGCCAGCTGTTCGTCGGTGTCGTGGGGGGACCCGTTCACGATCATCGGCACCTCCGTCATGCCGTAGCCGTGCACCACCCCCCGGCCGCCGATCTCGTCGCGGACCTCGGCATGCACCTCCGGCGGCTTCGGGGCCCCGCCGCCGGACATCAGCCGCAGCGACGGCAGGATGGGCACGTCGGGCTGCTTGCGCTGCTCGGCCAGGTAGGCCACGTAGAACGCCGTGCTGCCGCCAACCATGGTGACGGCGTGCTGCCGGAACAGCGGCAGCACGTCCGGCACCGAGAACGCCTCGACCAGCACGGCCGGGAACCCGACCGTCAACATGGTCACCAGGTAGTCGGGCCCGGCGATGTGGGCGAACGGGAAGGCGATGGACCCGATGTCGGCGGCGGACATGTCCAGGGCGGCCGCCAGGCCGGAGCCGCCGGCGATCAGGGTCTGGTCGGTGTGCCGCACCCCTTTGGGGTCGGCGGTGCTGCCGGAGGTGTAGTAGATCCAGCGGATCGGCGCCTGTTCGGGTGTGGTTCCCGCTGGCGGCGGCGGCAGCGTGGACGGGTCACCCTCCGGCAGGCCGTCGTCGACGACCAGCAGGTCCGGCCGGTCGGCCTCGGCGGTGTCGGCCAGGGCCCGGTTGGCCAGGGCCACGTAGTCGGTGCCGCGCCACTCGGCCGGGACGGCGAACAGCCGCGACCCGGTCTGCCGGAGGGCGAACCCCACCTCCCGTTCCCGGTACAGGTGGATGATCGGGTTCTGCACCACCCCCAGCCGGCTGAGGGCGAGGGACAGCACCACGGTGTCGATACGGGTGGGCAGCTGCCACGACGCCACCGACCCCGGCTGCACCCCGCGGGCCACCAGCCCGGCGGCCACCACCTCGGCCCGGTCCCGGAACTGCCCGAACGTCAGCTGCCGGCCGGCGGCGTCGATGAGCATCGGGCGGTCCGGGGAGGCCGCGGCCCGGCGGTCCACCAGCTCCCACATGGTCCTGGCTCCGGTGATGATGTCGGCGTCGTTCACGTGCACCCCCCTGTCGGCATCTGGGCGTTCTCTTTAGCAGGTTCCTCCGGCCTCACCGGTCCAGCCCAGTCTGCCCAGGCCGGTCCACCACGGCCGGCCGGCCGGCGGGGCAGAGTGGTGGGGGTGGCCGGGCACCGGCCGCCGACCGAGGGAGGCGAAGTGTCAGACCCCATGATCCCCGACGGAGGCTCGGCGCCACGGCCGGCCCGTGACCGCAAGCGCGACGTCCGGCTGGTGCTGACCGGGGTGGTCGCCGTCCTGCTGGTCTGGTTCGCGCTGATCAACCTGCAGGACGTCGAGATCCACTTCTGGCTGACCTCAACCAGGTCGCCCCTGATCGTGGTCATCGTCATCTCCGGGGTCCTCGGCGCCGCCGTGGCCCTGTTGGCTCAGCGGCTGCGACGTCGCGGGGCCGGTGGCCGGCACGCTGGCGGGCACTCGGCCGGCGGCTACGACCCCGGCGACTAGGGCCTTCGGCGGAGCCGCCTCGGCGGCGACCCCCGCCGGGGCGGCGGCCTCCACCGGCTGGACGTCCATCGGCCCGGCCTCCATCGGCTGGCCGGCGGCGGTGCGGCGGGCCCAGGCGAACACCAGCTCCAGCACCACCAGGTAGATGGCCAGCCCGACGACGGTCCACCACACCCCGGATACCGACAGGTTGCCACCGAAGATCAGGACGATCCCGGCGACGACGACGCCGAGCAGCCGCAGGCCGGAGCCGTGCTCCAGGGCCCAGGCGGCGCCCCGGCGGGCCCCGGCGGTGGCCCGGCGCCGGTTGGCGTCGTTGCCCAGCTCGGCCGCCCGGCGGCCGGTCCAGCGGATGCCCCGGGCGGCCTGGGCCCGCAGCCATCGGGCCCACCGGGCCGGGCCGACGAGCCACAGCAGCACGGACACGACGGCGGCGATCAGCAGCACCCAGCGCAGCCCGGTCCTCAAGAACCGGATCACGGTGTCGAAGATGAGCCCGGTCACTGTCGGGCTGACCTTGGCGGCGGCGTGGCCGATGAAGAACGACCGGCCGAGGGCCAGGCCGGCCAGCAGCAGCAGCACCAGCAGGGCCACGCCGACGGCGATGCGCAGCAGGGTCTTCCGGCGGTCCACCGCCACGGCCACCGCGGCGGCGATCAGCAGCACGGCGATCAGCGGGGCCGCCCAGCCGAGGTCGGAGGCGGCGGTGAAGAACTTGCGGGCCTGGGCGATCTGCTTGCTGGACGCCAGCTGCAAGGTGAGGGACTTGGCGTGGACCAGCTGTGTGCGGACGTGGTTGAACAGCGTGATGCCCCGGTGGTCGAGGGCGGTGATGGCCTTTGTCAGCACCGGCGTCAGGTTCACCAGGACCTTGTTCGCCCGTTGGCCCGGCACCGTCTTGCCGGTGAGGATGTTGACGACGGTGCTGTGGGTGTCCCGGTTCAGCTTGTCCCACAGGTTCTGGAACCAGGTGCTGCGGAGCAGGTCCTTCAGCTGCCGCTGCACGAATGTGTGCAAGGTGTTGGTCAGCGGGGCCGCCAGGAACGACGCCTTTTTCGGCAGCGCGCCGGTGATCTGGTCCTGCACGTTCAGCTTGTCGAACAGCTGGTTGGTGGCGTCGGCGGCCACGAAGTCGGTGACCACCCGTTCGCGGGCCAGCGGGGCCAGGGTGGTCACGTAGTGGTCGGAGTTGGTCACCGTGTTGACCGCCCACACCGTCACCACCGAGACCGGCACCATCAGCACGGCCAGGACCACCAGCACCCAGGCCACCACCGCCCGGGTCCGCCGCAGTCTCGGTCCCGGCCGGGTGGCCGGCGGCCCCGGCCGCGGCCCGGCGGCCCTGGTGCCGAGCAGCCGCATCCGCCCGCTCGGGGCCGGTCGACCGTCGCCGGGCGCCGGTCCGGCTGCGTCGTCCTCCATGGTCATCACCGCTCCGGTTGTCCAACGGGGGGTGTGCCCCGACGAAAACAATGCCACGGCGGCGCCGTCCCGAGGCGGGATGGACCGGCCTGGTCACCCCGCCGGAGTGGTCACCCCGCCGCCGGGGGACGGCGGTCGGCCCAAGGGTCGGCCTGTTCCAGCTGGGCGGCCAGCCGGAGCAGGAGCGCCTCCTGCCAGGGGCCGCCGACCAGCTGCACGCCGACCGGCAGGCCCAGGGGGCCGCCGTCGCCGGGATCGGTGTGGTGCAGCGGCACGCTGGCCGCCGGCTGGCCGGTGACGTTGAACGGGGCGGTGAAGGTGGCCATGGACAGCACGTCGGCCGGCATGTCGGCGGGGGCGGCGTGGGACTGGGCCAGGACGGACCCGGCGACCGGCGGCAGGATGGCCATGGTGGGGGTGACCAACACGTCGAAGTCGCGGCCCCACCGGGACACGAGGGTGCGGGAGAACCGCTGCAGGTCGCCGAGGGCCCGGACGAAGGTGATGCTGTCCACCGCCTGGCCGGCCTGGTAGGCGGCCCGGTTGTGGGGCTCCATCCGGTCGACGTCGAGGTCCGCGTAGTCGCCGAACCCGGCGTTGACCACCGGCAGGAAGGCGGCCATCAGCTCCAGGGGGACCAGTTCGAAGTCGACCAGGTCCACGTGGTGGCCCAACCCGTCCAGCACCCGGGCGGCCCGTTGGACGGCGGCGGCCGGCCCGTCGGCCACCGGCAGGCCGAACGGGGCGGCGGTGAGCACGGCCACCCGCAGCCGGCCGACCTCGGCGCCGACTTCGGCGGCGAACGGCCGGTCGGGGACCGGGGCGTTCTGCCACGCCAGCCGATCCGGACCGCTGATGTGGTCGAGCACCGTCGCCGTGTCGGCGACCGTGCGGGTCACCACCCCCTCCACCGAGGCGCCCATCCAGCCGGGCACCACCGCCGGCACCCGGCCGCGGCTGGGTTTGAGGCCGAACAGCCCGCAGCAGGACGCCGGGATGCGGATGGACCCGCCGCCGTCGTTGGCGTGGCCGAGCGGGAACATGCCGGCGGCCACCGCGGCGGCGGCCCCGCCGCTGGACCCACCGGGGGTGCGGTCCGGGTTCCACGGGTTCCGGGTGATGCCGTACCGCAGGTTCTCGGTGACCGGGATGGGCCCGAGCTCGGGGGTGTTGGTGCGCCCGGTCAGCACCAACCCGGCCCGGCGGAAGGCGGCCACCACCAACTCGTCGTCGTCGCTGATGCCTTCCGGGGCGGCCCAGGACCCATAGGTGACCGGCCATCCGGCCACCGCGGTGAGGTCCTTGACGGGCAGCGGCACCCCGGCCAGCGGCGGCAGGTCGCCCGTCCCGGCGGCGCC
>CAYVPF010000140.1:0-1915 GCA_964453355.1 uncultured Acidimicrobiaceae bacterium | reverse complement strand
GCCAGATCACGGCGTTCAGGGCCGGGTTGCGGCGGTCCACCTCCGCCAGGCAGTGGTCCAGCAGCTCCACCGGGCTCAGCTGCCGGCGCCGGATGGCCGCGGCCAGGTCGGTGGCGGAGTCGAAACAGTCCATGGCGGCACCCTACGACCCGGCCCCGCCCACGCCCGGGACGGCCGGTTCTCCCCGCCGGGCGGACCCGGCCCGGTCCCGCGCACCTGGACCGGCGGCCGGGCCGTAAACTGGTCGCCGGGCGGACCGGGGACCGGTCCGGGAGGTTAGGGCTGGAAGCACCCGTTGTCCGACGGGCTCGGGTGCGCGAACATGAGCGTCTGATGATGGGGCGAGGAGGTGCCTTCACCGTGCCGGCACGGAAGGGCAGAGGAGATGGGGAGGAGGGACGGGCAGGTGCCGCTCTCTGAGCACGAACAACGCATCCTGGCCGAACTGGAGGAGTCCCTTGTCCGCCAGGACCCCCAATTCGCCGAGCGGGTCCGCTCGGAGACCGTCTACCGGCACGCCGGCCGGTACTGCAAGTGGGCCGCCGTCGGGTTCGTGGCCGGCGTGGCCATCCTGGTGGCGTTCTACTCCGAGTCCATCGTGGCCGGGCTGGTGGGCGTCGCCATCATGTTCGGGTCGGCGGTGGTGTTCGAGCGGAACCTGCGCCGGATGGGGAAGGCCGGCTGGCACGACCTGACCCGGTCGCTGCACGACAAGGAGCCGTCGGGGGCCAGCGGCGGCATCGAGCACGCGGTGCACGGCACCAGGGAGTGGTTCCGGACCCACCTGTTCCGCCGGGATCGCTGAACACTCAGGCGGGTGGGCGGCCAGGTGGGTGACCTGACCCTGGCCGTGGACATCGGCGGCACCAAGATGGCCGCCGGCCTGGTGGACCGGGACGGCCGGCTGCGGTCGAGAGCGGTGGTGCCGACGCCCCGGGGAGCCGATGCGGTGGCCCTGTGGAACACCCTGGCGGGGTTGGTCGGCGGCGTGCTGGACCAGGCCGCGGCGGCCGGAGACCGGCCGGTGGTGTGCGGGGTGGGCTGCGGCGGCCCGATGGACGCCGAGGGGGTGTCGCCCCTGAACATCCCGGGATGGCGGCGGTACCCGCTGCGGCCGCGGCTGGCCGAGCTGGTCGGGCTGCCGGCGTTCGTGGACAACGACGCCAAGGCGCTGGCGCTGGCGGAGGGGTGGACCGGGGCGGCCAGGGGCCGGGCCGACTACCTGGCCATGGTGGTGTCCACCGGGGTCGGCGGGGGCATCGTACTGGACGGCCGGCTGCTGGACGGCCGGCTGGGCAACGCCGGGCACATCGGCCATGTGGTGGTGGAACCGGACGGCCGGCGGTGTGCGTGCGGTGGCCGGGGCTGCCTGGAGGCGGAGGCGTCGGGGACGGCCATCGCCGCGGTCACCGGCCGGCCGCCGGTGGAGGCCCCGCCGGCGGTGGTGGAGCGGACCGGCATCCTGGTGGGCCGGGCGGTGGCGTCGGTCGCCACCCTCTTGGACCTGGACCTGGCCGTGGTGGCCGGGTCGGTGGCCCTCGGGTTCGGGGTGCCGTTCTTCGAAGCCGCCCGGCGGGAGGTCCGGCTGCGGGCCGGGATGCCGTTCTCGGCCGGCACCGTCGTGGAGCCGGCCGGGTTGGGCGGCGACGGGCCGCTGGTGGGGGCCGCCGCCGTCGGTTGGCGCGGCCTGGACGGCATCGCCCCCGGCATGGCGGCAGTCGCTGGGGCAGCGGCGGTCGCGTCACCGGCCGGCGTGGCGGTGGCGCGGTGACGGCGGCCAAGCGGGCCGGGATGGCCGGGCCGGTGGGGCTGCGGACGGTGGTGGCGGCGGTGGCCGTGCGGCCGTGGCTGTGGCCGGTGGCGGTGGGTCTGGTGTTCCGGCTGGCCGGGTCGGGGTGGTGGCGGCGGTGGCCAC
>CAYVPF010000139.1:0-8335 GCA_964453355.1 uncultured Acidimicrobiaceae bacterium | reverse complement strand
TAGTGGCGGGGGTAGGATTTGAACCTACGACCTTCGGGTTATGAGCCCGACGAGCTACCAGACTGCTCCACCCCGCGGCGGTGAGAGCACACTTTAGCAGCCCTTCAGGCCCCCTCGTCAGCCCCCGCCCGTCAGCCCCACACCACCGAGGGCCTGGCGGTCGGCCCGCTCTCCAGGGTCAGCCTGCCCCGTCAGAGGCGGTCGGCCCGCTCGCCGATGATCAGGCCCCGGGAGGGTTGTCCGGGGCTCCGGCTCCCGGGGATCCGGGGTTCCCACCACCCGAGGTCAGGGTGAGGTCGATGGACCCGTGGGCCTGCTCGTAGGCCCGCAGGGCGTCAACCAGGCGCTGGGCGTCGACGTCGGCGGTGGCCGGGCTACGACCGGCCTGGTCGGCGTAGGCCAAGGCGCCCAGGTCGCGGAGAAGGCCGTCGGCGGCTCGCTTGGCCTGTATGTCGTCCAGCTTGGCCTGGCCCTTCTGGGCGGCGTCCTTGGCCACCGCGGTGGCCACGGCCGCCTGCTCTTTCACCTTGTCGAGAAAACCCATCGACGTCACCTCCGTCATCGGTCAGCACGGGATCGGCCGCCGGGCCCGATCAGTTGGTGGGCCCGACGAGCCCCGACCATCATCCCACGGTGCCGCGCTTCAGCCGGCCGGGCTCAGGCTTCGTTGGCGGGTGTTGTGCCGGCTGTCGGCGACGTGGTGGTGGTCGTGGTCTTGACGGGTGACGGCGACGAGGAGGACGCGGAGGCGGCGGGCGTGGTGGCCGAGGTCGCCGATCCGCCTGTCCCTGTGGCACCACCGCCACCACCGCCGCCGGCGCCACCACCGCCGCCGGCGCCACCAGTGGTGCCGGTGCCGGCAGACCCGCTGGCACTGGTCGTGGTGGTGGCTTTGCCGGAGGCGGAGGTGGTGCTCGAGCTGCTGCCGGCGGACCCGTCGGTGCCGGATTTACTGCTGGACCCGGTCCCCGATCCGGTCTTGTCGGCGTTGGTGGTGGCGGACGTTGAGGTGGGCTTGGTGGTGGAGGTGGTCTTGCCGGCCGACGACTTGGTGGACGAAGAGGTCTTGGGCACGGTGGTGGTCGTGGTGGCGCCCTTGGCCGCGGTGGCCAGCAACTGCTGGGCCGCGGCGTCCTCGGTGTGCTCGGCGGCGATGTCGTTGGCGTAGCCGGCCAGGTTGCCGGCCTTCTCCGCGGCGATCGCCTGGGCGTAGTCGGCGGCGGCCTGCGTGAGGTCGGCCTCGGCCTGGGCGACGGCGGAGGTTGTGGTGATGGCGGGGCTGGTGGTTGTGGAGGACGAGGGGCTGGTTGTGGAAGGGGACGATGTGGGGGAGTTGCCGAGATGGCTGCCGAGGACGGCGTTCAAGGAGGCGTCCAGGGAGGACTCCATGCCGACCTTCTGACCGAAGACGGCGATGACGTACTTCAACTGCGGCTGGGGGTTGCCGGTGGACTCGGTGTAGAGGGGACGGACGTACAGCATGGACTGGTCGATGGGGACCATGAGGATGTTGCCGAGGACGACCTGGGAGCCGTGCTGGTCGAGCAGGCTGATCTGCCGGGACACTGTGCTGTTCTGCTCGATGTAGGAGTCGGCCAGGGCGGGACCGACGACGCTGTGGCCGGGGGTGGTGACGTAGACGCGTAATTGCCCGTACTGGCTGGGGTCGGAACTGGCCATCATGAAGGCGGACAGGTTCTGGATGGACGCCCCCTGGGAGGCGGGGACGTAGGCGTCGGAGATGGTGAAGGACTGGGTCTGCTCGCCGGGTTCCTCCAAGACCTGGTACAGCGGGGACATTCGCTGCAGGGAGCCACCGATGGCCTCACCCTCGGCGTTGGTGGTGACGGTGACGGCGAGGGCATTGGAGGGTGAGCCGACGCCGGCCGTCGGGGACAGGCTCCAGGCGTCGCCGGCGGTGTAGAAGTTGGACGGGGACGTGATGTGGTAGCGGCCGTAGACGGCGGCCTGGATGGAGAAGAGGTCCTCGGGGTACCGCAGGTGGGCGGCCAGGGCGTCCGGCATGGCCGTGGAGGGGACGAACATGTGGGGGAAGGCGGCCTCGTAGGCCTCCAGGATGGGGTCCTTGTCCATGGCGTAGAAGGTCATGGTGCCGGAGTAAGCGTCGATGACGACCTTGACGGAGTTGCGGACGTAGTTGTAGCTGGCCGGCAGGCCGCTGCCCGGAGGGACCTGCTGGGTGTCGGCGTTCTGGGAGTACGGGTACTCGTCGCTGGTGGTGTAGCCGTCCAGGATCCAGTCGATGTGGCCGCCGACGACGGCGGCGTAGGGATCGGCGTCGAAGCTGAGGAACGGGGCGGCCTTCTCCGCCATGGCCTGGATTGTGCGGACGAACATCATCCGGGACTTGGGGGTGATGAGGTCGGAGATGAGCAGGTTGAATGTGCCGAGCCGGACGGCGAAGGCGGCCTTGGTGAGGAAGGAGTTGAGCTGGATGCCGCCGGTGCCCTGGTAGTGGCTCTCCACGTCCTGGCCTGTGTTCTTGGCTGAGGACCCCTGGTAGTCCAGCTCCAGCTGCTTGCTGTTGGCCACGACGTAGCCGGGATCGTCGAGGCCGAAGTAGACGCCGGCCTGGCTGACCTTGGGCAGGCCTTGGGAGGACACCGGGGGGACGTCCTTGATGGCGTACACCGGGTTGCCCTGGCCGGTGGTCTGGTTGGCCAGGGCCAGGGCGGCACCCTCGCCGTGGGTGTACTGCAGGTGGGTGTTGACCCAGCTGGTGGACGGCAGGTCGTTGGGGTTGAGCTGCCGGACGCCGAGGATGGCCGGTCGGAGGGTGCCGTTGACTGTGTACCGGTCGATGCCGACGGACTGGAACTGGTAGTAGGGGCGGATGCCCTGCTGCTTCTGGAAGGTGGGCAGCGAGATTGTGGCGGACGGGTCCCACAGCCGAATGTTGGCCAGGGTTGTGGCGTCGTCGGCCACGGTGGTGGCGGCCAGGGTGGTGTTGCCGTCGAACGGCAGCTGCTGGACGTGGTCCAGGCCGTAGGCGGCCCGGGTGGCGACGATGTTGCGCTGGATGTAGGGCTGCTCCAGGGTGCTCTGGGCGGGGTTGACCTTCAAGACCTGGAGGACGGCGGGGTAGATGACGCCGATGACCAGGGCGACGAAGGCCCAGACGCCGATGGCCAGCACCGGGAGGGTCCAGCCCTGGCGGCGGATGTTGTAGAGCAGGATGGCGGCGGCGAACAGGGAGACGAAGAACAGGATGGCCAACGCCGGCAGGCGGGCGTGGACGTCGGTGTAGCCGGCCCCCTCGACGTAGCCGTTGGTGGAGGTGTCCAGCTGGAACCGCTGCAGGATGTACCCGGCGGCCTTGACCAGGGCGATGAGGGCCAGCAGGACGGACAGGTGGACTTTCACCGCCGGGCGGACCCGCGGGGTGGTGCGCTGGGCCCGGATGCCGCCGTTCAGGTAGTGGAAGACGGCGGTGACCACCAGCATGACCACCAGGGCCACCAGGGACCAGTCGACCAGGAACTGCAGGAACGGCAGCCGGAAGACGAAGAACCCCACTGTCATGCCGAACTGCGGGTCCTTCACCCCGAAGGAGGTGGCGTGGGTGAACAGGATCCAGTTGTTCCATTCGCCGACGGTGCCCGAGGCGGCGATGAGGGCGAGGACCAGGGCGATGGCGGCGTAGATGCGGCGGGAGTACGGCCGGACGGCGTGCTGGTACCGGCGGACCAGCTCGTCGTCGGGCTCCAAGGTGGCGGTGCGGACGCCGATGCGGTCGCAGACCAGCAGGTTGACCCAGAGGCCGACGAAGAAGAGGGCGCCGAAGGAGGCGAACAGGCCGACCTTGACGGCCAGCAGGGTGGACCAGACGCCGTGCAGGTGGACGGACGAGAACCAGAGGCTGTCGGTGTACAGGGTGGCCAGCGACTTGAGTGAGGCCAGGATGATGATGAGGACGACGACGGCGCCGATGATCCACCAACGGCCGCGGCCGCGGGCGCGGGGGGCGCGGGCCGGCAGGTCTTGAGGGGTCCGCACCGGGGGCAGCCTAGGCGGCGAGGAAGGTCAGACCGGCGTCGGCACCACGAGGCACCGGCATCCGGCATGGGCCGGCGGGTGGCGGTGGCCGGTGGGGAAGTCCTCGCCGCGGCCGATGACGTCGGCCAGGGCGTTGTCGTCGCAGTCGGCACAGCCGGTGCCGTTGCCGGCCAGGACCCAGCGGAGCCCGGCGGTGCCGGCGGCGGAGATGACCCCGGAGGAGAACGCCTCCAGGGCGGCGTCGCCGACCAGCCGTTCGATACGGGCGCCGCGCCACTCCCGGTAGGCGGCCCCGATCCGGTCGGCGTCGGGACCGGCGTTCTCGTCTTCGGCCAGCCGGCGGCGGAGCAGGGTGACCACGGTGCCGGCCAGCCCGGCGGCCACCTGGCCCACGGCGGCGGCGTCGGGGGCCGGCGCCCGGCCCCGGGTGGTGCCCAGCTGGCGGCGGGTGAAGGCGATGCCGGCCACGGCGGCGTCGCGCAGGTCGGCGGAGGCGGCCTCGGTGTACACGGCCCGCTGGTCGTCCTCGGCGGGCAGCACCGTGCCCAGGCGGTCGCCGGACCCGCTGCGGAGGACGTCCAGCAGCCGGTTCTGGTCGTCCTGCAGGGCCCGCTTCAGCCGGCGGGCGAGCTTGGCGACGACCGGGTCCAACAGCTCGGCCCGGCTGTCCAGGGCGGCCTGGTCAGGGCCAATCTCATCGGGCCCGGCCTCGTCGGGCCCGGCCTCGTCGACCTCGTCAGCGGCCTCCGAGGCGTCGTCGGGCACCGCCCCATCGGACACGTCGTCCTCGGTGGCTTCGTCTCCGGGAATGGCCGCCGCGGCGGGGTCTTCGGCTGCGGCGGCGGCCTCCCCCGGCTCCCCGTCGGCCTCCTCGACTTCCCCGGTTTCCTCGTCGACCACCGGGGTCGGCGGAGCCGGATCGTCGGCGACCGGGGTGCCGGCTGCCGGGGTGGCCTCTCCGGTATCCGCCGGTTCCGGGGCGGCGGACGGCTGCAGGTTGGTGACGTCGCCGGGGTGGCTGGCCCGGAGGCGGGCGAACAGGTCCTCGACGGCGTCGAGCTCGTCCGGGACGTCGACGGCGGCGGCCACGGTGACCAGAGCGTCGACGTCACCGATGGCGTCGGTACCCGCCGGCCCATCGGCCTCGTCGGTGTCGACGTCGAGCTCCCCGTGGGCGTTGCCGACATCGGCCGGGGTCGCCGAAACGGCCGGTGGCTCGGCCGGTGGGGCGGCGGGGAACGGACCGAAGTCGTCGATGTCGAACACGGCGCCGGCGGCGGCCAGGTCGGCGACGGCGCGGTCGACCTCGGCGGCGAGGGCGGTGTCGGGCACGTCGGTCTGCTGCCGGCGGGCGACGTCGGCGGCGGCGGCCCGGGCGTCGTCGTCGGCCCGGACCAGGTCGCCGGCGGCCCGGTCGACGGTGTCACGGAGCCCGAGGACGGCGGCGGCCAGCTCGTCGCGGGCGGCCCGGAACTGCTCGATCTGCAAGGTGACGGCGCGGCGACGTTGGGCCATGTCGGCCAACACCCGCCGGCGGGCGTCCTGGGCCTGGTCGATCATGCCCCGGCCCTGCAGCCGGGCCCGCTCGACCAGGGCCTCGCCCTCGGCCCGGGCGGCGTCCAGCATGGTGGCCACCTCCTGGCGGGCCTGCTGCTGGACGGTGGTGGCGGCGATCTCGGCCTCGGCGATCCGCTCGGCGGCGGCCGACTCGGCCCGCACCAGGGCATCGGTGGCGTGCTGCTGGGCCTCCCGGGTCAGGGCGGCGGCGGCCTCGTCGGCGGCCAGGGTGATGCGGGCGGCCTCGTCGTGGGCGTTGCGGAGGACGGCCGCGCTCTGCTGGCCGAGGGCGGCGGTGAGGGTGGCCTCGTCGATGACCGGATGGCGGGACCGCTCGTCGGCGTCGGCCACCTGCTGGCGGAGGTCGTCCTCGTGCTGTTCCCAGGCCGACAGCTCACGGGCGACCAGCTCCAAAAAGGCCCGGACCTCCTGGGGATCGAAGCCACGGCGGACGACGTCGAAGGAATGACGGGCGACGTCGGCCGCGGCCACCCGCGAGGAGGAGATGGTCGGACGGTCGTCGGGCATGGGGCAGAGCCTACGACTTGGCTCCGGCCGGATGTGGTGTTCTCCCAGCTGGGACCGGTGCCGGCGGCACCCGGCCGCCGAGGCGCTTCAGCACCGACAGGGCCTGGTCCAAGGAGGTGACCGGGTAGATGTGCAGGGACGGCACGTCTTTGGACTTGGCTGTGGCCAGTTCGGCGGGGGGGACGAAGAAGACGGTGGCCCCGGCCTGCTCGACCGCCACCGTCTTCTGGGCGACCCCGCCGACGTCGCCGACGGCCCCTGTGGGTGTGATGGTGCCGGTGGCCGCGATGGTGCGGCCGCCGGTGAGGTGTCCCGAGGACAGGGCGTCCATGATGCCGAGGGTCATGGCCAGGCCGGCGGACGGGCCCCCGATGTCGGAGGTGTCGACCGACACCGGGAACGGATAGGTGAAGTCCTGCTGCGTCTCCACCACGACGCCCAGGTAGCCGCGGGAGGAGCCGTGCACGTCGGGGCACCCCGACGACCCGTGGTCGGCCGCCGGGCGACGGCCCAGGCGGACCCGCTCGGTGACGGTGTGGCCGGGCTTGATGACCCCCTCCGAGGTGACCGTGGACCGCTCCACCGACAGCCGCACGGTCTGGCCGGGGCCGTAGGGGGCCAGGGCGGCGATGAAGGCGCAGTCGTCGGCCGTCGACGTCCCGTCGACCGCGGTGACGATCTGGCCGACCTGTAGGGCCGACGCCGCCGGGGAGCCGGGCTGGACGGCGAACACCAGGGCCCCCGCGTCACGTTCGGGCACGTCGTAGCCCAAGCGGGTCAACGACGCCGCCTTGGCCGCCGCCTGGGACTGGGCCATCTCCAGGTAGCCCTGCGTGATCAGCTGGTCGGGCGGGGTGTACGGGCCGAGGAGTGTGGCGGCGCCGACCACCTGGGCGTCGGCGTCCAACAGGTCCGGGAGATAGTCGAGCAGGGTGACGCGGGTGACGTAGACGTCGGTCAGCAGGATCGGCCCCCGGGTCCGGTGGGCTCGGGACGGGGGCACCTTGATGAGCGGTCCGACCGGCTGGGCTTGCCCGGGGGTGAGGGCGTAGTAGTTCAGTGTGATCCGGCTGGCCACGGCCACCAACACCACCAGCAGCACCGCCACGCCGGCCACCACGAACGGCCAACGACGTCGCCGGGGTGGCGGAAACGGCGGCGGTTGCGGCTGAGGCTCGGACATACTGGCGATGGTGCCGGACGATCCTGCCACGGAACTCACAGTGCCAGAGGGCGGCTCCCCCGGATCCGCGGTGTCGCCGGCCGGTCCCGATGGCTCGGCCGGTGCGGCGGGCAGGCGTCAGGAGGTCGTGACGGCCGGGCACCTGGGGGACGAGGGCCGGGCCCGAGCGGCCCTGGCCGATCCGGACCCGTCGGTGCGGGCGGCCGCCGTCGGCGCGCTGGCCCGTCTGCGGTCGCTCGAGGTGGCCGACCTGATGACGGCCCTGGCGGACCCGTCGCCGACGGTCCGGCGGCGGGCCGTCGGGGAGGCAGGGGCCCGGCCGGGTGGCGTCCGGCCGGGTGGAGACGACCCGCTGAGCCTGGCGGTGCGGGCCGCCTTGGCGGACGACGACGCGCTGGTGGCCGAGGCGGCGTGCTGGGCCGTGGGCGAATGGCGGACAGCGGCGGCCGTGGCCGCGCTGTCGGCGGTGGCCGCCGGCCACGGGGACATGCGGTGCCGCGAAGCGGCGGTGGCGGCGCTGGGGGCGGTGGGCGACCCGGCAGGGCTGGCGGCAGTGCTGGCGGCGTTGGGCGACAAGCCGACGGTGCGACGCCGGGCCGTGGTGGCCCTGGCCGCCTTCGACGGTCCGGAGGTGGATGCCGCGCTGGCGCGTGCCCTGGAGGACCGGGACTGGCAGGTCCGGGAGGCCGCCACCATTCTCCTCGAGGACTAGTCGTCGCTGGCGAACAGGTTGCTGAGCTTTTCGAAGGACTCGATGCACCGGCCGGCACCGAGGGCGACACACTCGAGGGGGGTGTCGACGAGGTGGACGGGGACGGCGGTGCCGTCGGCGATGCGCTGGTTCATGCCGCGCAGCAGGGCGCCGCCCCCGACGAGGTGGATGCCCTGGAAGATGATGTCCTGGGCCAGCTCCGGCGGAGCCTCACCGAGGCAGTTGACCGCGGCGGCCACGATATGGGCCACGTGCTCCTCCAACGCCCCCCGGACCTCCTCGGGGGACAGGAGGACGGTCTTCGGCATGCCGGTGACGATCTCGCGGCCGCGGACCTC
>CAYVPF010000138.1:0-8357 GCA_964453355.1 uncultured Acidimicrobiaceae bacterium | reverse complement strand
GCCCAGCTCGGCACTGACTACCAGGCCGTCCCCGGTGGTGGTGGTGTCGACCAGACTCAGCCAGCCATTGGCGGTGTCGGGCAGGGTGAGGGTCAGCTGGGCGCTGACCGAGGTGTCGGGCCAGGAGAACTGCTGGCCGATCAGGTCGCTGATGCCGTAGAGGTGCCCGGTGAAGTCGCCGTCGGCCACCTGCTGCGGGGTCAGGTCGGTGAAGGTCGTGTCGTCCGGCGCCGGGGCCCGGAGGCCGTGGGCCAGGAAGTTCGAGACCTGGGTGGCGATCGTGTTCAACTGCCCGGTGGTCGTGAGATCGGTGACGAGATCGTTCACCGACCGGGCCGGGACGTCCCGGACGGTCAGGTCGCCACCGGCGAACAGCGCCGGCACTGTCTCGACGATGTCCACCAGGTCGGCCAGGCTGAGGTCGTAGGCCGCGGCCACGCCGGCCAACGACTGGGCCGCCGGCAGCACGGCGGTGAAGGCGGGAAGCCGCAGCACGGCGAGCGGGGTGAGGACGGCCGCCCCGGTGTTGGCGCCGACCAGCGCCACCAGGGTCAGGCCGGGGAAATCCTGGACCAGGCTGGCGAAGGTGTCCAGGGGGGCGACCGGGTGGGTCATCGCCGGGATGGTCACCGGGTCGGTGACGACCGGGTTGGTGGTGTTGTCCATCGCCTGGAAGAGCGAGAAGGCGCCGGCGATCCGGGCCAGGGTGTCGCCGGGGTGCACCGTGTAGTCGACGGCGTTGTCCGCCGTGCTGTCGAGATAGGCGTACGGGACCTGGATCGTGCCGGCCGGCGCCGTCCAATCCAGCACGGTCGGGTTGAGGGTGGCGATGGCCTGCTCGTACCAGTCCAGGTTGGCCACGCCGACCGGGCCGAGGTTGCGCACCGTCATGAACGCGGTGAGGAAATTCTGGGTGTCCCCGCTGACGGCCTGGTAGGTGAAGGCCGGGATCGGCACGCCCTCACCGGTCCGCAGCAGGCCGACCAGGTCCTGGCTGGCGGTACCGACGGCGGCCCCGCTGATCGGGCTGGTGGTGGCCACGTAGGGAATGCTGGCCGCCACGTCGTCGAGGGTCTGGCCGCTCCGGACCTGGTACGGCAGGGACGGCATCTGCAGGACCAGGCCGGTGGCCAGGGTGGCGGTGCGGTTGTCCTCGGCGATCGACAGTGGCGTCACCTCGACCGGGACCTCGATCAGGCCGCCGTCCCGGCTATCGTCCCGGCTGTCGTCCCCGCCCAGCCCCGGGTTGGCGGCGGCCAGCCGGGCCGGGTGGTGGCCGGTGTACGCCGCCATGTCGGCCAACCGCTGGCCGCGGCCGAGCCGGACCCGGGCCGACAGCCCGCTGAAGCTCCGGGCCAGCTCGCTGAGGCTCGGACCGCCGCTCGCCGGGTAGGCCACCGGATAGTTCTGGAGCAGGGCGACGGCCGCCTGCAGGCTGGCCTGGGTCAGCAGGGCGAAGTACTCGCCGAAGATCAGCTCGGCCAGGCTGTTCGCCTGCGGATCGCCGGGCGGCCGGGCCGGCTCTGCCGTCTCGGCGAGCGGCCGACCGGCGGCCCGTGGCTCGCTCGCCTGCTCGCTGGTGGCGTCCGTCAGCAACTGGCGGAAGTAGGTGGTCAGGTTGGTGGCGTAGGCCGTGCTGACCGGCTGGTAGGTGCGGTAGTCCCGCTCGGTGCTGGACGAGCCGGTGACCAGCGTCGCCGTGATCTCCGGGGGCAGGGCCACCATGGTGCCGCTGGTGTCCGACCCGCCACCGGTGGGATAGCCGGCGATCTCCAGGTGCAGGCTGTCGACGAGGAACCCGGTCAGGTTCCCGTACTCGAAGGTGGCCGCCTGGAAGGCCGGGTCGCCGACCTCGGTCAGCAGGTCCTGCAGGGCCAGCAGGCTGATGTCGTCGTCCCCGGCCTTCCCGGCCCCGGCCTGGGCGGCCCACCGGAAGAAGGCCTCCACCATGTCCGCCACCGGGGTGGTGCCGTCGGTGGACAGGTGGTGGACATGGTCGTCGGTGAACCGGCGCAGCTGGGCCGCGCCGTGGGCGCCCGGGTCAGTGGCATTCTCGGCGACGAAGCCCAGGGCGATCTCGACCTGGTTGGTGCCGTCGGCGGCCAGCTGCTGGGGTGTGCGGTCGTACAGCGATGTGGGGTCGGCCACGGTGAACATCGGCACGAACTGCAGCCGGGCGGTCTTGGCGTTGCCTGTGCCGAAGACCGGCAGGGGCGACCAGGGATCCGGTGCCGGGTCGGCCAGGCCGGCGGCCAGGCGGGGCTCCTCGCCCCGGCCGGCCAGGAGCCGGGCCTGGTGCCGGCTGCGGTAGCTCGGCTCGGCCAGGAGCGACGGGAGCTCCCAGCGGGCGTAGCGGATCCGGCTCAGCGCCCGCACCGGGGCCTGGTTGCGCTGCTGGCGCAGCCGGGGGTGGCCCCACAGCCCGGTCAGGCGGCTCGGGTCACCGGAGCCGGCGAAGCCGGCCAGCTCGGGTCGGTCCTGCCCCAGCATCGCCGCCACCGAGGACCGGGCCAGCTGCCGTTCGCTGCTCCCGCCGACGGTCCACGGGGTGGCGCTGGCCGAACCGATGACGAAGCTCTCGTCCAGGGCGAACTCGAAGCTGAAGTGGATGGTGATGAACAGGATCTTGATCTTGGCCTTGGCGGTCACGGACAGGGACAGCTCGACCAGCGAGGGCCGGTAGGCCTCGAGCACGAAGGTGACCGAGGCCCGGGCGACGATGCTGACCTCGGCCTTGATGACGACGAAGTCCACGCTGCCGTACAGGGTGCCGACGACGCCGGCGGTGCCCTGGATCCAGTAGTACTCGGCGGTCCCGACGGCCCGGTCGTAGGGGCTGAACGGGGCGAAGACGCCCTCGAAGATGCCGTACACCTCGACCTTCAGGCCGGCTTTCAGCGGGCCGGCCTGGAAGTCCTTGCCCAGGCCGACCGACAGTCCCAGGCCGGCTTCGATGACCGGCGAGAAGGTGCCGTTGGTGATCTGGGGCACCCGCTTCGAGGTGGCCCCGGTCAGGTAGCCGAAGTAGAAGCCGCCTTCGCCGACGAACGGGAACACTTCGACGGCGAAGGACTGGGAGAAGTCCTGGTTGTGGGGGAAGCCCAGGTCGATCTTGAAGTTGCCGTTGGTGTAGATGTCCACGTGCACCAGGCCGAGGGTCACCGACACGGCCCCGAACTCGAGGTGCCGGAAGGCGTCGGGCACCCGGAAGTCGGCCGACAGCTCCCCGATGTCCTCGGTGACCTTGCGGTACAGGAGCTCGAACCGCAGCCCCGACAGGCCCCCGGCCCGTTCGCCGGCCAGGGCAATGACCCCGCCGTACAGGTTCGGGTCGAGGAACGCCATCGACAGCGAGACGGTGTCGAGGATGGTGGCGTCGAGGCCGAACAGCCAGTTGCTGTTGCCGTCGTAGCGCAACGAGGCGGCGGCCGGGTCGCTCAGCGGGTTGCCCGTCCCGGTCACCGGGCGCATGGAGGCCCGGAGGGCGGTGACCACCTTCTCCACGGTGTCCAACTCGCTGATCGGGACGGACAGGGCCACGTGCTGGCCGAAGCCGACGTAGCGCAGGTCCAGGAAGCTGCCGCCCTTGCCGGGCACCTCCGGCGCCGGGTCGTTGATGGCGTCCCAGGTCAACGGCTCCCCGTCGGCGCCCCCGAACGACTGGCCCAGGAACTCCCCGACCAGCTCGACGTACACGCGGCCCTCGCCGTTCACGCTGCGGTAGCGCAGGCCGATGGAGGTGAACTGGGCGAACCCGAGGTCCAGGCCGACGTGGTAGCTGATCAGCACCTCCGAGGTGGTCAGGTTGGCCACCAGCGAGAGGTTCTTGAAGTTGACCTGGTACAGCACGTCCCAGGGCGACGGCAGACGGCGGGTCTCGCCGGGCAGGGCCAGGTTGATCAGGTACTCCAGGATCTCCCCGAAGGAGAGGTCGCCCAGCCGGATGGTCAGGATGGTCTGGGCCAGCCGGGTCTTCGGATCGGGCTCCTGGGTCAGGGTGGCCTGGAGGCCACGACCCTTGTACCAGATCCCGAAACTGAGGGAGGAGTTGTCGGGGGCGAACTGGTAGCCGGCCGAGATCTCCAGGTTGAACAGGTTGACCAGGCCGAGCACGGAACCGGCGATCTGCCAGGGGGCGTCGTCGGCGACGGGCCATGTGGGTGCGGTGGCCACCGGCACCAGCCCGCCGCGGCCGGGTCGGGCCAGCCGGGGCAGCTCGGGCGGGGACTCGGTGGCCCTGGTGCCGCGCAGGGCGACGTCGGCCCGCAGCTGGAGGGTGAGCCCGCCGGGGAAGACCGAGAACGTCCAGGAGGTGCTCAGTCCACCCTCGAAGGTGTACGCCGAGGGGGTGTTGGTGGCGTCGGTGGCCAGCGTCGCCGACAGGGTGTCGATGACCAGGTCCGGGATGCCGTAGCTGCCGCCGGGGATTGTGCCGGTCGGGAACATGAAGTTGAGCAGCAGGTTGGTCACGCTCAGCGTGCTGCCCGTCATGAGGCCGCCGGCGAAGGCCCAGCCCACCCCGTCGCCCGGCGACCGGGCCCCGAAGTAGAACCGGCCCTCGTTGATGCCGGCGTAGGCGACGAATGTGGCCTGCAGCAGCTGCCCGTCGTAGTTGATGTCGAAGCTGATGCCCTGGAAGCTGAGCGTGATCAGCGCCCCCCCGTTGGCCTCGCCGAAGGCGATGCTCCAGTCGGTGAGGATGTCGGTACCGAAGCCGAACGTCCGGTTGGGGACGTCCACCGCCATGTCCAGCCGGGAGATGTCCATCTCGATCGGCGGCACGTAGATGTGGCCGGTCAGCTTCTCGAGCACCGACGCCATCAAGGACTCCACGGCCACCGTGATCCCCGGTTGCAAGCTGGCCGTGAGCGACAGCTGGGGCAGGTTCAGCGTCGCCGTCATCTGCACCTCTTCGACGATGGCGAAGTCGGTGTAGAGCGAGCCGGCGACGGTCGTGCTGCCGTCCGTACCGAACAGGATGGTCATGGCCGCACCGACCCGCTGCACCGTGAGGATGCCGTTGGGCAGCAGCGGCCACTCCCCGAGGTCCATCAGCACGTCGAGCTCCATCGCCGTCACGATGGGCAGGATGGTGTCGTCGGGGAAGTAGAGCGACAGCGCCAGCTTGCGCAGCACCAGCGACTGGGCGGCCGGTACCTCCGGCGGGATCAGCGTCCCCAGGTTGATGCCACCGGTGAGCGGATCGAGGTCGGCCCAGGACGACAGTGGCTTGTCGGTCTGGACGACGGTCAGGGTCTGGTGGTCGCTGGCCGGCAGCACCGGCATCGTCAGGCCCAGCGCCGGCCCGGCGCCGAAGGCCACGGTGGCGACGAGGCCGGCGTTCGAGAACGGCCGTTCGACCGTGGTCTGGTCCGGATGGTCCGCGTCGTAGTACGGCAGTTCCCGGTAGTAGCTGGACATGGCTGCGCCGAACTCGAAGTCGATGCCGGCGATGGTGACCGGCGCCCCGCCGACCGGGCTCAGCGTGATCGCCGGCATGACCCCGGCGGTCAGGTCGACGGGGCCGGACACGATCCGGCTGGCCGGGGTGGGCAGCAGCGCCTGGCCGATGCCGTACGGGCCGGTCGGGTCGACCGAGCCGGTGAAGGCGACGAACGGGTCGACCGGGCCGGGGAAGTCAGCCACGGCGACGGCCTGGCTGGTAAGGGCGAACACCCCGCCGTCGAACACCACGCCGGCCAGGTCCGTGCCGGCCAGGCCGGACAGGCTGTTCGCCAGAGTCCAGCCGGCGGTGCCCGGCACCACCGCCCGGACCAGGAGCTGTGGTGTTCCGGCCTGGTCGACCGAGAACGTGGCCGTCACCGACAGCCCGGTCTGCGTGCCGGCCCCGCTCCACGGGAACAGGGCGGCCTGGCCCTGGTAGGCGATCGAATTGCCGGTCGGCTCGGAGGGGAAGCTGGCGATCCCCGTGACCGCCAGGGTCTGGTTGGCCAGCGCGGCGTCCAGGAGGTCGTGCACGGCTGTCCAGCTGGTGACCGAGCCGGCCGGGACGGTCAGGGTGCCGGCGGCCGTGTCGGTGAACGGTTGCAGGGCGGCGTACAGCTCCCGGATGTTCATCTCGCTCCGGTCGGCTCGTGGGTGGGCATCGGGCGCTAGAAGTTGATGGTGGCGACCAGGGGCAGGTGGTCGCTGACGAAGATGTGGAAGTACTCGGCCGCCCGGCGGGCGTCGGTGATGTTGTGGGCGGCGAACTGGCGACGGGTCTCGGCCCAGTCGACGAAGGTGCCGCCCCAGGCGCCGCAGACGGTCGGCACCCAGGTGTACACGGTCCGCCGGCCGACCTTCTTGGGCTTGCGGTACTGCGGGCCGGTGGGGTCGAGCCGTTGCGGGTAGGGGTAGAACGGATTGGCGATCTGTGTCTCCACGAAGGCCATCCAGGCCTCGGTGCGCACCAGCGCGTCGTCGTAGACCCCTGTCGGGTTGGCCATGATCTCGGGCAGCAGGTCGACCCGGATGGAGGCGATGTCGGCGACCTGCCGGTGGAAGCCCAGGTCGATCTTGTACCGCAGGTAGTCGTCGGTGTTTGTGCTGTTGATCGGCTGGTTGTGGAAGATGCCGGTGACGATCTGCACGGTGGTCCGGCGGGCGGTTGTGGCGGCTGTAGGCGGCGGGGTGGTCGCCTGGAAGGCGCCGGTATCGCCTGTCTGGCCCCGCTGGTCGACGAAGTAACGGTAGTCCGAGGGCCAGGTCGCCTGGCTGACGGCATAGTTGAAGTCGCCACCGAAGAACCCGGCGTTGGCCAGCACCGGTGTCAGCGCCGGGGTCGGCTGGCCTGTGCCGTCGACCCCGTCCACCACGTACAGCTCCCGGGCCAACCCGGACATGAAGGCGCCCCACGCCGCCAGCTGGGCGTTGCTGGGGGCGTGATATGCGGCAATCGGGCAGAGTGTCCGGCCGCCGCCGGCGAGCTGGACCACCACATAGGCGGGTCGCCGGGACTGCGACCAATAGGGACGTCGGGCGTCGAAGAGTGACGTGCGGGGGTACTCGAGCCGCGGCCAGGCGGCGGCGCGGACCAAGCCGCCTGTCCCGCCCGGTTCCCACGGGTACACCCCGTCGCGGGTGAACCCACCGGTGGCCCCGAAGTACTGCCGCAAGGGGTCGGTGATGCCGGTCGGGCGGCCCAGCTGGCTGATGTTGAGCGGCGAGGCCACCCCTGTGGTGGTGGCTCGGCCGACCTGGTGGACGGCCGGGACCATCGTGAACCTGGTGCTCTGGGTGCGCCAGACCACGCCCAGGCACTCGGACCGGGCACCCGTGCGGTCGATCAGGTCGGCGTTGGTGGTGACCACGTTGACGGCGTCGTTGCGGATGGCCGAGGCGCAGAAGCTGTAGGCCCAGTCCGGCCGTGTGTACAACGCGTTCAACTTGGTGACCAGGTCGGCCAATGCCGGCTGGGCGCCCGGCACCACCTCTTGGACCATCAGGACGTCGATGTCGTGCTGGGCGACGAAGCGGGACAGGAACCGGTTGCGCAGGTCGTTGTAGAAGCCCCGCCCGTCGTACCGGCCCAACTGCTGGCCGAAGTTCTGGATGTTCCACAAGCAGACGTTGACCGCCGGCATGGCTACCCGGCCTCCCAGACGTTCATCTCGCACCAAGGGGTTCGTGGGTGGGCATCGGGCGGCGCCTACACGAGGTCGATCGTGGCGACCAGGGGGAGGTGGTCGCTGACGAAGAGGTGGACGTATTCGGCCGCCCGGCGGGCGTCGGTGACGTTGTGGGCGGCGAACTGCGCACGGGTGGTGGCCCAGCTGATGAACGTGCCGCCCCAGGAACCGCAGACGATCGACGCCCATTCGTCCTTTGCCCCCACGTAGCGTTGCGGCCCGGTGACGGCCAGCCGCTCGTCGCCGTCTGCGGGGTGGAGCGGGTCGGCCCCCGGGTGGAGATGGCCCTCCAAGTGGGCCATCCAGGCCGCCGTCTGCACCAGTGGCGTGTTGTACGGCCCTGTCGGGGTGATGACCTCGGTCAGCAGGTCGATCCGGGCCGACCTGATGCTGCCGACCTGCCGGTGGAAGCCCAGGTCGATCTTGTACCGCAGATAGTCGTTGGGGTTCGCGCTGTTGATCGGTGTGGCGTGTTGGGCACCGGTGAGGATTTGCACGGTGGTCCGCCTGTCCGCTGTGGGGGGTGTGGGCGGACAAATACAGCCGCAAGGTGGTGTTCGTCCGGAGCGCCCTGGTGGAGGCGGTCGTCTTCGCCGCTGTGGCCCTGAGCCGGGAACCGTGGCAGCTGGCCGGCTCGATGCTCCTCGTCGGCTTCCAGCTGGGCAACACGGGGGTGATGCTGGCCGCCATCCGGGATTCCGTGCCCCGCCCGCGGCTGGGCACGGC
>CAYVPF010000137.1:0-8360 GCA_964453355.1 uncultured Acidimicrobiaceae bacterium | reverse complement strand
CGGTGATCTCCGGCTCGAAGTCGAACCGGTTGGAGACCACCGTGAGGCCCTCGATAACCCGGCGGTCGAACAGCTTGTAGCAGGTCTCCATGTCGGACAGGGTGGAGGAGTACAGCAGGTTGGTGACGAGGGACAGGAACCGGTTGCCGATCCAGTGGGTGGGCAGCATGTTCTTGCGCTCACCGGTGAACCGGCTGCCGTAGACGACGTGGGCCTTGTGCTTCAGCACCGGGTCCAGCAGGCGGGGCCAGTCGGCCGGGTCGTACTCGAGGTCGGCGTCCTGGATGAGGACCAGGTCGCCGTGAGCGTGGGCCAGCCCGGTGCGGATGGCCGCGCCCTTGCCCTGGTTGACGGGGTGGGTGACCACCCGGACGGTGGAGTCCTCGATGGCCGCCAGCACCCGGTCGGTGCCGTCGGAGGAGCCGTCGTCGACCACCACCACGTCCACCAGCACCGGAACCTCCACGGCCCGCACCCGGCGGACGATCTCGGCCACGGTGGTCCGCTCGTTGTACACCGGCACGATCACCGACAGGGTGCGGTAGTCGATGTCGTCCAGCAGGCGCTCAGCCATGCCCCGCCCGTTCTCCCGCCCGGTCGGCGGGGGCCAGGCCGGCGAAATGGGCCACCGTGCGGGCCAGGCCGTCGTCCAGGTCGACCCGGGGCTCCCAGTCGAGGAGGCGGCGGGCCAGGCCGATGTCGGGGCAGCGGCGGGTGGGGTCGTCGGTGGGCAGCGGCCGGAACTCGAGGGGGGACGACGACCCGGTGACGGCCAAGACCTTGCGGGCCAGATCGAGGACGGTCCGCTCGTCGGGGTTGCCGATGTTGACCGGCCCGGCGTCGGTGGATCCGAGCATGGCCAGCCAGCCGTCCACCTGGTCGTCCACGTAGCAGAGGCTGCGCGTCTGGGAGCCGTCGCCGTAGACGGTCAACGGGGCGCCGGCCAGGGCCTGGACGACGAAGTTGGAGACCACCCGGCCGTCACCGGGCGCCAGCCGGGGGCCGTAGGTGTTGAAGATGCGGATGATGCCGACGTCGACCCCCCGGGCCCGGTGGGTGGCCATGGTCAGGGCCTCGGCGAACCGCTTAGCCTCGTCGTAGACGCTGCGGGGCCCCACCGGGTCGACGTTGCCCCGGTACTGCTCCACCTGCGGGTGCACGGTGGGGTCGCCGTAGATCTCGCTGGTGGACGCCAGCAGGAACCGGGCGCCGTGCTGCTCGGCTAGGGCCAGCAGCCGCCGGGTGCCCTCACTGCCCACCGCCAGGGTCTCCAGGGGCCGCTGCAGGTACGCCGGCGGCGACGCCGGGCTGGCCATGTGGCAGACGGCGTCCACCGGCCCGTCCACCGGTACGTCCTGGCTGACGTCGGCCTGGACGAAGGTGAACCCCGGGCGGCCGGTCAGGGCCGCCACGTTGTCCATCCGCCCGGTGGACAGGTCGTCGACGCAGACCACGTCGTCCCCGCGGTCCACCAGGCGGTCGCACAGGTGGGACCCCAAGAAGCCGGCGCCGCCGGCCACGACGACCCTCACGACCATGCCCCGTCCGGGTTCGAGCCGGCGGTCCGCTGCGTCATACGGTGGGCATCCTCTCATCGGTGTCCAGGGCCCGGACCAGGCGGTCCAGGCCGTCCTGCCAGTCCGGCAACCGCGGCAGGCCGCCCAGCCGGAGGGCGGCGTTGTCCAGCACCGAGTTGGCCGGCCGGGGGGCGGGCCGGGGGGGCTGCAGGTCGGCGGTGGCGATGGGGTGCACCCGGGCGGGGTCGTGGCCGGCGGCGGCCAGGACGGCGCCGACGAAGCCGTACCAGGTGGTGGCCCCCTGGTTGGTGACGTGGTGGATGCCGGGCCGGCGGTCGGTGGCCAGGGTCACGATGGCGGCGGCCAGGTCGGCGGTGAAGGTGGGGCAGCCGTGCTGGTCGTCGACGAACCGGAGGGCGCCGTCGCCGGCGGCCAGCCGGAGGGCGGTCTTGGCCATGTTGGCGCCGTGGGCGCCGCAGACCCAGGAGGTGCGGACGATGGTGGCCCCGGGCGGGCACTCGCGCTCGCCGCCGAGCTTGCTGGCGCCGTACACCGACAGCGGGTTGGTGGGGTCCCACTCGACGTACGGCCGGGGGGACCGGCCGTCGAAGACGTAGTCGGTGGACACGTAGACGAGGTGGGCGCCGTACCGGTCGGCGGCCTCGGCCAGGTGCCGGGTGCCGAGGGCGTTGACGGCCAGGGCCCGGTCCGGGTCGGCTTCGCAGGCGTCCACGGCGGTCCAGGCGGCGGCGTGGACGACGACATCGGGACGGAGCCCGTCGACGGCGGCCAGGACGGCGCCGCGGTCCTCGACGGGCAAGGTGGCGTGGTCCAGGCCGACCACCGGCACGGCCACCCCGGGCCCGTCGGGGCCGTAGAGGGAGCAGCGACGACCACCGACGGGGACGACCCCGCCGAAGGCGTCCACCAGATCGCGGCCGAGCTGCCCCCCGGCGCCGGTCACCAGAACCTTCATCTGTCCGACACCAACCTCTA
This sequence comes from uncultured Acidimicrobiaceae bacterium, assembly GCA_964453355.1. Classification (GTDB taxonomy): domain Bacteria; phylum Actinomycetota; class Acidimicrobiia; order Acidimicrobiales; family RAAP-2; genus DASZUK01. The sequence continues at coordinate 5,847 of CAYVPF010000137.1, read as the reverse complement.
GCGGTTGGCACCCCAGCCGGCCTCGACCACCGGGGCCCGATCCAACAAGGGCTCCCACCACTGGCGGTGGTCGGCGTACCACTGGACGGTGTCGGCCAGGCCGGCGGCGAAGGGGACCTCGGGCTGCCAGCCGAGCTGCCGCTCGATCTTGGACGAGTCCAGCAGGTACCGGCGGTCGTGGCCGGGGCGGTCGGGGACGATCTCTTTCAGGGACTCCGGCTTGCCGAGGGTGCCGAGCACCAGGTCGGCGATCTCGGCGATGCTGGCCTCGATGCCGCTGCCGACGTGGTAGGTCTCGCCCACCTGCCCGCGGGCCAGCACGGCCTCGACGGCGCGGCAGTGGTCGCGGACGTGCAGCCACTCGCGCCGGTTCTGGGTGGAGGCGTACAGCGGCAGCGGGCGGTCGTCGAGGGCGTGGGTGGTGAACAGCGGGATGACCTTCTCGGGGAACTGGTACGGCCCGTAGTTGTTGCAGCAGTTGGTGATGGTGACCGGCAGGTCGAAGGTCTCGAAGTAGGCGCGGACGGCGTGGTCGGCGCCGGCCTTGGAGGCGTTGTACGGGGTGCGCGGCCGGTAGGGGCTGTCCTCGGTGAACTTGTCGTCGGTGTCCAGGGGCAGGTCGCCGTAGACCTCGCAGGTGGAGATGTGGTGGAACCGGGACACCCCGTGCCGGCGGGCGGCCTCCAGCATGGCCTGGGTGCCGAGGACGTTGGTGCGGAAGAACAGGCCCGGGTCCAAGACGGCCAGGGAGTTGTGGGACTCGGCGGCGAAGTGGACGACGGTGTCGATCGCTTCGGTCTCCATGGTCAAGGCGGCGGCGTCCAAGTCGCAGACGTCGCCGTGGACGAACGTGATCCTGTCCTCCACATCCGCCAGGTTGGGTCGGTTGCCGGCGTAGGTGAGGACGTCGTAGGCCACCACGTGGTCGTCGGGGTGCTGTTCGACCCAATAGCGGACGAAGTTGGAACCGATGAACCCGGCTCCGCCGGTCACGAGCAGGCGCATTCGGGGCAGCCTACTTGGCGGCCGCGCCGCCCCCCGGAGGGCCGCCGGTCGGGCCGCCCCCCGTTGGTCGCAGGTGGACGACGTCGCCGGCGGCCACCACCCGTCGACCGGCGGCGGTGTCCACCACCAGGTGGCCCTCGGCGGTCAGGTCGACGGCGGTGCCGTCCAGGACGCCGTCGGGCAGTTCCACCCGGACGACCTGGCCGAGGGTGCCGCACCGTCGGCGCAGCTCGGCCGCCAGGCCGTCCCGGCCGTCGGGGTCATGGAGGGCCTCGACCCGCGGCCCCAGCTCGGCGAGGAGGGCCTGCAGCAGCTGCTCCCTGGCGACCGGGCGGTCGGTGTGCTCGACCAGGCAGGTGCCGCCGGCCCCGGCGGGCCCGGGCCAGTCGACGTTGCAGCCGACGCCGACGACGACGGCCACCGAACCGACCGGGCCACCGGGGGCGTCGGGATCGGACTCGGCCAGCACCCCGGCCAGCTTGCGGCCGTCCAGCAGCAGGTCGTTGGGCCATTTGACGGCGGGCCAGCCCGGGTCCGGCCAGGGGCCGGCGACCGCCCGGCAGGCGGCGGCGGCGGCCAGAGCCACGGCGGCGGTGCACAGGTGCCGTTGGGCCGGCGGCAGCACCGGGCGGAGCAGGACGGAGACGAGCAGGCCGGCCCCCGGGGGGGCTTCCCAGCGGCGGCCCAGCCGTCCCCGACCGGCCGTTTGGTGGTCGGCCACGACCACCAGGCCCGCCGGGGCCCCCCGGCGGGCCAGGTCGAGGGCGTAGGTGTTGGTGGACCCGACGGTGGTCAGCCGCCGGATGTCCCAGGCACCGGGCGGAGACATGGCAGGAACCCTACGGGGCGTGACAGTGTTGGCGGGTTCGAACGGCGGCCAGCGGGGCCGCCGACCAGCGACGGGAAGGCACGACGTGCTCAAGAAGGTCCTCATCGCCAACCGGGGAGAGATCGCCGTCCGGGTGATCCGGACCTGCAAGGAGCTGGGTGTGGCCACGGTGGCCGTGTACTCGGAGCTGGACCGCGACGCCTTGCACGTTCGGCTGGCCGACGAGGCCTACGCCCTCGGGGGCCAGACGGCGGCGGAGAGTTACCTGAACACCGACGCCATCCTGGCCGCCATCGAAGAGAGCGGGGCCGACGCCGTGCACCCGGGGTACGGGTTCTTCTCCGAGAACCCGGACTTCGCCCGGGCCATCACCGAGCGCGGGATCACCTTCATCGGGCCACCGCCGGAGGCCATGGAGGTCATGGGGGACAAGATCAGCTCCCGGCTGGCCGCCGCCGAGGTCGGGGTGGTCGGGGTGCCGGGCCGGTCGGAGCCGTTGACGTCCCCGGACGAGGTGGTGTCGTTCGGCGAGGAGTACGGCTGGCCGGTGGCCATCAAGGCGGCCTACGGCGGCGGCGGTCGGGGGATGAAGGTGGTGCACGCCCCCGCCGAGGCCGCCGAGGCGGTGGAGTCGGCCCAACGGGAGGCTCAGGCCTACTTCGGTCGGCCGGAGGTGTACGTGGAGCGGTACCTGTCGTGGCCGCGGCACATCGAGATGCAGGTGCTGGCGGACACCCACGGCAACGTGCTGTGGCTGGGCGAGCGGGACTGCTCGTGCCAGCGGCGGCACCAGAAGCTGATCGAGGAGTCGCCGGCGCCGGCGTTCCCCGACGAGGTCCGCCAGGCCATGGGGGCGGCGGCGGTCAAGGTGTCGAAGGCCTGCGGCTACGTGAACGCCGGCACGGTGGAGTTCTTGTACCAGGACGGGGAGTTCTTCTTCTTGGAGATGAACACCCGGCTGCAGGTGGAGCACCCGGTGACCGAGCTGGTGACCGGGCTGGACCTGGTGGCCTGGCAGCTCCGGATCGCTTCGGGGGAGGCCCTGCCGTTCGGCCAGGACGACATCGACCACCGCGGGCACGCCATCGAGGTCCGGATCAACGCCGAGGACCCGTCCGGCGGCCGGTTCCTGCCGTCGCCGGGCACCATCACCCGGTTCGACCCGCCGGCCGGCCCCGGGGTTCGGCTCGACGCCGGGTACGAGTCCGGGGACACGGTCAGCCAGCACTACGACAACCTGGTGGCCAAGCTGGTGGTGTGGGCCGAGGACCGCGAGCTGGCCCGGCGCCGGATGCTGCGAGCCCTCGAGGAGACCGTCGTGGAGGGGGTGGCCACCACCATCCCGGCCGACGTGGCCATCTTGGAGCACCCCGACTTCGCCGAGGCCAAGCACTCGACCAAATGGGTGGAGGACACCCTGGACCTGTCCGGCCTGGTCGTCGACACCGGCGGACTGGAAGCCGGCAGGATGGCGGCGGCGGCCGACGAGGAGGAGCGGGTGCTCCGTGAGGTCACCGCCGAGGTCGACGGCCGGCGCTACCAGCTGAAGCTGTGGGTACCCGACACCGGGGTCGCCGTGGTGGCCGCCGGCGGGGCGGGGCGGGCGGCGGCCGGGTCCAAGCGGCGTGGTGGCGGTGGCGTGGCGGCCGCAGCCGGGTCCGGCACCGTCATGGTGCCGATGCAGGGCACCATCGTGAAGGTGCTGGTGGCGGTCGGCGACGCGGTGGAAGCCGGGCAGACGGTGTGCGTGCTGGAGGCCATGAAGATGGAGAACGCCATCAACGCCGACAAGGCCGGCACCGTGAAGGAGATCCGGGTGGCCGCCGGCGACTCGGTGGGCAGTGGTGACGTGGTGGCCCTCATCGAGTAGCGCTGGCATCGAACAGCGCTGGCATCGAGTAGACCGGGCACATGGACGACGACGCCGGGACCGACGACCTGAAGGGGGCGGCGCGGGCCGACGTGGCCGGCCGGTTGGACGACCTGGTGGACCTGAGCCACCGCATCCACGGCCACCCCGAGACGGCGTACACCGAGCACCGGTCGGCCGAGGCGGTGGCCGGAGCCCTGGCGGCCGGCGGGTTCGACGTGGCCGAAGGCGTCTGCGGACTGCCCACCGCCTTCTCGGCCCGGGCCGGCTCCGGCCCGATGGTGCTGGCCATCTGCGCCGAGTACGACGCCCTGCCCGGGGTCGGGCACGCCTGTGGCCACAACATCATCGCCGCCACCGCCGTCGGCGCCGGGCTGGCTCTGGCCCCCCTGGCCGACCAGTTGGGCCTGACCGTGCTGGTGCTCGGCACCCCGGCCGAGGAGGGCGGGGGCGGCAAGGTGATCATGCTGGAACGCGGCGCCTTCGACGGCGTCCACGCGGCCATGATGGTGCACCCGTGGCCGACCGAGCGGCTGACCGCCACCTGCCTGGCGGTGACGCACTTCGACGTGCACTTCACCGGCAAGGAGGCCCACGCTTCCGCCGCCCCCTGGCAGGGGGTCAACGCCCTGGACGCCATGACGGTGTCCCAGGTGGCCATCGGGCTGCTGCGCCAGCAGCTGCGGCCGGGGGACCAGGTGCACGGGATGATCCGCGAGGGGGGCAGCGCCGCCAACATCGTGCCGGCGTCGGTCACCGGCCGGTTCATGTCCCGGGCCCTCTCGCTCCACGACCTGGGCGTGCTGGAGCCCCGGGTGCGGGCCTGCTTCGAGGCCGGCGCCCTGGCCACCGGGGCGTCGGTCGAGTTCGAGGAGCTGAGCCCGGTGTACTCGCACATGGACGCCGACCCCGGGCTGCTGGCCGCCTACCGGGCCAACGCCGAGGCCCTGGGGCGTCGGTTCACCCTGGACGACGAGGGGGTGCCGCCGCCGACCTTGTCGACCGACATGGCCAACGTGTCCCTGGCCGTCCCCACCATCCACCCGCTGATCGCCATCGACTCGGCCGGCGCCGTCAACCACCAACCGGAGTTCGCCGCGGCCTGCGTCACCCCGTCCGCCGATGCCGCCGTCCGGGACGGGTCACTGGCCATGGCCTGGACGGCCATCGACGCCGCCACCCGGCCGGCCATCCGGGAGCACCTGCTCAGCCGGGCCGGCTGAGCAGTCGCCACCGGGGTTGGGCCATGATGCAGGCATGATCACCGAACATGTGGTTCTCGACGTGGTGCCCGGGCAGGAACCGGAATTCGAGGAGGCCTTCACCCTGGCCAAGGGGCTGATCTCGGCGTCGCCGGGGTTCTTGTCCCTGCGACTGTCCCGGTGCCTGGAGGAGCCCAACCTGTACCTGATGCTGGTGGAGTGGAACACCCTCGAAGACCACCTGGAAGGGTTCCGGCAGTCCCCGGCCTTCACCGAGTGGCGGGAGCTGCTGACCCCCTTCTACCGGCCGGGGCCGGTGGTGCAGCACTTCAACCAGGTGGACTCGGTCCTATAAAATTGCATCTTCTATTCTAATTTACTTGAAGATGCATATATAGACCACGATACTGGCCGACATGAGCATCTATTCATGCCCGGCCAGGGTGGGGGCGGTTGTCCTCGCCGCCGCCGGCACGTTGGCTTTGGGAGCCGGGATCGCCGGTGCGGCCACAGTCACGGGGACCTTCAAGGCCACATCGGCGATCACCGTCGACGGCCTGGGCACCATCGACTTGGCGGGGTACGCCTACCACTACAGCACCACAACCCCGCCGAACCCGGTGGTCAACACATGGACAGACGTCCCCATGGACCTGGCCACAGCGACCATCGGCCTCGACATGAAGTGCTCGATCACAGCGAACGACATGCCGACAAAATTCGGCCTCACATGCACCACGCACATCGTCACAGGGCGCTTCGCCGGCTGCATCGTCCGGCACCTTCCCGAGGTCACGGTCGACCACGACCCGCCGCCGGCCGACCGGTACGAAGGGTCGGCTGACCCGACATTCGTGGTCTCGACATGCCCGGGCGGGGAGACAGCCACACTCGGAGCCGAGCTGCACGGCCGGGGTGTGACAGTGAAGCTCTTCCTCTGA
>CAYVPF010000136.1:6919-8386 GCA_964453355.1 uncultured Acidimicrobiaceae bacterium | reverse complement strand
AAGATCGACAACGACGCCTGGGTGCAGGAGGTGCGGATCGACGAGGATGACACCGGCATCGACCTGACCGTGGCCATCGGCCCCGAAGAGCGGCCGGGAGTCGCCATCGCCGAGGCCAAGCAGGATCTGTACACGCGCCTAGGGGCCCGCCCGGACGTCATGGTCCGGGTCCATCTGGACCAGCCGCCCATCCGGCGCATCGCCGCCCGGATCGCCGACGTCGCCGGGTTCGGCTGGCGGTCGTTCACCCCGGCCGCCCTGGCCCACCCGGTGGCCGTGACCACCCCCGACGTGGCGGCTAGTGAGGCAGACGGCGGCGCCGTGGTGCTGGCCAACGGGCTGGTGACGGTAGCGGTGGACCGCACGGACGGCACCTTCGCCGTCGACGGCCTGGCCGGCTTCGGCCGGCTGGTCGACGGCGGGGACCTGGGGGACTCCTACAACTACTCGCCGCCCCGCCGCGACTCGTTCGTGGACGCCGCCGAGTCCGTCACGGTGACCGTCGGCGACCGGGGACCGGTGCGGGCCACCGTCGTGGTCACGGCCACCTACCGCTGGCCGGACCACGTGGACGGGTCCTCCCAGGCCCGCCTGGGCGAGCATCCGGTGGAGGTCACCACCACCGTCGAGTTGCGGGCCGACGAGCCGGCCGTCCGGGTGACCACCGCCTTCGTCAACCCGTCCCGGGACCACCGCCTGCGGGTGCACCTGCCGCTACCCCAGCCGGCCACCGGCTCGGAGGCCGAATGCGCCTTCGCCACCGTTCGCCGCGGCCTGACCGCCGAAGGTCGGCCCGACGAGTACGGCCTGCCCACCTTCCCGTCCCGCCGCTTCGTCCGCGCCGGCGGCCTCACCGTGGTGCACGACGGCGTGGCCGAGTACGAGCTCGTGGACCTCGTCGAGCCGACCGCCGGCGACCCGGTCGTGCCGGGCGCCGACATCCCCGACGGGTCCGTCGCCCGCACTCTGGCCCTCACCCTGCTGCGGTCCACCGGCATGCTGTCCCGGCTCGGCATGGCCTACCGGCCGTTCCCGGCCGGCCCGCTGACCCCGGTGGAGGGGCTACAGCTGGTCGGCGAACGGATCGAGGCCCGCTACGCCATCGCCCTTGACGGTGGGGCCGTCGGCGACGTGGACCCCTGGGCCCTGGCCGACGACGTCCTGCTGCCCTTGGAGGTGGTCGGCTCCCTCGGCGGCGGCTGGCGCCCATCCGAAGGCACGGCCCTGGAGGTGGGTGGGGCGGAGGTGACGGCGGTCCGGCGCCAGGCCGGGCTGCTGGAGGTCCGGGTGTTCAACCCGACCGGCCACACCGTCACGGTCACGACCGGCACCCGGTCCGGCTGGCTGGTCGACCTCCGGGGCCAGCCACAGCAGCCGTTCGAGGGCAGCTTCGACCTACGACCCCACGGGATCGCCACCGCCCGGCTCACGGGCGACTGAGGCACCGCCCGGCTCACGGGCGACTGA
>CAYVPF010000136.1:0-6819 GCA_964453355.1 uncultured Acidimicrobiaceae bacterium | reverse complement strand
CACCGCCCGGCTCACGGGCGACTGAGGCACCGCCCGGCTCACGGGCGACTGAAGCACCGCTGGGGCCGGGGTGGCCGATGCGGCGCGCCCCGGTGAACACCCGCTCGCCGACCTCGCGAAGCTCGTCGAGGTCACGGAGGACGTCGGCGAGGCGTTCCCAGCGGAGGTTGCGGCGGCGGTCGGCGGTGACGCCGGCACCGGCGGGGTCGGTGCCGGGGCGGCCGAGCCACCACAGCTGGACGCGGCCGAGGCCCTTCAGGACCCGGGGCCGGAGGGGACGGGCGGTGAACTGGTCGGCGGCGTCGGCGATGAGGCCGGCGTGGAAGTCGTCCGACGCCAGCACGGTGCCGGGGTTGGCGATGTTGACGATGCGGTGGGCCAGGTTGACAGTGGGGCCGAAGTAGTCGCCCTCGCGGATGAGGACCGGACCGACGGCGAGGCCGACGCGGACGTCGGACAGGAGGTCGTCGTCGGCGTAGGCGTCGGCGAGGGCCAGGCCGATCCGGGCGGCGGCGGGGACCTGGTCGATGACGAACATGGCCTCGTCGCCGATCATCTTGACGACGCGGCCGCCGAGGCCGGTGACGATGTCGTAGGCGAGGTCCTCGAACCGGCGGACCACGGCGGCCAGGTCATGCTCGGAGAGGTGCTGGCTCAAGAGGGTGAACCCGACCATGTCGGCGAAGCCGACGGCCAGGACGGGGCTGGCCCCGGACGGGAGGCCGCGGACCCGCAGCAGCATGGTGCGGCGGGTGGCGGCCTGGACGTGGCGGCGCCAGACGAACTCGAGCAGTCGGCCCATGGCGGGCAGGGCGGCACCGGCCGTGCTGGCGAAGGCATCGGCGGCCAGGACGCTGTCGTTCTCGGACGCCATGGTCATGGACCCGGGGGCCAGTTCGGCCTCGGCGATCCGGGCCATGGAGGACCCGATGACCCGGGCCAGTTGCAGGGCCATGTCGACGTCGGTGGCCCCCAGCTCCAGCATGGCCTGGAACAGCTCCACGGCCTCGATGTCGAGGTCGGTGAAGACGGGGTCGTCGTCGGGGACGTCCAAGAACCCGAGGGCCCGCCAGAACCGTTTGATGAGGTCCAGTGACAGGCCGGTGCGTTCGCTGACGTCGCCCTGGGTGTACCGGCGGGGGGCGGGGACCAGCAGCTGGTCGACGGCCAGGAGGTCGAGGACGTCGTCGGCCACGGCCTGGTCGATGTCCTGCTCGGTGGCCCCGGCGTCGAGCAGCAGCCGGCGGACGTGAGCCAGCGCTGCGTCCCGGTCCGGTTGGGTTCCGGGCGCCGGCTGACCATGGGGGTTCGGCGGGTCGGTCACGGCAGGCCCTGTTGGAGCAGGGGGTCCCACTCGGACCGGGCGGGCCGCTCCATGAGGGAGGCCAGGGCGTCGACGGGGGTGGTGTGGCCGGCCACGAGCGCGGCCACCTGCTCGGCGATGGGCATCTCGACCCCGGCGGCGGTGGCCAGGTCCACCAGGGGCCCGGCGGTCTTGATGCCCTCGGCCACCATGTGCATGCCGGCGAGGATGTCGTCGAGGGAGCGGCCGCGGCCGAGCTCAAAGCCGACGGTGCGGTTGCGGCTGGCCGGGCTGGTGCAGGTGGCCAGCAGGTCGCCGACGCCGGCGAGGCCGCCGAAGGTGAGGGTCTTGCCACCGAGGGCGATGCCGAGGCGACCCTGCTCGGCCAGGCCCCGGGTGACCAGGACGGCGCGGGTGTTCTCGCCGAACCCCAGGCCGTCGCAGATGCCGGCGGCGATGGCCATGACGTTCTTGCTGGCGCCGGCGATCTCGCAGCCGACGACGTCGGTGCCGGTGTAGACCCGGAAGGTGCTGCAGTGCAGGTGGTCCTGGACGGCCCGGGCCAGGGCCTCGTCGGGCAGGGCCACCACCGTGGCGGCCGGTTGGCCCTCGGCCACCTCGCGGGCCAGGTTGGGGCCGGTCAACACCCCGGCCGGGTGACCGGGCAGCACCTGGCCGACGACCTCGGACATGCGCAGGTTGGTGCCCACCTCGATGCCCTTGGCCAGGCTGATGACGGCGGAACCGGTGGCCAGGGCCGGCGCCATCTCCTCCAAGACGGCCCGGAACCCGTGGGAGGGGACGGCGACGAGGACGATGGCGGCGCCGTCGACGGCGTCGGCCAGGGAGGCGGTGGCCCGCAACGACTCGGGCAGGCCGATGCCCGGCAGGTAGCGCCGGTTCTCCCGGTCGGCGGTGATGGCCACGGCGACGTCGGCCGAACGGGCCCACAGGGTGGTGGGGCCCTTGGCGGCCAGCAGGGCGGCGATGGTGGTCCCCCACGACCCAGCTCCGACAACGGCGACGGTGCCTCGGCCCATGAGCAGGAGCCTACGACCCGTACACTGAGCCGGTGACCGTCGGCCGCACCGCCGCCCAGCCCGCGGACGGCGTCGGCGGCAGCCCGCTGCTGGGCCGCCGGGCGGTGCTGGTCCCGGTGAAGGCGTTCGCCGACGCCAAGCGGCGGTTGGGCGAGGCGCTGTCCGACGACGAGCGGCAGGCGTTGGTGCGACGGATGGCCGAGCGGGTGGTGGCGGCGGGGTCGCCGCTGCCGGTGGCGGTGGTCTGCGACGACACCGAGGTGGCCGACTGGGCCCGGCGGCAGGGGGCGCTGGTGGTGTGGGAGCCGGGCCGCGGACTGAACGGGGCGGTCCAAGTCGGGGTGGACCGGCTGGCGACCATGGGGGTGGAGTCGGTGGTGGTGGCCCACGGCGACCTGCCGCGGGCCAGCGGGCTGGCCGCGCTCGGCGACTTCGACGGGGTGACGCTGGTTCCTGACCACCAGGGGGACGGCACCAACGTGATCGTGCTGCCGTCGCGGTGCGGCTTCCGGTTCTCGTACGGGCCGGGCTCGTTCGAACGCCACCGGTCGGAGTGCGAGCGGCTGCAGGTGCCGGTGCGGGTGCTGGCGCTGCCGGACCTGGCCCTCGACGTGGACTGGCCGGCCGACCTCCAGTGGACGTGACCAAACCTCCGGGCGGCCGGGTGTTGCCGGTCAACGAGCTGCCGGTGCACGGCCCGGTGACCGTCGACCTGCCGGTGCCGCGGCGGGTGCTGGCCGTGGGGGCGCACCCCGACGACATCGAGTTCGGCTGCGGGGCCACGTTGGCCAAGTGGGCGGCGGCCGGGTGCGAGGTGGTGCACCTGGTGCTGACGGACGGGTCCAAGGGCAGCTGGGATCCCGGGTCGGACCGGGCGTCGCTGGTGGCCACCCGCCAGCGGGAGCAGCGGGAAGCGGCGGTGATCGTCGGCGGAGGTCAGGTTGGGTTCTGCGGGTTCCCGGACGGCGAGCTGCGCAACGGGGTCAGGGAGCAGTGGGAGGTGTGCCGATGGATCCGGTCGGCCCGGCCGGACGTGGTGATGGGCCACGACCCGTGGCGTCGGTACCGGCTGCACCCGGACCACCGCCATGCCGGGTTCGTGCTCACCGACGCGCTGGTGGCCGCCCGGGACCCGTTGTTCTTCGCCGACCAGGACTTACCGGCGCACCGGCCCGAGGCCCTGCTGCTGTGGGAAGCGGACGAACCGAACCATGTGGAGAACGTCGAGGGGTTCGCCGACACCAAGGTCCGCGCCCTGCTCGCCCATCGCAGCCAGCACCAGACCACCATGGGTGACCCCGAGACGTTCGCCGGGCAGGTGCTCGGCCAGCTGTCGCGGCACGGGGCGGTGGCCGGCGTGGACCAAGGGGAGTGCTTCCACCTGCTGACCGACCTCTGACGGCCCCGTCCTCTAAGGGCACCGGTCTCTAGGGGCACAGGCCGATCGGGCAACGGCGCGACAGCGGGGCCCGAAGGCCCCGCTGTCGACAGGTTGTAGCTCTCGGGCCGGCAGCGCCGGCCGTCGTGCTGGCTCAGGCCTTCTTGGCCGGAGCCCGCCGGGCGGTGGTCCGCTTGGCGGGAGCCTTGCGAGCCGGAGCCTTGCGGGCCGGGGCCTTCTTGGCCGGGGCCTTCTTGGCCGGGGCCTTCTTCACGGCCTTGACGGCCTTCTTCACTGCCTTGACGGCCGGTGACCTCTTGACCGCCTTGACGGCCTTCTTCACGGCCTTCTTGGCCGGGGCCTTCTTGACGGCCTTCTTGACGGCGACCTTCTTGGCCGGAGCCTTGCGGGCCGGAGCCTTGCGGGCCGGAGCCTTCTTGGTCACCGCCTTGCGGGCCGGAGCCTTCTTCACGGCCTTCTTGGCGGCAACTTTCTTGGCCGGGGCCTTCTTGACCGGGGCCTTCTTGACCGCCTTCTTGGCCGGGGCGCGCTTCACGGCCTTCTTTGCCGGCGCCCGCTTCTTTGCGGCTACAGCCACAGGTGCACCTCCCTAGGAGTGTCAGTACTGGCTCGAGGTGAGCCTGCGGCCGACCGGTTGCCCCGGCATCCGCATTGCTTCACCGTTCGGATGGTTCCAACCGCACCGCCCGGCTCCGACGGTTCGACTCACTGTGCGAACGCCGGCCGGTGTGGTCCTCTGCTCCTCGATTCGCATCGAAGCGTCGCGATGCGCTCGCCGTGAAAGACCGTTGAGTGTGATGGCCAAGCGACCGCACCAACGCCTTCTGAAGGCTTGCCTCTGCATCGATCATGCCTCGTTGCGTTTCGAGTTCCTTACAATCACAGTTGGTTTCGGCGTCGAGGTCAAGCATCGTCCGACGCGCGGCAGTTTCTCACGACGACGACGACGTCGTGCATCGTGTCGTCGACGACGTCGATGACGTCATCAGAACGGTGGCCCGGCCTCTACCTCGGCACCACCGGTGACGGTTGGGCATGGGCCGGACCGGAGCAGTCGGCGTTGGTGTTGGGGCCGTCGCGATCCGGCAAGACGTCGAGCCTTGTGATCCCCAATGTCCTTGCCGCGCCTGGGTCCGTGGTGTCCACGTCCACCAAGCCCGACGTCCTTCACGCCACCGCCGCGGCGCGCTCGGCGCGCGGTTGGACGTTGCTCTACGACCCCAGCGGCACGGTGGAGGCACCGCCGGGCGTTCAGCGGATCGGCTGGTCGCCGGTCAACGGCAGCGTCCGGTGGGACGGCGCGTTGACCACGGCCGACGCCATGGTGCGAACGGCCCACGCGGTGCGGTCGGCGACGATGGGGGCGGCAACGGACGACCATTGGTCGGAGCGGGCGGTGGCGTTGTTGGCGCCGCTGCTGCACGCCGCCGCGCTGGACGGCCGGTCGATGGGGACGGTGCTGCGGTGGGTGGACCGCCACGACGGCACCGAGGCCTTGGCCGTGCTCGGCGACCGATCGGCCACGGTGGGCCCGGCCGTGGATCTGCTGGCCGGCCTGTTGACCACCGACCACCGCGAGCAGTCGGGCATCTGGTCCACGGCCTCCGGCGCCCTCGGCGCCTACCGTTCGGCCCCGGCGCTGTCGTCGACGACACCACCGTTCCTCGATGCCGACGCCTTCTGTGACGGCAGCCACACCCTGTTCGTGTGCGCCACCGGCCGCGCCCAGCAAATGCTGGCGCCGTTGGTGGTGGGGCTGCTCGGCGACGTCCGGGACGCCGCCTACCGCCGGGCGGCCGCCGGGCGGCGGACACCGCCGGTGGTGCTGGCCCTGGACGAGGCGGCCAACATCTCCCCCATCCCGGACCTGCCGCAGCTGGTGACCGAAGGCGCCGGACAGGGGCTGCTGTCGCTGACGTGCCTGCAGGACCTGTCCCAGGCTCGGGCCCGTTGGGGCCCACAGGGCGACGCCTTCCTGTCGCTGTTCGGCACCACCGTGGTCCTGCGGGGCATCGGCGACATGCGGACCCTCGAGGCCCTCTCCGCGTTGGCCGGCGACGTGGAGGTGCCCACCGTGGCGGTCACCCGCGGGGCCGACCGGTGGTCGGGCCCGTCGACCACGGCGTCCACCACCTTCCGGCGGCGGCTGGCCGTGGACGTCATCGCCCGCGGGGTCGACGGCGCCGCACTGGCCGTGGATGCTCGCAACCGGATCGGCTGGGTGGGCCTGACCCCGGCCCACCGGGACGCGCCGTGGCGCGACCTGATCACGCCTGACCGGACGCAGGCGGTGGACCGTCTGGCCGACCGGGCACGGGCCGTGGACGGTCCGGTCGGCCGAGGATGGGACCGGAGCCGGTGACCGGAGCCGGTGACCGGGGCCGTCAGCGGCCGATAGTCAGCGGCCGAGACCGAGGTCGGGGCCGTCGAGGTGGCGGCCGGCATCCCGGCCGAGCAGGCGCCGGACGTCGGCGACGCGGCGGGCCACCGCCAAGTGGTCGGCCAGCTGCCGGGCGGGCATCCGGGACAGGTGGCTGGGGCCGCCGGGGCCGAGCGGGCGGGCGGGATCGGCGACGTCCCAGTGACCGCGGTACCGGTCGACGTCGGCCGCCGCCGACCGCCAGAGGGCCAGCTGGTCGGGCCGGTCCGGTCGGGGGCCGAGGGCCCGCAGCAGGTGGGGAGCCGGCACCAGCCCGGCCAGGGGGCGACGGGCCTCGGCCACGCCGGTGGCGGCGCCCCAGGGGGCCAGGGTTTCGACACACCGCGCCACGTCGGGCACCACGGCGCCGCCGTCCAGGGCCGCGGCCCAGGCCGCCACGACGTCGCGGCGGGTGGCCGTGGCGTGCTCGGCGCGATCCAGCGCGGCGGCGAACCGGTGCTCGTCCACGCCGGACCGGGCCGGCCGGTCCGGGCCGAGGGAACCGTCCAGGACGACCCGGAGCCGATCGCGGCCCAGGCCGGCCGCCACCGCCCTCTCGGCCCACCACCGGCGGAGCTCGTCGGGATCCGGCGCGGCCTTCGGATCGCGGGTGGCCGCCCAGGCCACCCGGTCACCCCGGGCCGAGTGGACGCGGTGG
>CAYVPF010000135.1:0-8391 GCA_964453355.1 uncultured Acidimicrobiaceae bacterium | reverse complement strand
GACGACGACCCCGACGCCGTCAACGTCTGGCTGTTCGTCGGCGTCAACGGCGTCGGCAAGACCACCACCGTCGGCAAGCTGGCCCGCCAGCAGGCCGCCGCCGGGCGGTCGGTGCTGCTGGCCGCCGGCGACACCTTCCGGGCGGCCGCCGGTGAGCAGCTGGCCCTGTGGGCCGAACGCAGCGGCGCCGAGATCGTCCGGGGGGCCGAGGGCGGCGACCCCAGCGCCATCGTGTTCGACGCCGTCCAGCGCGCCGCCGCCCGGGGCCACCGGCTGGTCCTGGCCGACACCGCCGGCCGGCTGCACACCAAGGTCAACCTGGTCGAGGAGCTGAAGAAGATCCGGCGGGTCGCCGACCGGCCTCCCGGCCGGGTGACCGAGGTGCTGCTGGTCCTCGACGCCACCACCGGCCAGAACGGCCTGGTGCAGGCCCGGGAGTTCACCGAAGCCGTCGAGGTCACCGGGGTGGTCCTCACCAAGCTGGACGGCAGCGCCAAAGGTGGCGTGGTCGTCGCCATCCAGCGCGACCTCGGCCTCCCGGTCAAGCTGGTCGGCCTGGGGGAGGGGCCGGACGACCTGGTGCCGTTCGACCCCGAGCAGTTCGTCGACGCCCTATTGGGCTAACCCCGGGGTGGTCCACCCTGGGTGGCCGACCTCAGGGGGGCCGGCGTCGGCCTGGCAGAGCTCCTCGACGCAGGCCACCAGCTCCATGATCCCCGAGAACGGCAGGGCGGTCGGCCCGCCGTCGGCCGCGGCGAAGCCGATGAGGCGACCCTCCGGGGACCGGTTGACGTCGATGACCAAATGCACCCGGTCATCATGCGTCCTCTTCCCGCCGATTGGCCCTAGGGGAATTCCCTAATTGCCGGTTGACGACTGGTGGCAAAGCGGTCGCCGGGGGGTAAATGCTCTCAACTTCAACACCAAAAGGCGACCTCGACGCACCGGCGGCGGGCCAGCAGCAGCAACCCGACAGTCTCCTTGGCTGTTTCGATTCTCCCCGCGGCGATAACGGCGGTCGTGTAGTAGGTGGCGGCTCGGAGGTGGCGGCTCCTCGCCGCGGTCCCGTAGCCGAGGGCGGCGGCCCGCTCGGCCGCCGACTCGGCCCGCTCGGCCAGCTCCCGCCACTCGGCGGCCAGCACGTGGCCCTCCGCCTCCCGGCCCGCGGCGATCATCAGCGCTTCTTGGATCTCGGTGAAGTTGGCGTAGACGTGGTCGGTCGACCACTCGTGCTTCGCCGCCGCCGGCTGCATGCGTCCATCGTGGGCCAGTGGCTGGTCGGTCTCCCTAGGGAAAGCCCCTAATTCACGGCCCGTCGACGGCGCGGTGGCGAAGCTCTCGTCGGGAGGTGATGCCGAGCTTCCCGAACACGTTGCGCAGGTGGTACTCGATGGCCTTCTCGCTCAGGTACATCTGGTCGGCCACCTCCCGGTTGGTCAGCCCCTTGGCCACCAGGGCCACGACGTCTTGCTCCCGCTCCGACAGCGCCAGCCGGCTCGACCGGGGGCGACCCGCCCCGTCCGACGGGATGCCACAGCGATCGAGATCGGCCGCCACCGCCCGGCGGAACGGTTCGGCCCGCATGTCGGCCAGGTGGTCGTGGGCCGTCCGCAGCTGGCCGACCGCCCGCTTGCGGTCACGGTGCTGCAGCAGGAACCGGCCGTAGGCCTGATGGAGCAGTGCCTTGTCCAGCCGGGGGGCGTCGGCCGGGTAGCTGTCCAGGGCTTGGTCGAACCCGTCGGCGGCCCCGCGGTCGCCCCGGCCGGCGGCCAGCCGGGCCCGCATGCCCGCCAGCCGGGCCCGGTAGTCCAGCCGCCGCTGGTCGGCGGCCCGCTCCAGGTGCCCGATCTCTTCCTCGGCCGCGCCCAGGTCGCCGTCATCGAGCAGGGCCTCGACGAGCAGGGGCCACCACATCAACGAGCTGATCATGGCCATGGACCGGTCGTCGCCGGTGCCGGCCAACGGGCGGACGGCCGCCACCACGTCGTCCGGCCGCTGCCGGGCCCGGGCGATCGTGGCCTCGGTGAACAGCGTCGTCACGTACGCCTCCAGGCTGGCCGTGCTGCGAGCCGACGCCATGTGCCGGTCGGCCGCCGCCCAGTCGCCCCGGTAGGCGGACAGGGTGGCCAGGGTGGCGTGGGCCTGGGTCTCCATGCCCACCTCCAGCCCGGCCACGTAGTACCGGCCCACCCGGCCCACGATCACCCCGTCGTCGCTCCGGCCGCCGCCCGGGCCGGGCAGGCTCTCGTCCCCTGGTCGGCCATCCGCCGCCATCGACACGGCCAGGCGGCCGTGCAGCAGGGCCTCGTCCCACTCCCCGGCGGCCACCAGCAGCTGGGCCAGATGCAGGTGGGCCCTGGTCAGCTGCACCATCGGCCACCCCTCCCGGGCCAGGTCGATGGCCTTGCGCAGGTCGGCCACGGTCGACCAGGTGCGGCCGGCGTAGTAGCCCAGCATCGCCCGGGTCACCAGCACGTCCGCCTCCGGGCCCGCCACCGCCTCGGCCGGCAGCGGGAACCGCTCACCGAGCCGGTCCAGCCCGGCCGGCGCACCCCGCAGCAGGCCCTCGCCGACCGCCAGCAACACCCAGGCCGGTCGACCCCACTCGTTGTCCGACGGCTCCAGCGCCACCGCCCGCTGGGCCACGGCGTAGGTCTCCTCCGGACGTCCCTGATGGCAGTACGACACGCCCAGGGTGGCCAGGGCCGCCAGCCGGACGTCGCCGCCGCCGCCGTCCCTGTCCCGGCCGTCCCTGTCCCGGCCGTCCCTGTCCCGGCCGGCCCCGTCCTGGCCGTCACGGTGCCGGTCCACGGCGTCCAGCAGCCAGGCCTCGGCCTCCCGGGTGTCGCCCTGGTTGAGGGCCAGGGTGCCGAGGACCAGGCTGCGCAGGGCCCCCGGCTCGCAGCCCAGGAGGCGCGGTCGCAGCGATGTCACCCGGGCCGTCCGACCGTCGGCCAGCAGGATCCGGGCCGCCCGCAGCAGCCGCTCTTCGGCGGCCGGTCGGGCCGACGTCAGCGACGACGCCCACAGCAGGTAGGTGGCGGCCATGCCGTGGGAGCCGTCATCGGCCGACCGCAGGGCCGCCGCCTCCAGCTCCCCGGCCAGTTCGTCATCGACCCGGTCGGCCGCGGCCACCCGGTGCGGGAGGGCCGCCGCCGGGTCCAGGAACTCGGCCGCCGCCCGGTGCAGGGCCTGGCGCCGGATCGGGGACAGGTCCTCGTAGATGGCCGCCCGGTACAGCGGGTGTGCCACCTCGACCGGGGTCCGCGGCTCGCCGGGCCACCAAGCCACCAGGCCGGTGTCGAGGAGCCCGTCCAGGGCCTCGGTGGGGCGGTCGACCCCGGCCACCCGCCCGGCCAGGGACAGCGGCACCCGCTGGTTCAGCACCGCCAGGGCGGCGACCAGCTCCCGGGAGGGCGCCGGCAGTCCCGCCACCCGGGCCGCCGTGGTGGAGGTCAACGACCGCGGCGCCGGCAGGCTGTCCGACGATCCCACCAGCTGCTCGGCGGACAGCTCGGTGAGGAGCGTCCACAGGTGCAGGGGATGCCCCCTCGTGTGGCGGTGCAGCCGGTCGGCGTCCTCACGGGACAGCGGACGACCCAGCTGCCGGCTGAGGTCGCCCACCTCCGGTGCCGACAGGCTCCCCAACGCCAGCCGGCGGCACCGTGCCGCGTCGTAGCTCAACCGCTCCCAGCCGTCGTCCATCGCCGGCGTCGGTCGGCTGCTCACGATCAGGGTCACCCGGTCCTCGTCCAGCCGCCGGGCCATCGCCAGCAGGGCCTGCCGGGACACGGTGTCCGCCCAGTGCAGGTCCTCGACCACCACCACCACCGGTCCGCCGTCCTGGTAGGCGTCCAGCAGCCGCAGGAGGTCCATGCCCGCCCGCAGCGGCCCGGTGCTCTCCACCGGGCCCAACTGGGCCACCACGGCCAGGGGTGTCTCTGCCGCCAGCTCGTCGGCCCCGGCCCGCAGCACGGTGACGCCGGCCGGCAGGCCGTCCAGCACCTGGCTGATCAGCGCCGTCTTCCCCGACCCGGCCTCGCCTTCGATCCAGACCACCTGCGACTGGCCGGCCCGGGCGGCCTCCAGGCAGCCACCGACGGCCGCCAGTTCGCCCCGCCGGCCGACGAAGACCCGGCGGTTCACCGGACCGGCACCAGGACCGGCACCAGGACCGGCACCCGGTTGCGGGCCGCGGTCATCGGTGGTGCTTCGGGTCGATGACCTGCCGGGAACGGACTGGCCCATTTAGGGATTTCCCCTAGTGATCTTTGGCGGCGGACCGGGCATGCTCCGAAGGGGGGCCGGGCTGACAACTCGTCGGCCGGATCTTAGATGACGCATTGTCTCGGCAACGGATGGAGGACATCAGTATGGGCTGCACGCTGATTCGGAAGGGGACGGTCGGCCTGGCCGCCCTCCTGGCGGCCGCCACCGTGGCCGGCGGCGCGGTCGTCGCCACCGGGGTTTCCGTCGCCGGCGCCGCCTACGCCGGGCCGGGGGCCACGGCCACCACCGGCTACTACGAGGTCGCCGCCGACGGCGGGGTCTTCACCTATGGCACCGCCCAGTACTACGGGTCCATGGGCGGCCAGCACCTCGACTCACCGATCGTCGGCCTCGCCACCACCACAGACGGCAAGGGCTACTGGCTGGTCGCCGCCGACGGCGGCGTGTTCAGCTTCGGTGACGCCCAGTACTACGGGTCCATGGGCGGCCAGCACCTGAACTCGCCCATCGTCGGCATCGCCGCCTATCCGGGCAGCCAGGGCTACTACCTGGTCGCCGCCGACGGCGGGGTCTTCACCTTCGGCCAGGCCCAGTTCTTCGGCTCGCTGGGCGGCACCCACCTGAACGCCCCCATCGTCGGCATCGACGCCACCGCCGACGGCGGCGGCTACTACCTCTCGGCGGCCGACGGCGGCGTCTTCACCTTCGGTGACGCCTATTTCTGGGGCTCCGCCGTCTGCACCGGCTCCACCTGCGCGCCGCACACCGCGGCGGTCGGGATGGCCACCAACAACAGCGCCAGCGGCGGCTACGTGGTCGCCATGAGCAACGGCGAGACCGCCTACCTCGGGAAGGCGAGCTCCGGCGCCGGCACACCCATTCCGGGCCTGGTGAAGCCGATCGTCGGCATCGCCGCTCCGGCGACCACGACAGGGTATTGGCTGGTCGCCGCCGACGGCGGCATCTTCACCTACGGCTCCGCCCAGTTCTACGGATCGGCCGGCGGCCTGAAGCTGGTCGCCCCGATCGTCGGTATAGCGGCTGACTAGCCGCCGTTCGGTATAGCGGCTGACTAGCCGCCGTTCGGCACGGCGGCCGACTGGGCCCGCCGACATGTATCCCGGCAATGGCGGTGCGCCGGCTACCGCACCGCCAGGCGACGGCCCCGATTCCACCCGGGGCCGTCGCCGCCGGGTGCCGGGCACCGTCCGGTAACCTGACTTCTCCATGTTCGACACCCTGTCCGACCGCCTGGAGCGGATCGCCGGCCGCCTCCGTAGTCGCGGTCGGCTGACCGACGCCGACCTCGACGAGGCTCTCGGCGAGATCCGGACGGCCCTGCTGGAGGCCGACGTCGAGCTGGGCGTCGTCCGCGGCTTCGTCCAGGCCGTCCGGGAGCAGTGCTCCGGGGAGGCCCTGTCCAAGAGCTTGACCCCGGGCCAGCAGGTCATCAAGGCCGTCCACGAGGAGCTGATCCGGATCCTCGGCGGGGAGACCCTGAAACTCACCTACGCCTCCCGGCCTCCGACGGTGGTGCTGCTGGCCGGCCTGCAGGGCTCGGGCAAGACCACCGCCGCCGGCAAGCTGGCCCGGTGGTGGAAGCAGCAGGGCCGCAACCCGCTGCTGGTCGGGGCCGACCTGCAGCGCCCGGCCGCCGTCGAGCAGCTCCGGGTGCTCGGAGGCCAGGTCGGCGTGACGGTGTTCAGCGAGCCCACCGATCCGGTGGCCGTGGCCCGGGCCGGCCTGGAGGAGGCCCGCCGGCTGGGCCGGGACGTCTGCATCATCGACACCGCCGGCCGCCTGTCCATCGACGCCGACCTCATGGACGAGGTCCGCCGCATCTCGGCGGCCACCGAGCCGCATTACACGTTCCTGGTGATCGACGCCATGACCGGCCAGGACGCCGTGGCCACCGCCACGGCGTTCCACGACACCCTGGCCCTCGACGGGGTCATCCTGACCAAGCTGGACGGCGACGCCCGGGGTGGCGCCGCCCTGTCCGTCAAAGAGGTCGTCGGCCGTCCCATCGTGTTCGCCTCCACCGGCGAGAAGCTCGGCGATTTCGACCTGTTCCACCCCGACCGGATGGCCGACCGCATCCTCGGCATGGGCGACGTGCTCAGCCTCATCGAGCAGGCCGAACGGACCATGGACCGTGACACCGTGGCCAAGTCGGCCACCCGCCTCATGGAGGGCCGGTTCACCCTCGACGACTTCTTGGAGCAGCTGCAACAGGTCCGCAAGCTGGGTTCGCTGGGCGGCATCATGAAGCTGCTGCCCGGCATGACCAAGGAGCTCCGCCAGGCCGCCGACCAGATCGACGACCGCGAGGTGTCCCGGGTGGAGGCCATCGTCCGGTCCATGACCCCGGCCGAGCGGGCCGATCCGACCTTGATCGACGGGTCCCGCCGGGTCCGCATCGCCCGGGGCAGCGGCGTCGCCACCCAGGACGTCAACCAGCTGCTGAAGCAGTTCCGGGACATGCAGAAGATGATGAAGGGCATGGCCTCCGGCGGCCTGCCCGGCATGCCCGGTATGCCGGCCATGCCCGGCCTGGGCGGCGGCGGAGGTCGCCTCAGCGGCCTCATGAACGCCCGCAAGCAGATGAACGCCCTGCAGTCCATGGGCGGCCCCGACGACGGCGAATCCGACCTGGCCAAGCTGTTCGGCGCCGCCGGCGCCGCCGGTGGTGGCCTGGGCGGCGCCGGCGGTGGCCTGGCCGGCCTGGGTGCCGGCGTTGCCGGTTCAGGGTCGGGGTCCTCCGGCGCCGCCAAGGGGGCCGGCCGGGGGGCGAAGGGCAAGAAGAAGAAGGGCGGTCGGGTCACCCCGCCGAAAGGCCGATAGCTGCCCGAACGGGGCAATTCAGACGCTTTCAGGCACTTTGGGACACGGGGCCCCGTGGACCTGCGACAATGTACGGCGGCCCCGGCGACCATGGTGGGCGGCACCGCCCGGACGACCATGGGACCAGGAACGATGGGCCCGACGATGATGGAGGACGAAGGCACGTGGCAGTGAAGCTCCGCCTGGTGCGGATGGGGAAGAAGAAGCAGCCGACCTACCGGGTGATCGCGGCCACAAGCCGGTCGCCGCGTGACGGCCGGTTCCTGGAGATCGTCGGCACCTACGCCCCCCGGGGCAAGTCCACCACCGATCGGGACGCCGTGGTGACCATCGACAACGACAAGGCCGTCAAGTGGTTGCTGCAGGGCGCCCAGCCGACCGAGCGGGTGGAGAAGCTGCTGAAGACGTCCGGGGCCTGGGAGCAGTTCACGGCCGGGAAGGCCCAGTGACCGTGGCTGACGACAGCGGCACCGACGACACCGAGTACGAGGCCGGCGACATCAACGTGGCCGACGGTCCGGCCCCGGCCACCGACCTGTACGGCGACGGCGACGTCAACACCGTCGACGGTCTCGCCGACGACGACTACGACGATTACGACGACGACGGTGCCGAGGATGACGGCGACGACGTGGATGCCCCGGAGGCCGGGGTGGGCAACGAGGCCGGCACCGACACCCCGACGGAGGTGCTCACCTACCTGGCCCGATCCCTGGCCAACGAGCCCGACGCCGTGGTCATCCAGGCCGAGGAGCGTCGAGGGTCCACGGTCCTGCGGCTCCACGTCGCCCCCGAGGACATGGGCCGGGTCATCGGCCGCCGCGGCCGCACCGCCCAGGCCATCCGCACCCTCGTCGGTGCCGCCGCCGCCCATGACGGCACCCAGACCACCGTCGACATCGTCGACGCCTGACCCCACGCCGGCGACGGCACCACCGACGGGCTCCGAGCCGCCCGACCGGCCGGCCGCCGGGCCCGCGGACCGGGGCCATTCGATCCCGGCCGGGCCAGTCCCGGCCGGGCCAGTCCAGCCGGAT
This sequence comes from uncultured Acidimicrobiaceae bacterium, assembly GCA_964453355.1. Classification (GTDB taxonomy): domain Bacteria; phylum Actinomycetota; class Acidimicrobiia; order Acidimicrobiales; family RAAP-2; genus DASZUK01. The sequence continues at coordinate 280 of CAYVPF010000135.1, read as the reverse complement.
GGGCTGGTGGAGGTCGGCCGGGTGGCCAAGGCCCACGGCCTCACCGGCGAGGTGTCGGTGAACGTGTGGAGCGAACGAGCCGAACGGCTGACCCCGGGGTCCGAGTTCACCACCGACCGGGGGGAGACCCTTCGGGTGGTGGCTTCACGACCCCACGACCAGCGGTACCTGGTCCGCTTCGAGGGGGTCGCCGACCGCAACGGCGCCGTGGCCCTGCGGGGGCGCACCCTGTGGGCCCCGCCCCTGGACGACCCCGAGACCCTCAGGGTGTACCAGTTGG
>CAYVPF010000134.1:0-8458 GCA_964453355.1 uncultured Acidimicrobiaceae bacterium | reverse complement strand
CGCATCATCAAGGCCGCCACCTTCGAGGGGGCGTCGCCGCAGGGACTGGTCACCGACGCCCTGATCGACTACCACCTGCGGGTGGCCGAGGGTGGCGTGGGCATGACCACGGTGGCCTACCTGGCGGTGTCCCCGGAGGGCCGGACCGACCGACGCTGTATCCACCTCCGACCCGACGCCGCCGACGGGCTGGCCCGGCTGACGGCGGCCGTCCACGCCACCGGGGCCTCGGTCGCCGCCCAGATCGGTCACGCCGGGCCGGTGGCCAACCCCAAGTCCAACCGGGCCGCCGCCCTGGGCCCGTCCCGCACCATCACCCCACTGGGGTCGGTGGTGCACGCCGCCGGGGACGACGACATCGAGCGGATCACCGGCGACTTCGCCCGGGGCGCCGCTCTGGCCGCGGCGGCCGGGTTCGACAGCATCGAGATCCACCTCGGCCACAACTACCTGCTGAGCGCCTTCTTGAGCCCGAAACTGAACCGGCGCACCGACCGGTGGGGCGGCACCGTCGAGAACCGGGCCCGGTTCCCCCGCCAGGTGGTGGCGGCCGTCCGGGAGGCGGTCGGCCACACGGTGGCGGTGACGGCCAAGCTGAACATGGCCGACGGCGTGGACGGCGGGCTGTGGCTGGACGAGAGCCTGCAGGTGGCCGCCCGGCTGGAACAGGACGGCCACCTGGACGCCCTGGAGCTGACCGGCGGCAGCTCCTTCGCCAATCCCATGTACCTGTTCCGGGGGGAGGTGCCCCGGCGGGAGTTCGCCGCCACCCTGCCCCCGGCCGTCCGCCAGGGCTTCCGGCTGGTCGGCCGACGGTTCATGCCGGAGTACCCGTTCGAGGAGGCCTTCTTCCTGCCCTACGCCCGGCAGTTCCGGGCCGCCCTGTCCATGCCGCTGATCCTGCTCGGCGGCATCAACCGGCTGGACACCATCGAACAGGCCGTCGGCGAGGGGTTCGCCTTCGTGGCCATGGCCCGGGCCCTGCTCCGCCAACCGGACCTCGTCAACCGGCTGCGGGACGGCACCGCCACCGAATCGCTGTGCATCCATTGCAACAAGTGCATGCCGACGATCTACCGCGGCACCCACTGTGTCTTAGCGGATTAGGTCTTAGCGGATTAGCTACATCGGCCCCCATTCCGGCGGCCGCTTCTCCCGGAAGGCCCGGATGGCCTCGGCCATGTTGCCGGTGAACGTTCCCAGCACCTGGGTGCGGTTCTCCAGCTCCAGGGCGTAACGGAGGCTGGGGGCGTCCAGGTTCGCCCACAGGCCGCGCTTGGTCATCCACACCCCGTACTCGTTGTTGGCCGCCACCAGCTCGGCCAGGGTCACGGCGGCGGCCAGTTCCTCGCCGTCGTCGACCAGCCGGTTCAGCATCCCGAAGCGATCGGCCTCCTCGCCGCTGAAGTGCCGGCCGGTCAGCATCAGCTCGGCCGCGGCCGTCGGGCCGACCAACCGGGGCAGGAAGTAGCTGACGCCGACGTCGCAGGAGGACAGGCCCACGTTGATGAACGCGGCCCCGAACCGGGCCGTCCGGGTGGCCACCCGCAGGTCGCAGGCAAGCGCCAGGGCCAGGCCGCCACCGACGGCCGGCCCGTGCACGGCCGCCACCACCGGCTTGTCGCACTCGTGGACGGCCAGGATCATGTCGACCAGGTGCTCCTGCCACCGGTAGACGAAGCCCACCGGCCCGCGGCCTTCGGTGTCCGGGGCCCCGGTGCCCCCGGCGCCGTCGTCCTGCAGGTCGGCCCCGGCACAGAACCCGCGGCCGGCGCCCCGCAGCACCACCGCCCCCACCTCCCGGTCCCGGTGCAGACGGCGGAACGCCTCGATGACCCCGGACACCAGGTCGGCCCCCAGGGCGTTCAGCCGGTCCGGCCGATCCAACGTGACCACCGCCACCCGGTCCCGCCGCTCCACCGTCACGTACGAGGGCATCGGCATCGCTCCAATCGGGTCATCAGTCCGCGCCGTCAGTGGTACGCCAGGCCGCCGTCGGCCACCAGCACCGAACCGGTGACGTAGCTGGCGGCGTCACTGACGAGGAACAGGGCCGGGGCCACCATCTCTGCGGGGGCGGCCAGCCGCCGCAGCGCGGCGGCGCCGGCCATCGCCGCCTGCCCGGCCGGGCCCGTGTTGCGGACCATGTCGGTGTCCACCGGCCCGGGCGCCAGGGCGTTCACCCGGATCCCCCGGGGGGCCAGCTCGGCGGCCATGGACCGGGTGAGGGCCAGCAGCCCGGCCTTGGCTGCCGTGTACAGCGCCACCCCGGCGCCGCTGGTGAACACCCCGGCGCTCACCACGTTCAGCACCGCCCCGTGACCGCCGGCCTCCAGGTACGGCAGGGCCCGCTGGGTCAAGAACAGGGGGCCGCGTTCGTTGCTGTCCTGGACCTTCTGCCAGGCCTCCGGCGTGATCGCTCCGACGGGCTGGGCCAGGGCATTGGCGGCGTTGTTCACCACGATGTCGACACCGCCGTACCGGTCCACGGTGCGGTCGACCAGGGCGTCGACCGCCTCCAGATCGGCCATGTGGACCGCGACCGCCGTGGCCTCGCCGCCGGCGGCGACGATGTCTTCGGCCACTTGACGGCAGGCCGCCTCCTTGCGGCTGGCCACCACCACCTTCGCCCCCTGGGCGGCCAAGCCCCGGGCCACCGCCTCCCCGATGCCGCGGCTGCCACCGGTCACGACGGCCACCCGGCCGGTCAGGTCGAACAGCGCGGCCAGGCCCGGCCAGCTCCCGGTGGTTGCCGCGCCGTCCATCGCGCCCACCTTACGGACCGGCGTCGGACGGACCAGCATCGGGTGGTCCGGTGACGGCGGCCGCCGATTCGAGGATCGCCAGCACCTCGTCGCCCCACCGCTCCAGCTTGATCGGCCCCACCCCCGAGCACACGGCCAGCTCGGCCAGGGTCCGCGGCGCCGTCCGGGCGATGCCGTCCAGCTCGCGGTCGTTGAACACGATGTACGCCGGCACCTTCTCGGCGGTGGCCACCTCCTTGCGCCACGCCCGTAAGGCCTCCTCGGCCGCCGCCAGCACGGCCGGTTCCGGCGCCGGTCGGCCCAGGACGACCGTGCGGCCGTCCACCCGCACCGGGGTGCCGAACGGCACCACCACCCGGGCCGACCCCACCAGTTGCACCGCGGCGTCCGGCCGCAGGTCGACGATCTCCCCCGACTGTCCCCCGTGGGCGACCACCAACCCCAGGGCCGCCGGCACCGACGGCTCCTCGACCGGCTTGCGCCCCGGGGCCTTCCGGCCGGCCACCTTCGGGCCGGCCGACCCCTTACCGCCGTCGGCTCCCCGCCCAGCCCGCCGGCCCGGCTCGCCGCCCGGTGACGATCGGTCGTCCGGCGGCGGACGGCGGGGTCGGGTCCCGTCCAGCTCGGCCACGAAGATCGACGGGGCCTCTTCGGCCGCCATGACCGCCACCCGTTGCCGTCCCCGGGTGATCGCCACGTGGAAGACCCGCCGTTCCTCCTCTTCGTCGCCGCTGAGACGGTGGGGGAACTGGCCGGTGGTGGCCCCGAAGACGGCCACCCGGTCCCACTCCCGGCCCTTGATCCGGTGCACCGTCGACAGCAGCACCTGCGCCCCGGGGACCTCGGGCGGGTTGGTCAGCACGGTCCGCAGCCAGCTGCCGAAGGTGTCGACCTCCGGATGGAGGGCGGCCACCGACTCCAGAGCCACCAGGTCGTCGGCATGCGACGACCGGTCCACCTCCTGGTGGGAGGCGTCGAGCACGTCCATCGTGTCGCCCAGCCCGACCTCCAACCGGATGAACCGCAGGGCCTCGGCGGTGGACCGCCGGCAGGCCCCCGCCAGCCGGTCGACGTCGCGGGCGTAGGCCTCCAGCTTGGGGACGTCCCGACCCGACAGCCGGCTGGCCAGCCGCCTGATGTCCCGCACCGAGGTCTCCGGTCCGCTGGTCACCATCTCGACCACCTTGGGGGCGATGCCCCGCGACGGCCGGCGCACCGTCTCGGTGAAGTCGGTCGAGGCGATGCGGCCGGGGTCCAGGCCGATCCGCAGGTAGGCCAGTGCCGTACGAACCCCGGTGCGCCGCAGCACCTCGGGCCCTACCGGGGTGGTGGTCGCCAGGCCGGCCTCGGCGCAGGCCACCTGCACCGGCAACAGGGTGGCGTTGACCCGGGCCAGCACCGCCATCTCGGACGGGTCGGCGCCGTCGTCCCGCCAGGCCTGCAGCAGGGCCACGGTCGCATCGGCCAGCTGGTCGGCGGCGGCCCGGTGGACGGCGAGCGTGGCCGGGTCCGGGACCTCGCCGGCCAGCTCTCGGGCCGAACGGATGGTCTTGGCCACCCGGCGATGGTTGTAGGACAGGAGGGTCCGGGCCCCGGCGACCACGGCTGGCGGGCACCGGTAGCTGACCTCGAGGGCATGCTCGGTGGCCCCGGGGAAGAACCGGTCGTAGTGCAGCAGGAAGGTGGGGTCGGCGCCGGCGTAGCCGTAGATGACCTGGTCGTCGTCCCCGACCCCGAAGCAGTCGAAGCCCGGCGCCGACAGCAGCCGGATGAGCAGGACGTGGGCCGGGGTCAGGTCCTGGAACTCGTCCACCAGCAGGTGCCGGCAGCGCCGCTGGGCCCGGTCCCGGGCCTCGGGGTCGGTCAGCAGGATCTCGACGGCCCGGTAGATCTGCTCGTCGAAGTCCACGGCGTGGTTGTCGGCCAACAACGCCCGGTAGCGGTCGAACCCGTCGGCCAGGCCGGTCGCGTCGGGGAACCGCTTCTCGGCCTCGGCCGGAGACAGCAGGCCGAGCCGGATGGCCGACAGGCCCTCCAGGAACGGGGCGACCGTATCGGTGTTGGCCTGCCGCCGGACCTCGTAGACCCCCTGGACGGCCGCCCGGGCCCGTGGCTCGTCGAGGACGTCCAGCCGGCCGCCGCCGACGTCGTTGCAGATCCACAGGCCCACGCTGTTGAGGGTCCGGATGCTCGGCCCGGCCGGGCCGACCAGGCCGGCGCACCGCTGTCGCAGCTCGTCGGCGGCACGGGTGTTGAAGGCCAGCGCGGTGACCGACCCGGGGTCCACCCCGCGGTCGGCGACCAGGTGTCGCAGCCGTTCGGTCAGCACCCGGGTCTTCCCGGACCCGGCCGGGGCGATGACCCGGGCCGGGCCGGAACGGTGGGTCACGGCCACCCACTGGTCCGGCGCCAGCTCCGCCTGCGGCGGAACGTGGCCGGCGAAACGCAACCGGCCGGCCTCGGCGTTCCACCGGTGCACCACCACCGGACTGGTGGGCAGTTCCGGCGGACTGGCGGGCAGCTCCGGCGGGTGGCCCGGGCCGCCGTCCACGAACAGCGGTGATCCGTCGGCCAGGACCAGGTCGGCGGGACCGCCTTCCACCACACCCTCTGCGGCCCACCGGCGGGCCGCCTTGCGGCCGTGCCACCAGATCGGTCCCGCCGACGGTCGGCCGTCGTAGTTGTTGGCCCACACCAGGAACTGCAGCCGCTCCCGCCAGAACGTGAAGTCCGGTCCAAGGTCGTGAACCGGTCGGTCACACCGCTCAGCGGCCCGCAGGGCGTCCGTGGACACCCCCAGCTCGACCACCACCGGGTCACGGCCCAGCCACGCCTCGTGGAGGACGGCCACCACGGTGGCCGGATCGGCCAGCACCGCCTCGTCGACGGCCACCCGGCGCCGGTCGACCCACAGGTCCGGAGCCGGTACCCCCGGGGCGACCACCACGCCACGCCCGAGGGCTTCCGTCACCAGCCGGTCCACCGGCGCAGCGTATCGACCGGGTGTCGCAGCGACGGCAAGCGGTTGGGTCATCGGTGACGGAACGGTCGCCCCGGGGTCGCCGGATGGGCAGGGACCGCTGGGTGGCCGCCGATAGCATCCGACATGTGCCCGAGTCTCCGCCGACAGCGCCACCGTTCCGGTTCGGGCTGCACTTCTGGAACCTGCCGCCCGGGGACTGGCGGGAGCGGGTCCGCCGGTACGAGGCCCTGGGGTTCTCCACCGTCACCTTCACCGACCACCTGGTGGTGCCCCAGTGGGAGCCGTTGGCCGGGTTGTCCGCCGTGGCCGCCGTCACCGAGAGGCTCTCGGTCGGCACGTTGGTGCTGGACATGGGATTGCGAGAGCCCGTGCTCACGGCCAAGGCGGCGGCCACCGTGGACCAACTGTCCGGCGGCCGACTGGAACTGGGCCTGGGCGCCGGGTACGTGGCCGCCAACTTCGACGCTGCCGGGTTGCCGTTCCAGTCGGCCGCCGACCGGGTGTCCCGCCTCGAAGAGGCGGTGGAGTTGATGCGGCAGCTGTGGACGCAGCCGTCGACGACGTTCCGGGGCCGGTTCTACGACATCACCGACTCGCCCATGGCCGCCGCGGACCCGGTCCAGCCTCGGCTGCTGATCGGCGGTGGTGGTCGCCGGGTCATGCGCTTCGGCGGCCGGCTGGCCGACACCGTGTCGATGATCGCCCGGCAGGCCACCGGGGAGTGGTCGGTGGCCGACTCCCTGGCCGACTCCACGCTGGCACGGATGGTCGAGAAGGCCGCCTGGGTGCGCGACGGGGCGGCCGCGGCGGGGCGGGACCCGTCGTCCGTGGAGCTGCACACCATGGTGGCCAACGTGGTCGTCGGCGACCACCCGGAACCGGCCGTCGCCCGGGCGCTGGCCGACGCCGGGGTCGACCCCCGCCTGGCCGCCGAGTCCACCCTCTACCTCTGTGGCACAGCCGACCAGGTCCGGTCCCAGCTCCGCCGGTGGCGGTCCGAAGCCGGCATCTCCTACGTGTCCCTTTTCGACCCCGGCGACGAACAGATCGAATGGCTGGCCGACCAGGTCGTGGGGCCGCTGGCCGGTGAGGGCCCCGCCAAACAGGCCAACCAGGCCGGTTAGACGGACTTCATGTTGTCGAACCGGGCGTACTGGTTGAGGAACACCAGGTGCGTCGATCCGGTCGGACCGTTCCGGTGCTTGGCCACGATGATCTCGGCCATCCCCTGGCGGTCGAGGGGGGTGTCCGGGTCGTACTGCTCTTCTCGGTAGATGAAGAGGACGACGTCGGCATCCTGTTCCAACGATCCCGATTCCCGCAGGTCGGACAGCATCGGGCGCTTGTCCTGTCGGGCTTCCAGTCCCCGGGACAGCTGCGACAGCGCCACCACCGGGCACTCCAGCTCGCGGGCCAGGATCTTCAGGCCCCGGCTGATCTCGGCCACCTCCACCTGGCGGCTCTCCGCCCTGGCCCGGCCGGTCATCAATTGCAGGTAGTCCACCACCACCAACCCCAGGTCGCCCTCGCTCTTCTTCAGCCGCCGCGCCCGGGCCCGGATGTCCATGACCGTCAAGTTGGGGTTGTCGTCGATGAAGACCGTGGCCTCACTCAGCCGGCTGACCGCCGTCCCGACCTTCGACCAGTCCGACTCGTGCAGGTGGCCGGTCCGCATCCGCTGCGCGTCCACCTTCGCCTCCGAAGCCAGCATCCGCTGGGTCAGCTCCAGATGGCCCATCTCCAGCGAGAACAGCAGGGCCGGTCGCCGCAGCACGATGCCGACGTGCGCCAGCATGCCCAGGGCGAAGCTCGTGTTGTGCGTGGGCACCATGGCCCGGCCGGCCAGGAACAGGTGCGACGGCGAGCTCACGGCGATGCACCGCACCGGCACCGTAGGCATCTCCTCGATGGCCACGACCGCTCGCCGGGTATGCCTCCCGTTCCGTCGCCGGCTAGCCGTCGCCGCCAACCGATCGGCTTTGCGGGCCATGCGGAACACCGGATCCAACGGCGTCCAGCAGAACCGCCACGCCAGCGCCGTCCGACCGTCCGGCAACGGGATCCGGCGCTCCCGGATGGCGTGGGGCTTGTGCCCGAGCGAGCACACCAGCTCCCACGCCTGCTCCAGCAGCGGACGATTGGCCAGGCACAGTTCGGCCGTCCCGTTGCCGTTCGTCACCGTGCCGTCGGTGTCCATCAATCCCTGCAGCAACGCCAGCCGCTGCTTGGCGGACGCCCGCAGGTACTCCGCGGGAATGGGCTTGCCGTCACCGAGCCAGCAGCCGAGTACGTAGGGGTCGACCGGGAGATCGGCCTCCGGCGTGTCGATGGCTCCGGCGAGGGGCAGATACCAGTTCGGCCGGCAGCCACCATCGGCCCGCAGTCCCCCGTCCAGCATGTCTTGGGTGGTGACCACCCGAGGCTGCCGCCACCGGGCCGACTGGTCTCTGGCCAGGCGCGGGTTGTCCGGGCCGCCCCGAGCGGCCGGAACCGCCCGGCCCCGGTGGGACTTCCAGGCCGGGAAGTCGTAGGCCAGCCACCGGTGGCCGGCGTCGGCCACCACCGAGCTGCCGTCGTCGAACCGAACCCGGTAGCAACGGTGGTCCGTGAAGACCGGTGAGGTGTACGTGACCCGGCACGGCACCCCCCGCTCGTCAAATACCTGGTCGCCCACCCCCAGGGCCTCCATCGTCGCCCACCCCTCGGGGGT
>CAYVPF010000133.1:0-8476 GCA_964453355.1 uncultured Acidimicrobiaceae bacterium | reverse complement strand
CACGTTCACTGTGCCGGCCGTGCCGGCGGGGGCGACCGCCGTGATGGCGGTGGACGAGTTGACGGCGTAGCTGGTGGCCGTCGTGGTGCCGAACTTGACCGCCGTGGCACCCGACAGGTTGGCCCCGGCCACCGTGACCGAAGTTCCCCCGGCCACCGGTCCCACCGCCGGGCTCACTCCGGTCACCGTGGGGGCCGTGGTGTAGGTGTAGAGATCCGCGGTGGAGGTCGTGCTGGTGCCGCTCAAGGTGGTGACGGTCACGTTCACTGTCCCGGCCGTACCAGCCGGAGCCGTGGCGGTGATCGAGGTGGCGGAGTTGACGGCGTAGCTGGTGGCAGCCGTGGCGCCGAACTTGACGGCGGTGGCTCCGAGGAGCCCCGTACCGGCGATGGTGACCGACCCCCCGCCCGACGTCGAGCCGATGGGCGGTGACAGGCCGCTCACCGTGGGGCCGGCGGCGTAGGTGAAGGCGACTGTCGACCCGCCAGAGCCGTAGGGAGTGGACACCGATATCTTGGCCGCTCCGGCCGATTCGGCCGGAGCGATGGCCGTGATGGAAGTGGGTGAGTTGACCGTGTAGCTGGTGGCGTGTGTGTAGCCGAAATAGACAGCCGTCGCTCCGGCGAGGTTCGTGCCGGTGATTGTGACGGAGGTACCCCCCGCCAGTGGTCCCGCAGGGGGGGTCGCCGCCGTGACCGTGGGGGGGGCGACGAAGGTGAACGTGTCCGTTCCCGTGATGGCACTGGTGCCGCTAGGGGTGGTGACCGTCACGTTGACCGTGCCAGCGGGATGGACGGGGAAGGAGGCCCTGATGGACGTCGACGAGTTGACGGTGAAGCTGTAGGCCGCGGCCGAACCGAATGTGACGGCACTGGCTCCGGTGAAATTCGTGCCGGTGATTGTCACCGAGCCGGGCTCGGTGGTTATGCCGGTCGACGGGCTCACCCCCGTCACCGTCGGCGGCACGGTCATCGCGTAGCCGGTCTGGCCACCCTGCCCGAGACCCAGGACGTTGGCCAGGACGCCGTGGCCGCCCACCCCATGCACCTCCGACGGCGTTGTGCTCCTGGCGGTCGTGCCGTTGCCCAGTTGGCCCTCGCTGTTTGTGCCCCAGGCGTAGACGTTGCCTGTCGAGTTCAGGGCCATGGAACTGTCGGATCCGGCGCTGACGGCCACGATGTTCCCGAGGTAGCCCGAACCGAAAGGACCCACAGCCGGCATCGGGGTCGAGCTGTTGATGACGGTACCGTCACCCAGTTGGCCGTCCGCCCCTGTGCCCCAGGCGTACACGTGGCCGGAGCTGGTGAGCGCCACGACATGTTGGGCCCCACCGGCGATGGCCACCACATTGGACAGGTGGCCTGTGCCCCCCAGTCCGGACACCTCCACCGGGACCGTCGCCGCGGCGGCGGCACCATTCCCCAATTGACCGATGGTCCCGGCTCCCCAGGCGTAGACGTTGCCCGAGACGGTGAGGGCGTAGCTGTCTGTAACCGTGGTGGCGACGGCCATCACACCGGATAGGTAGCCGGTGCCGCAGACACCCTCCACCTCCACTGGGGTGGTGCTCTGTGTCTTCAGACCTGTTGTTGTCTTGGCCCCGATGCCCAGCTGGCCGGCGTTGTTGCTACCCCAGTCGTAGACGTTGCCCGAGGTGGTGAGGACCAGGTCGTGGTTTCCGGCCGTGGCAATGGCCACCACTGTCGACAGGTGGCCGCTGCCCCCCACGCCTTCCACCTCTACCGGGGTGGTGCTCGACGTGGCGGTGCCGTTGCCCAGCTGGCCGGCCTGGCCGGCACCCCAGGTGTAGACGTTGCCGGCCGAGGTCAGGGCCATGGAGCCGCCGGTTCCCGACGCCACCGCCACCACCCCAGAGAGGTAACCGGTGCCGCCGACGCCTTCGACCTCCACCCGGCTGCTCGAGCTCGCCGTCGTACCGTTGCCCAGCTGACCCTCGGTGTTTGTGCCCCAGGCGTAGACGTTGCCGGACGACAGCGTCAGGGTGGTCCCCGACCCGGCCGAGACCGCCGACACGGCGTTGAGGCCGGTCACCGCCAGCGGGCTCGGACGATTGGCCGTTGTGCCGTTCCCCAGCTGGCCGGTCCCTCCGTACCCCCAGGCTTCCAGCTGACCGGTCGGGTAGGTGTAGTGATCGGCGGCCGAGGTGGTGCTGGTGCCGCCGGGCGTGGTGACCGTGACGTCGACCGTGCCGGCACCAGTCGGCGACGTGGTGGTGATCGAGGTCGACGAGTTGACCGTGTAGGTGGTACCTGGCACGCCACCGAAGCGGACCGCCGTCGTGCCGTTGAAATTGGTCCCGGTGATGGTCACCGACGTCCCGGCCGTCAGGGTTCCGGTGCCCGGGGAGACCCCGGTGACCGTCGGTGCGCCGTCGTAGGTGAATTTATCGGCCGAGGAGGTGGCACTCGTGCCAGCCGAGGTGGTGACGGTCACGTTCACTGTGCCGGCCGTACCGGCCGGGGCGATCGCCGTGACGGACGTGGACGAGTTGACGGTGTAGCTGGTGGCCGCCGTGGTGCCGAACTTGACGGCGCTGGCACCCGAGAGGTTGGCCCCGGTCACCGTCACCGAGGTGCCCCCGGCCGTCGGCCCGGCCGTCGGGCTCACCCCGGTCACGGTGGGCGGGGTGGTGTACGTGTAGAGGTTGGCTGTCGAGGCGGCACTCGTCGCACTCGGGTTCGCGACCGTGACGTTGGCCGGTCCAGCCGTACCGGCCGGCGACGTGGCGGTGACCGAGGTGGGCGAGTTGACGGTGTAGCTGGTGGCGGACGCCGTACCGAACTTGACCGCCGTCGTGCCGAGAAGCCCGGTACCGGTGACGGTGACCGAGGTGCCACCGGTCGCGCCACCGCTGGTGGGGCTGAGGGCCGTGACGGTGGGCGTCGGCCAACCGGCGATCAGTAGGTGGTACTGACCCAGAGCCACCCCGTCGGCCGCGGCCACGTTCGACGCGGCGACCGGGGTCGAGCTGCCCGCACTCGTGCCGTTGCCGAAGGCTCCCTCTGTGTTGGCCCCCCAGGAGACCGACTGCCCGGCAGTGGTGACAGCCGCCGAGGTGTAGTACTCCGCGGCGATGGAGCGAGCGGACAGCGTCCCGGTCCCTCCGACTCCCTCGGCCACCACCGGCACCCGACTGGCGGTGGTGCTCCCGTTACCCAGCTCGCCGTTGCTGTTGAACCCCCACCCTTCGACGACACCAGTGCTGCCGAGAGCCAACGAGTGATAGTTCCCACCGGCGACCGCCACGATTCCGGCCAGATACCCGGAACCACCGACACCTTCGACCTCGACGGGGGTGGAGGAATTCGTCACCGTCCCGTTGCCGAGCTGACCCTGGTTGTTGTAGCCCCAGTCGTAGACGTGGCCTGTCTCGGTGACGGCGACGGCGTGAAATTCACCGCCGGCCACCGCCACGATGTTTCCCAGATGCCCCGTCCCCCCGACGCCTTCGACCTCGACGGGGGTGGAGGAGTTGGTGGTCGTTCCGTTGCCCAGCTGGCCGTCGGCGTTGTAGCCCCAGCTGTAGACGTGGCCTGTGGCTCCCACGGCCAGGACGTTGTCCGCGCCGGCTCCGATCGCCACGATCCCGGAGAGGTCGCCGGCCCCGCCGGCTCCCTCGACCTCGACCGGCGTGGAGGAGTTGGTGGTCGTTCCGTTGCCCAGCTGGCCGTCGGCGTTTGTACCCCAGACGTACACGTTGCCTGTCGACGTCAGGGCGGCGTTGGAGGCGAATCCGCTGGCGATGGCGACAACGTTTCCCAGATAGCCGGTGCCGCCGACACCCTTGACCTCGACGGGTGACGAGGAATTCGTGGTCGACGCATTGCCAAGCTCCCCGGCGCTGTTGGAGCCCCAGTCGTAGAGATGGCCTGTGGACAGCAGGGCCAGCGAGCCGTCGTCCCCTGCCGCCACCTCCGTGGCCGAGGTCAGGGTCTTCGCTTCGACCGGCGTCGTGACGCTCGTCGTGTTGCCGTTGCCCAGTTCACCGTAGACGTTGTAGCCCGAGGCCAGGACGGGGGTCGATAGGTAGGTGAAGTGGTCGGCCGAGGACGTCGACGACGTGCCCCCCGGGGTGGTCACCGTGACGTCGACGGTGCCGGTGGTCGCCGGAGCAAAGGCGATCAGGGTCGTCGAGGCGCTCACCGTTACGCCGGTCGCCGGCACCGGCCCGAAGCCCACAGTCATGGCCGCTGTCAGGTTGGTACCGGTGACGGTGACTTCCGTTCCCTTGGTCCCGGTGGACACGTTCAACCCGGTCACCGTCGGGGCGGCTTCATAGGTGTAGTGGTCGGCCGACGAGGTGGCGCTGGTGCCCGCCGACGTCGTCACCGTGACGTCAACCGTCCCAGCCGAGCCGGCGGGCGCGATGGCGGTGATGGAGCTGGAGGAGTTGACCGTGAATGTTGACGACGCGGTGGAACCGAAATGCACGGCCGTGGCCCCGGTGAAGTTGGCGCCGGCGACGGCCACCGAGGTACCGGCGGCCAGGTGACCCACCGATGGGCTCACCGCCGTGACCACGGGCAGGGCCGTATAGGTGAAGTGGTCGGCGGAGGAGGTGGCGCTGGTACCGCTCGAGTTCGTAGCCGTGACGTCCACCGTGCCGGCCGAGCCGGACGGGGCCGTCGCCGTGACGGAGGTGGACGAGACCACCGTCACGCCGGTCGCTGCCGTCGTGCCGAACTTCACCGACGTGACCCCGGTCATGTTGAACCCGGTCACCGTGACCGTTCCGCCTCCGGCCAGCGGGCCCGATCCCGGCGTGATCCCGGTCACCACCGGCGCCGACGTGTAGGTGTAGTGGTCGGCCGAGGAGGTGACGCTGGTCCCGCCCGGCGTGGTCACGGTCACGTCGACGGTGCCCGCGGTGCCGGCGGGGGCGGTGGCGGTGATCGACGTCGACGAGGTGACGGTATAGCTCGTCGCCGGGGTCGAGCCGAACGCCACTGCGGTGGCACCCGACAACGCGGTTCCGGTGATGGTGACCTGATTGGCGCCGGCCAGCGGGCCCGCCGGTGGGCTGACGGCCGTAACCGTCGGCGCTGCGGTGTAGGTGTAGTGGTCGGCCGAGGAGGTGACGCTGGTCCCGCCCGGCGTGGTCACGGTCACGTCGACGGTGCCGGCGGTGCCGGCGGGGGCAGTGGCCGTCAGGGAGAGGGGTGAGTTGACGACCACCCCGGTCGCCGCCGTCGTGCCGAACATGACCGTCGCCCCTGTCAGCGCGGTGCCGGTGACCTGGACCGTGGACCCGGCCGCCAGGGGCCCGGCCGGCGGGGTCATCCCGGCCACCGTCGGCCGGACCACGGCAGCAGCACTCTGTGTGCCGTCCGCGGTAATGGCCATAACGCTGGACAGCGGTTGTGTGCTGCCCGGTCGCAGCACTTCCTCCGGGAGCAGGGCATTCACTCGGTTGCCGACATCGAGCTCCCCATGGTCGTTCTCGCCCCAGCCGTAGACGTTGCCGGAGCCGGTAAGGGCCAGCGTGTAGTCCTCACCGGCGGCCATCGCCACCACCGACGAGAGGGCGCCCGTGCCTCCCGGGTTCTCGACCTCGACCGGTTGAGAACTCGACGTGGCGTTCCCCGTGCCGAGCTGTCCGTAGAAGTTGTTTCCCCAGTCGTAGACGTTTCCCGACGACGTGAGCGCCACGGCGGAGTACTCGCCGGCACTGACGGTGACCACGGAGGACAACCGCCCCGCGCCCCCTGGTTGTACGACCTCGACGGGCGTCGTGCTGGACAGTGTTGTCCCATCGCCCAACTGGTTGTGTGTGTTGGCGCCCCAGGCGAACACGTGCCCTGTGCCGGTGACGGCGTACGAGGCCCCGTACCCGCCGGCGATGCTCGTCACATCCGAGAGATGACCCGCCCCACCCGGTCCCTCGACCTCCACTGGGACGTTGCTGGCCGTGGTCGTGCCGTCCCCCAACTCCCCGCCGCCGTTCGTGCCCCAGGTGTAGACGTTGCCGGACGACGACAGTGCCATCGCTCCCTCGGCGCCGGCCACGATGTCGACGATGTCGGACAGGTCGCCGCTCCCGCCGACTCCCTTCACCTCCACCGGGGTGTTGCGGAAGCCCCCCGTCGCCCCGATGCCGAGCTGGCCCGAGCTGTCTGTCCCCCAGGCATACACGCTTCCTGTGGCCTTCACGGCATAGGAAGTGCCGTCGAAGGTGGCCACGCTGGCGACGTTTGTCAGGTAACCGGTCCCCCCGACGCCCACTACCTCCACGGTTGTTTCGCCTGTTGTGTAGTCTGTCGGCTCGCCGTCACCTAGGGCCCCGTACAAATTGTTCCCCTGGGCGTACACGTTCCCGCCAGTCGTGAGGAACAAGGTCACCTCACCCGGGGCCACGGCCGTGACCGCTCCGATGGTCGATGTGTCACCGAGGGTCCCGCTGGTCGAGTTCGCCCACTCCAGGAACTGCCGCCTCACCGGGTACGTGAAGTGGTCAGCGCCGGAGGTGGTGCTCGTGCCACCGGGCGTGGTCACGGTCACGTCGACCGTTCCGGTCCCGGGCGGCGCCACGACCGTGAGCGCTGTCGCCGAGAGCACTGTGATCCCGGTCGCCTGGATGGCCCCAAACCGCACCGTCGTGGCACCTGTCAGGTTCGACCCGTCGACCGTCACCGCCGAACCCTGGACGAAGGACCCGCTCGACGGCGAGACACCGGACACCGCCGGCATGCCGAAGTACGAGTACCGGGCCGTCACCGACACGAGCGACGTGCCGTGCGGGGTCGTCACCGTCACCGACACCGCGCCCGTTCCGGGTGGAACCGTGGCCGTGATCGACGTGGCCGAGTTGACCGTGTACGCCGAGGCCGCCGTCGTCCCGAAGTCGACGGCGGTGGCGCCGGTCAGGTTCACCCCGGAGAGGGACACGGTGCCTCCGGCCGCAGTAGGTCCCCCAGCCGGAGTGAGCCCGGTTAGCGCCGGCGCTGTGGTGTACGTGAACGTGGCTGTGGCCGTCACCGCGCTGGTCCCCCCGAGCGCGGTGACCGTCACGTCACAGGTACCGTCTGTGCCGGGCGGCGCGGTGGCCGTGATCCCTGTTGTCGAGGCCACCGAGAAGCTCGGCGCCGGGTTGCTGCAGAAGTCGACCGCCGTCGTCCCGGCCAGCCCGGCACCGTTGATCGTCACCGACGTACCCCCGGCCGACGAACCCGAGGACGGGCTCGCCGACCGCACCACGGGCTGCGCCATCCAGGCGTAGCTGTCCTCACCGCCGGCGTCGATCGCCAAGACACCCGCCAGCGGGCGGGCCGTGCCGGGCACGTCGACCTCCGTGGGCGTCGGATCTACCTGGTTGGGTCCGGGCCCGACCTGGCCCCAGCCGTTCCGGCCCCAGGTGTAGACGTTGCCGGACGAGGTCAGGGCCACCGCTTGTGTGTCGCCCGCGGCCACGCTCACGACTGTGGACAGGTACCCGTTCCCCCCTACGCCTTCGACCTCAACCGGGGTGGTGACGTCGTAGGCATCTTGGCCGTCGCCGGTCTGGCCTTGCGACCCATAGCCCCAGGCGTAGACGTGGCCCGACGAGGTCACGGCATAGACGAACCCGTCACCGACGCCGAGGGAGACGACTGTCGAGAGCTGGCCGACACCGGCCACACCCTCCACCGGCTCCGGCCACGTATTGGTCGTTGTCCACGACCCATCGCCCATCTGGCCATATGTGCTGTTCCCCCAGGCCTCGACGGTGCCCGCTTGCGTGAGGGCGTAGAAGTTCCCGCCGGGACCGCCGGCGATGGCGACGATCCCCGACAGGTAGCCAAACCCGCCGACACCCCCCACCTCCAGCGGAGTGGAGGTCGTCCACACGTCACCGAGCGCGGCCAGGTCACCTAGGCCCCAGGCATAGACGGTCCCGGCGCCGGTAAGGGCAATCACCGTCGTGGAGCTGGCAGCGATGGCGACGATACCGCCCAGGTCGCCCAGCCCTCCGACGCCGGAGACCTCCACCGGCACGTCGCTCGTTCCATCGACGCCGTCGCCCAACTCGCCGTATGTCCCTGTGCCCCAGGCGTAGACGTGTCCGCTCGAGCTCAGTGCGTATGACCGGTCTGTGCCCGCCACCACGGCGACGATCCCGGACAGGTGGCCGGATGCGCCCGGTCCTTCTGCCTCGACGGTTGTCGAGGTGGCCGTCATGGATCCGTCGCCCAACTGGCCATAGTGGTTGCCCCCGCGGGCGAAGACGTGGCCCGACTGGGTGAGCAAGAGGGTCGTTGTGGCCGATTGGGCGACGTCAACGACCTGGCTGACCCCGTCGACGGCAACCGGCTCTTTGCTCTCGGTCAGTGTCGGCCGGCCGAACTCTCCCTGCTGGTTCGATCCCCAGCCCACGAACTGGCCCCCGACCGGGTAGGTGTAGTGGTCCGCCGAAGATCTGGCGCTGGTACCCGCCGGGGTGGAGACCGTCACGTTGACCGTGCCGACGCCGGCGGGAGCG
>CAYVPF010000132.1:3976-8490 GCA_964453355.1 uncultured Acidimicrobiaceae bacterium | reverse complement strand
CTGTGGTGCGACGACCCGTCGTCCTTCGACGGCCGCTTCTACCAGCTGGCCTCCGCCTCGATGTTCCCGAAGCCCCTCCAGGACCCCCACCCTCCCATCCACATCGGCGGGGAGACCGACGCCGCCCTCCGCCGGGTGGCCCGGATCGGCCGGGGCTGGCACACCTTCAACCGGTTGCCCGACGACCTGGCCGAGCCGCTGGGCCGCCTGGACCAACTGCTGGCCGAGCAGGGCCGAACCCGGTCGGAGGTCGAGATCACCGTGTGCCCGTACTTCCAGGAGCTCACCCCCGACCGGGTGGAGGGCTACGCCGCGGCCGGCGCCGACGCCGTGGCCGCCCTGTTCTTCGCCGGCAGCGCCGACGACGTCCCGGTGATGCTGGACGCCCTGGCCCCCTGCCTGGAGCGGGCCGCTTCCGTTGGCGAATAGCGCCGTCAGCGAATAGCGACCCCGAATAGCGCCGTCAGCTGATGGCGCCGCCCGGGGCGCCGCCCGGGCCGCCGCCGGTGCGCCGCTCGGCCGCCTTCAGCATCTGACGGAGATGGGCCACTCTCGGGTACATCGTCGGTCCGCGCCAGGCCACCAGCTGTTGCTCGATGTACTCCACGTCGAGCGGCGTGCCGGCGTCGATCATGGCGTCGACGTCGACCCAGTCCCGACCGCGGTTGAACGACAGCTTCACGACGACCAGGTCGGCGGCGGACAGGAACGGCACTGTGGTGATGGCGCCGTCGTGGACCAGAGGCCAGGTGACGGCTCGTTCCATCAGCCGGTCGTGGTACTGGTCGAAGGAGAAGAAGAGGTCGACCACCACGTCGTCCCCGTCCCTCGCCATCCGGACGCCGGCGATCGGCAGCCACGATTCCGGGGGATCCGTCGGCCGGTAGCCGGCAGCGGCCAGAGCCTCCACCACCGCCGGGGCGGATGAGAACGGTGCGGACAGGTTCAGGTCGACGTCGTTGGTGAACCGTGGCTCGGCGTAGTGCTGCAGGGCCAGTCCGCCACCGATGGCGTACCGGATGCCCAGTCGGGCCAGGGCGGCGTCCATCCGCAGGATGGCCTCGGCGACCTGGCTCACCCCCTCCGCCCTCCCGTGGCGTTCAAAGCCTCACCGGCCAGGAGCAGCCGCTCGTTGACGGCGGCCTGCTCTTCCGGGGTCAGCGCCAGGTGCCGCCGCCCGGCCGCGGCCCGGTCGACGTGCGACCGTTCGTCGATCTGCCGGCTCACCTCGTCGTCCGACGGCCACTGGTCCTGGGGGACCCATCCGGCCCGGGGCAGTCCGCAGACCACCTCGGCCGGACCGGCCGATGCGGTCAGCAGGTACCCACAGGCCGCCACGATCCTGTTCAGGGTGTCGGCCGACGGCACCTTGCGGTCGTGCTCGTAGGCCGAGAGGGTCGGCTGGCTGGTGCCGACGAGCGCGGCCAGTTCCTGTTGGGACATGCCCCGGGACTCCCGCACCTGCCGGATGAACGCGCCGTACACGACGGTCATGCTAGTCATATCCAGATGAATATGTCTCGCCCGACCTTGGCCCCCATGGTGGCATACACCAGCGAATGGCAGTCACTGCCAATTGCTCTATACTGACGTCGACCGGGGGGGCACCGAGAAGGGAGCCCACTGGTGAACGAGGTAGACGTCAGCCCGAAGGACCCCGACATCCGGGTGGCGAGTGTGCCGGCGGGCATCGAGGCCGGTTCCGGCGCCGACGGTTCGGCCGAGGCCACGCGACGCGGCCACCCCGGGTGGACCCTGGTGGCGGTGGCCCTCGGGGTGATGATGGTCGGGCTCGACGGGACGGTGGTGTCCATCGCCAACCCGTACATCGCCCGGTCGCTGCACGCGTCGCTGGCCGACCTGCAGTGGGTCACCAACGCCTACCTGCTGGTGCTGGCCATCCTGCTCGTCCCCATGGGGTACCTCGGCGACCGCTACGGACGCCGGCTGGTCTTCTTGATCGGCGTGGCCGGGTTCGCCCTGTCGTCGCTGGCCGTGGGGGAGATCGGGTCGACCACCGGGGTGATCGCCTTCCGGGCGGTCCAGGGCATGTTCGGGGCCATGCTGATGCCGAACTCGCTGGCCATCCTCCGTAACACCTTCCCGCCCGAGAAGCTGAACCGGGCGGTCGGCATCTGGGGCGGGGCCTCGGCGCTCTCTGTTGCCGCCGGGCCGATCGTCGGCGGGCTGCTGGTGGAGCACGTGTCGTGGGAGTCGGTCTTCTACCTGAACGTGCCGGTCGGACTGGTGGCCCTGCTGGTCGGCGTGTTCGTCCTGCGGGAGGGCCGGGCCGACCGGCGGACCCGCTTCGACGTGCCCGGATTGGTGTTGCTGGCGGCCGGGCTCTTCAGCTTGGTACTCGGGCTCATCAAGGCGTCGTCATGGGGCTGGGGCAGCGGGGCGACCTGGGGATTGATCGGCGGGGGGCTGGCGCTGGTGGCCGCCTTCGCCGTGGTGGAGACCAAGGTGGCCCATCCGCTGCTGCCCATGCGGCTTTTCACGAACGTCTCCATCAGCATCGGCACGGTGTCGGTGCTGTTGGCGTTCCTGGCCCTGTTCGGCGTGCTGTTCTTCGTGACCCTGTACCTGCAGAACGTCCACGGCTACGACCCGGTGGCGGCCGGGGTGCACATGCTGCCCCTCACCGCCGTGTTCGTCGTCGCCTCCCCCCTCGGCGGCATCCTGAACGAGAAGTTCGGCCCCCGCCTCGTCGTCCCGCTCGGCATGGCCTGCGTCGGGGTGGGCCTGGTGCTGCTGCTGTCACTGCAGCCCAACTCCACCTACATCCACCTCTGGCCGTCGTTTCTCCTGGTCGGCTTCGGGGTGGGGACGGTCATCGTGGCCTCGGCCGATGCCATCGTCGCCAACGCCCCGCAGGCCGACGCCGGGGTGGCCGGCGGCCTCCAGTCGACCGCCGTCCAGTTGGGCGGGGTCCTCGGCACCAGCATCCTCGGGTCGATACTGGCCACCAAGGTGGCTTCCGCCTTCTTCCCGTCGTTGATCGCCCACGGCGTGCCGGCGACCGTCGCCCGGGGGCTGCAGGGCAGCGTGCAGTCGGTGACCGAAGGCACGGCACCGATGGTGCCCGGGGCCCATGCGGCCCTCCAGGCGGCGGTGGTGAACGGGAGCCATGCCGCCTTCATGTCCGGCCTGCACATCGCCATCCTGGTGGCGGCCGTCGTGTCCTTCGTCGCAGCGGTCCTCGGCCTCTTCATCCGGCGCTCGGACCACGGGGGCCACGGCATGGCGGCGGTAGTGTGATCTTGTCCACGTGGCCAGTGGCCCCGGGGCAGGGGGAGGGGGGAAGCGAGGCCATGCCGAACGTCGACGTGCCGAACGTCCAGGTGCCGGACACCCATCAGCACGTCGAGCCGGGCCTCCGACAGCGCAAGCAAGCCCGCACCCGCCTGGAGCTGAAAGCGGTGGCGGATCGACTGTTCGACCGCGACGGCTTCGACCACGTCACGGTCGACGACATCTGCGCCGAGGCCGACGTGTCACCCCGGACGTTCTTCCGGTACTTCCACAACAAGGGCGAGATCGTCTTCTCCGGGCTCCAGCCACGCTACGACCGGGTGACGTCGGAACTGGCCGCCCGGGCGGCCGACGAACCGGCCTTCGAGGCGCTCAGCCACGTGATCGTGGACGTGCTCGGCGACCCCGGCTACGAGCGGGAAGCGGCCCGGATCCATCGGCAGATCACCGGGTCCCCCGAGCTCATGCGGGCCAGCCTGGCCACCTACCGGACCTTCCTCGGCCAGCTGGTCGACCTGGTGGTGGACCGGCCGCCGTGCAACGGGGACGGGCAACGGGCCCGCCTGTTGGTCGGTGTGGTCCTGGTGGCCTTGGAGACGGCGGTCGAACAGTGGGGGGACGACCCCGATCACCCGCTCCGGGTGGAGCTGACGACGCGCCTGGCCCAGGTGGCCGGCGTGACCCACACCCTGTAGTCCACATCCACTACCGCACAGCCCGCGCAGCTGACCGAGGCGCCTCAGCTGACTGCCGTCCGGCTTTCAGCCATACCCACCACGTCGGTGACCCCCTGGCCACCGAGGGAACCGGCGAAGGCGGCGTTGCCGAAGCTGAAGACGCCACCGTCGGCGGCGACGAACTGGTAGCCGCCGGGGGCTTGGGCTGTGGCGAACCCGCAGGCGGTGCCGGTGCCGACCGAGGTGTTGTCCGGAGACGTCACCAGGCCGACGATGGGCTGGGTCAGGGCCAGGCAGCCGGTGGAGCCGTGGAAGGGGGCGGCGAAGGCGAAGATGCCGCCGTCGGAGGCCACCTCGTAGTAGCCGCCGCTGGGTTCGACGGCCAGGCCGACCACCGGCTTGTTGAGCGGCTGGCCGCCCATGGAGCCGTGGAACGTGGCGCCGGGGCCGAAGGCGAACAGGCCGCCGTCGGAGGCCACCTCGTAGTAGCCGCCCTGGGCGGTCTCGGCCAGGCCGACCACCGGCTGGTTGAGCGGCTGGCCGCCCATGGAGCCGTGGAACGTGGCGCCGGGGCCGAAGGCG
>CAYVPF010000132.1:0-3876 GCA_964453355.1 uncultured Acidimicrobiaceae bacterium | reverse complement strand
AACAGGCCGCCGTCGGAGGCCACCAGCCAGTAGCCCTGGTCGTCGGGGGTGGCGGCGAGGCCCACGATGGGCTTGGCCGGGGTCACCCCGAGGGTGGCCAGGGAGCCGTAGAAGGGGGCGTCACCACAGGAGTAGACGGCCCCGTTGGCCCCGGCCAGCCAGTAACCACCGGGGAACGACGCCGACCCGACGCCGGTGGAGGAGCAACCGGGGGACGGCGGGCTGGGCGGAGCCGGAGGGGTCGGCGGGGTCGGAGCTGTGGCCACCGCGATGGACAGCACCGCGTTGGCGGTCCCGTCGGCGCCGTCGGTGACCTGCACCGTGAAGCTGCTGGTGCCGCCGACGGTAGGCGTACCGGAGATGGCGCCCGTCGCCGGGTTCAGGGAGAGGCCGCCCGGCAGGCTGCCGGCGACGACGGCCCAGGCATACGGCAGCACGCCGTTGTTGGCCTGCAGTTGGGCGGAGTAGTCGGTGCCAGCCGTCGCCGGGGGCAGGGACGTCGTGAGGATGATTGGTGCCGGGGCCACCGGGACAAGCCCATGGAGGACGACTGCCGCATCACCGGACGTCGAGCCGGTAGCCGAGCAGGAGGAACCGGACACGCAGGTGATGGCGTAGAGCGTGGCCAGCCCGGAAGGGATCGCCTGGACGCCCCAGGTCTTGCCGCCGTTAAGCGTGGCCACGATCACCGGCCCTTGGTCGAGAGCACCCGATCCGACTGCCACGCAGGTGAGGGTGGTCGCGCAGGACACCGAGCTCAGGCTCTTCATCTCCGAGGGCACTTGACCGATGGCCCAGGTGGTACCGCCGTCCTGGCTGTAGAAGGCCTCCCCGGGAGCGGTGGTGTCGTTCGATACCGCCACGCAGTCATTGGTCGAGCCGCAAGAGACGGCACTGATAGCCGTCGGGGCGCTCGGCACTGTCACTCTGGTCCAGGTGTAACCCCCATCCGTCGAGAGGGAGGCCGATTCGGCGCTGACGGCCACACAGTTCGCCGTCGACGGACACGAAACACCTTGGCCGCCGGTCATGGTGACCGAGGTCCATGTCGATCCCCCATCGGTGGTGATGAGGGCTCCCTTGCCTGTGACCACGTTCAGGCCCACGACGGCGACGCAGTTCGATACCGAAGGGCAGGAGATGTCGCTGAGAAAGTCTTGGCCAGTCGGCGCCGCCTGTCGGGTCCATGTGGTCCCGCCATCGCCGGTCTTCAAGATGAAACCGCCGGAGAATGTTCCGCCGACGGCATAGCAGGTTGTGGCCGATGGACAGGAAACAGCCTGGATCCCCCGGGTCCCGCCGGGCAACGTCAGCGCTGTCCAGGTTGTCCCACCGTCAGTGGTCGCATAGGCGACTCCGACGTTGTCCCCCACTTGGCCCACGGCGACGCACTCGGTGGGCGTCGGGCACGAGATACCGACCAACCCGACTGTGGGAGCCACCGTCTGGACCGCCCATGTGGAGGTTGTCGCACCCGCCGGTGCCCCGCCGAACAGCAGGCCGGCGAGGACGAAACCGGCGGTGGCGAGGATCGAAGCCCCGGCCCGCAGCTTGGTGGACCGATACGACGATGCCATTCCCTATCCCCTCCAAGATCGCCCAGCTCGAGAGCCCCGGCTGGCTACGGAGCCGGAAAGCTAACACGGTGCATAGAACCGGACCAACACCACATTTGGACAAGTCGGTCTCGTCGAATATCCAGCAACGACCCGCAGTCCGAACGTCCTATATCTGCTCCGTTGACCGGTCGGGCACGGGCTCGACGTACACGTACTTGCCGCCCCGCAACCACGACGCCCCGGCGGCGATGAGGCAGGCAGCGATGGCGAAGTCGAAGGCGGCGTGGAGGCCGTCGGCGAAGGCGCCGGCGATGAGGTGGGGGAAGTACTGGCGGGCGGTGAGGGCCGAGGCCTGGGTGGTGGAGAGGTGGTTGAGCACCGACCCGCCGAGGAGGTGCTGGATGGGGTTGTAGCCGAGGAAGGCGGCGAAGAGGACCGACACGGGGGGAAGGTGGGAGACGGTGGACGCCGACGACGCGGGCACGCCGTGGCTGACCAGGCCCTGGTAGAGGGTGGCCGGCAGGGAGCCGGACAGCCCGATGATCATGAGGGTGAAGAAGATGCCGATGGACAGGACCTGCCCGGAGTTCTGGAAGGTCGAGTTCATCCCGCCGCCCACCCCCCGGTGCTCGGGGGGCAGGCTGTTCATGACCCCGGCCCGGTTGGGGGCGGCGAAGGCCCCCATGGCCAGGCCGTTCATCAGCAGCAGGAGAGCGAAGGCCCAATAGGGGAAGTCGATGGGCAGGACCTCGAGCAGGGCGAAGGAGGCGGCGGCCGCCACCATGCCGCCGCAAGCGAACGGCCGGGAGCCGAACCGGTCGGACAGGATCCCGGAGATGGGCCCGGCGATGAGGAAGCCGGCGGTGAGCGGCAGCATGTAGATGCCCGCCCACAGGGGGGTGCGGGTGAAGTCGTAGCCGTGGAGCGGCAGCCAGATCCCCTGGAGCCAGATGATCAGCATGAACATCATCCCGCCCCGGCCGATGGCGGCCAGGAGGGTGGACAGGCTGCCGGCGCTGAAGGCCCGGATCCGGAAGAGGGCGAGCCGGAACATGGGGTCGGCCACCCGGCTCTCGATCAGGCAGAACGCCGCCAGGGCGACCACCCCGGCCCCGAGGCAGCCGAGGACGAACGGACTGGTCCAGCCCATGGGGTGGCCGCCGTGCGGCTGGATGCCGTAGGTGATGCCGACCATGATCAAGATGAGGCCGACGGCGAAGGTGACGTTGCCCCCCCAGTCCATCTTGGCCGTGGCCCGCCGGGGGACCTCCCGGAGCTTCCGGTAGGCCCACACGGTGCCGAACAGGCCGATGGGGACGGACACCAAGAAGATGAGCCGCCACTGGATCGGCCCGAGGATGCCGCCGAGCACCAACCCGATGAAGGTCCCGCTGATGCCGGCCACCTGGTTGATCCCGAGGGCCATCCCCCGCTGGTGGGTCGGGAAGGCGTCGGTGAGGATGGCGGCGGAGTTGGCGATCAGCATGGCCGCCCCCACGCCCTGGAACACCCGCATGACGATCAGGTAGATGCCGGCCGCCGTCCCGGTCATCCAGGTCACCGACAACAGGAGGGAGAAAAAGGTGTAGACGGCGAAGCCCATGTTGTACATGCGCACCCGGCCGTACATGTCGCCGAGCCGGCCCAGGCCGACCACCAGGACGCTGGTGACGACCAGGAAGCCGAGGATCATCCAGAGCAGGTAGAAGGTGTTGCCGGGCTGCAGCGGGTCGATGCCGATCCCCCGGAACACGTCGGGCAGGGCGATCAGCATGATGGAGGTGTCGATGGTGGCCATCAACACCCCGAGGGTGGTGTTGGACAGGACCACCCACTTGTACCGATCCGGGTGGCCGCCCGGGTGGGCACCGGCTCCCGAAGGCGGCCCCAGGTCGGTGGCCAGCAACCCTGTGCCCTTGGTGATCGAGGTCGTCGGCTTCATATCGACGTTGACGTTAACGGAAACTGCGGTGTCGCCGCAGGCCCTCCGGGGCCGTTGTCACAGCTCGGCCGTACGGTGCCGGACGTGACCATTCCCTATCCCCTGCCCACCGGCGGCGGCCCGCTAGCGTCGGCGGGGTCGTCATGAGCCAACGTCGCCGCACGTCCACCTCCAATTTCGGTGTCGGGCGCCGGGAGGCTCACGACGCGCGGGCTTTTTACTCCCGGTTCGAGCCGCCGGACCTGTCGACCGACGAGGCGGTGGCCCGGCCCCGACCGGTGGCCAACCCGTTCGTGCTGGGGGACGCCCGGCAGATGGACGCCGTCGAGGACGGGTCGGTGGCCCTGGTGGTGACGTCGCCGCCGTACTTCGCCG
>CAYVPF010000131.1:0-8546 GCA_964453355.1 uncultured Acidimicrobiaceae bacterium | reverse complement strand
GGTGGTGGATGGATGGCTGCGCACCGGCGACGTCGGCTGGCTGGGCGACGACGACCACCTGCGGCTGGTGGACCGCAAGAAGGACCTGCTGATGGTCGGCGGCTTCAACGTGGCCCCGGCCGAGGTCGAGCGGGTGCTGCTGTGCCGGGACGACATCGCCCAGGTGGCGGTGGTGGCCGCCCCCGATGCCCGGCTGGGCGAGGTCGGTGCCGCCTTCGTGGTGCCGCGACCCGGACGGGTGGTGGACCCCGCCGAGGTCATTGCCTGGTGTCGGGACCAGATGGCCAACTACAAGGTGCCGCGGTACGTGCAGTTGGTGGACGCCCTGCCGGTCAATGCCAGCGGCAAGGTGCTGAAGGTGGAGCTGCGGGAGCAGGCCCGGCAGCTGGCCGAGTAGCCCCGGCTACCTCGGCCGTTGGCCCTTTTGGACCTCGCCGATCAGCTGCTCGTTGACCGGGCGCCCCTCGGGCGTCGGGTAAACCTGGGCCGGTGGCGACGGAGCCGGCCGTTGCTCCACTGGGTCCTGGGTCGTTGCCACATACCGATCCTCTACACAGGCTCTGTGTAGAGGAACACAGAACTCTGTGTACTCCACGGGCCCCGTGAACCGGTCCTATGCGTGGGGCGCCAAGACACCGGCGCCGAGTAGTGCTGAGCCGCCTGCCAACAGGAGCAGCTGCATGCGTACCAGTCGGCTGCGCCATCGCCGTATGCCCATCGCCTCGTTCGTGTCGTAGGCCGCCCTGGCCGACTGGATCAGGTCATAGAGCATGACGTTGGTGGCCGCGCCCAGGTAGGAGTCGGTCAGCGTTCCCGGTTCGGGGACGATCTTGACTGACCGAGGTCAGAGGGCGGCAGTCCCGGCCACGGGTGTCGAGCCTGCTCTTGACCTCGGCGTAGAGCCGTTCGAGGTGTGGGGTCGGTGGAAAGTGCGGATCGTCAATGAGGGGTGCCGCTCCGGGCCGGGATGACGCCTGGCCTCCCTCCGACATGGTGAACCCGGTCAGTCCAGCTGGGAGCCGACGACGCCCACGAACGACACCATCTCGCCGGGATAGCCACCGAGGTTGTGGGTGAGGGCCAGCGTCCGGTCGGTCTTGAGCTGCCGCTCCGGCGGGGCTTCCCCACGCAGCTGCAGCCAGGCCTCGAACATCATGCGGAGCCCGGACGCCCCGACGGGGTGGCCGAAGCTCTTCAGGCCGCCGTCGGGATTGACCGGCAGGTCGCCGTCGAGGGCGAAGGAGCCGGCCAGCACCTCCTTCCAGGCGGTGCCGCGGTCGGCGAAGCCCAGGTCCTCCATCAGGACGAGCTCGGTGGGGGTGAAGCAGTCGTGGACCTCGGCCAGGGCCAGCTGGTGCCGGGGGTCGGTGATGCCGGCCTGCTGGTAGGCGTCCCGGGCGGCGGCTTCGCACTCGGGGAAGTGGGTGTAGTCGTAGTCGGGGTCGATCAGCCCGGAGCCACTGCCGGCGGCCAACGACAGGGCCTTGATGTACAGGGGCTTGTCGGTGTACTTGTGGGCGTCCTCGGCCCTGACCACCACGGCGGCGGCGGCGCCGTCGGCGACGCCGGCGCAGTCGAACACGCCCAGCCGACCGGCCACCCGGGGGGAGGCGCAGATGGTCTCCTTGGAGACCTCCCGGCGGAACTGTGCCCGGGGGTTGCGGGCGCCGTTGTAGTGGTTCTTGGCCGAGATGGTGGCCAGTACGTCGGTCATGACGTCGTCGTCGACGCCGTACTTGGCGGCGTAGGCGGGAGCCACCATGGAGAACATGGCCGCCGCCGTCAGCGTCCGGGCGGTGCCGTCGTTGGGCGGCGGGGCGGCGTTCAATCCCTGGTAGCCGCCGTCCTTGACCTTCTCGACGCCGACGGCCATGGCCACGTCGTAGGCCCCGGAGGCCACGGCGTAGGCGGCCGCCCGCAGCGCCTCGGAGCCGGTGGCGCAGTAGTTCTCGACCCTGGTCACCGGCTTGTCCTGCAGCTGCAGCGGCCGGGCCAGGGTGATGCCGCTCATGCCGCCCTGGGCGGTGCCCAGCCAGTAGGCGTCGACGTCGTCCTTGCGCACCCCGGCCGAGGCGTAGGTGTCGACGGCGGCGTCGACGATCAGGTCGTCGAGGCTCTTGTCCCACTGCTCGCCGAACGTGGTGCAGCCCATGCCGACGATGGCCACCCGGTCGCGGATGCCGTGCGATCCCATCAGCCAATCTCCTTTCCCGAAAGCCCGGCCTCGCGGACCGGTACGGCCTTCCAGAAGTAGTCGTGGATGCCGTCGGCGGTGAACAGCCGGCGGAAGGTCATGGCCACCCGGTCGCCGATGGCCAGGTCCCCGGCACCGACGTCGGTCAGCTCCAGCGGGAACCGGCCGCCGCCGTCGAAGTCCACCACCGCGAACACGGTGGGGGGGCTGGGGGAGTAGGCCATGCGGTCGACGGTGAAGGTGACGACGGTACCCACGGCGTCAGCCATGGGCACCGGGTCCATGTCGTCCACGGCGCCGCCGGCCATGGACACCCGGGACGGCGGCAGGTGCACCGCCCCGCTGGACCGGTCCTTGGAGCCGACGAACCCGAACTTCCAGTCCTCGTTCCGCCAGGCCGCCGTCGACGACACCCGCTGGGGTTCGGGACGGCGGGGCGGCTCCACCGTGGTCATGCCGCGCCAGGACAGGAACTTGCCGTAGGGGACCTCGGCGCCGCCGGCCACCTGGTCGGCCACCGGCCGGACCGGGGCCCAGCCGCCCAGGGCGGCCGTGGTGCGGAACAGCTGCACGTCGGCGCCGTCGGCCAGGTGCAGCACCGCCAGCACCCGCCCCCCGGCTGCGGCCTCGGGCCGGCCCTCTCGGGCCAGGGCCGCCTCGTCCTCCAGGGTGGCCGCCAGCAGCAGCAGGGGGTGGGCGGCGCCGGTCTGCCCGACGGTGGCCGACAGGTCGTCGACCAGGACGCCGTCGCCGACGCCCAGCTTGGCCCCCAAGGCCTTGACCGCCCGGGGGTGCATGCCGGAGACCGCCACCCGGTGCACTTCGGCGGCGTCCACCCCGGCGTCCTTCAGGGCCCGGCTCCAGGCGTCACGCCCGAGGGCCAGGTAGCGGGTCTCACCGAACCGCTCCTCCCAGGTCCTCGACCGGGTGTGGCCGGGGGTCCGCCAGCGGTCCACGAACTCGTCGGTGGCCGACGCCCCGCCGAGGTGCTCGGCCAGCACCGGGGCGGCGCCGTTGCCGTCGCCGATGAGAATGGCGGCCGCGCCGTCGCCCCCGGACGACTCGTCCGGGCTGGTCGGCAGGCCGTCCCGCTGGTCCGCAGCCACGACCGCCACCGTGCCGGACCCGGTCAGCGCGGCGGCCAACGCCCCGGCGCCCGACCGCAGGGCGCCGCCGAAGTCGAAGGCCGGCACGTCGGTCGGCAACCGCAGGGCGGCGTGGATGGTGGCGGCGTTGGTCTTGTCCAGGTAGGCCGGGCTGGCCGTGGCGAACCAGAGGGCGTCCGGGGCGACGCCGGGCCGGGACCGCAGGGCCAGCCGGGCGGCCTCCACCGCCATCGTGGTGGTGTCCTCGTCGTGGCCGGCCACGCTACGGGTGCCCTTGCCGCCGCCGGCGCCGAACAGCTCGGCCACCGCCGCCCGCCGGAGGCGGTGGTGCGGCACGTAGCCGGCGGCACTGACGATCCCTCTGGCGGTGGTCCCTCGATTGGTGGCCTGGCCCATGGCCGTGATGGTACCCGCTGGCGTCTGACGGTCCGTCAGTTACAGTCGGGCCGACGTCGTGACCCCTGGGTCGCAAACCTTGTATCTTTCGCAGAAAAGCGGGGCAGCACAGCGTGGACCGGTTGGGCGGGGAGGTCGGAGATGGGGCAGGCGGACGGCGGCGACGTGAAGGCGGCCCTGGCGGGCTTGGACATCCGCAACCTGGTGGCCCGGGTGGCCCAGGTGGCGGACCACGGGGACCTGGACGAGTACGCCGAGCTGTACACCGACGACGCGGCCTGGGAGATGCCGGGGGCACCCCGGAACGGGCTGGTCGACATCTTGGCCGGGGCCCGGCAGCGGCGCGCCGAAGGGGTGACCGGGCCGGGGAGTGCCACCCGGCACGTCATCACCACCCTGGCGGTGGACGTGGCCGACCCGTCGGCGGGCACCGGGGTGGCCACGGCCGACTCCTACTTCCTGTTCTTCCGCGACACCACCACGACGCCGACGCTGTTCAACATGGGCTACTACCACGACACCATCCGGCACGTCGGCGGTCGCTGGCGGATCGCCCGGCGCCAGATCACCCTCGGGTGAGCTCGCCCCGGGGAACCGGGGGCCACGGGGCGGGGGGACGGTCGTGACCAGCCGGGAGACCGGACCGTGGGGCCGACCGCTGGACGACGTGACGGTGCTGGCCCTGGAACAGATGCAGGCGATACCGTTCGCCACCCAGCTGCTGGCCCGGCTGGGGGCCGACGTGATCAAGGTGGAGACACCCGGCCGCGGGGACTCCGGTCGGACGTCCAAGCCGGCGATCACCTGGCCGAACGGCGAGGAGGCGGGGGCCACGTTCCTCCGCAACAACCTCGGCAAGCGCAGCGTGGCCGTCGACTACACCACCGAACGGGGCCGGCAGCTGGTGCTGGACCTGGCGGCCAAGGTGGACGTGGTGTGCGAGAACCTGGGGCCGGGCCGGGCCGAGAAGTTCGGGCTCGGCTACGACGACCTCCGGGCGGTGAACCCGAAGCTCGTCTACGTGTCGGTCACCGGGTTCGGCAAGCTGGACCCGTCGCCGTACGCCAATTGGCCGGCCTACGCCGCGGTGGGCGAGGCCATGTCGGGCATGTACGAGTTCGCCCGGCTGCCCCACCAGGACCCGATCATCAACCCCCTCGGGGGGATCGGGGACACCGGGACCGCCCTGTACGCCCTGGTTGGCCTGCTGGCCGCCCTGCGGCACCGCGACCGGATGGGCGAGGGGCAGTTCGTGGACGTCGCCATGTACGACTCGATGCTGTCCCTCTTGGACCTGTCCTTCAACTACTGGTCGCTCGGCCTCCGCCGCGAGCCCGACGCGCCGCGGCGCGTGCCGCTGATCCTCAGCTCGTTCCGCACCGGCGACGGGTTCGTCATCCTGCAGGTGCCCCGGCCGTACCAGCTCAGCCGGTTGGTCGGGCTGCTCGGGCACCCGGAGTGGGAGCAGCAGGAGGAGTTCGGCCCCGGCCGGTGGCCGGACGCCTACGAGCCGATCATCCGCCCGGCCCTGGAAGAGTGGTCGAAGGACATGACCAACCTGGAGGCCGCCCGGGCCCTGGCCGAGGCCGGCATCCCGGCCGGGCCGTGCTACACCGCCGAACAGGTGATAGCGGACGAGCACGTCAAGCTGCGGCAGATGATCGTGGAGATCCCGCGCACCGACGGCGTCGACCAGCCCGTGCTGGTGGCCGGCAACCCCATCAAGATGACCAAGCTGGCCGAGGAGCCGGACCGGCCGTTGCCGATGCTGGGGGAGCACACCGACGAGGTCTTGGCCGAGCTGCTCGGCCTGGACCAGGCGGCGGTCGACGAGCTGCGCCAGACCGGGGTCGTCGGGTCGTGAACGACAAGGTCTACATCCACGAGCACGTCGACATCACCGGCCACCACCGGGCCGACTACATGCACCACATGACCGCCAATTTCAGCCCCCGGGCCCAGGAGGAGCGGGGGCAGCGGTGCTACGGGGTGTGGGGGGTGCTGGGGTCCACCGGCCGGTGGCCGGAGGTGCTGAACATCTGGGAGGAGGACGGCTTCGACGGCCTCGCCGCCTCGTTCCGGCACGAGTGCTCGGGGCCGGGCATGCAGGACCCGCACCTGGCGGCCTGGTGGGCCCGGGCGGCGTCGTTCCGCCGCGGCGGGCTGGACCGGCTGCTGGCCCCGGCGCCGTGGACCCGGACCATCGAGGAGCTGTGCGCCGACGGGGTGACCGGGGAAACGTACGCCCACGAGGAGGTCACCGTGCCCGCCGGCCGGTCGGCGGACTACCTGGAGCTGGTCCGCCAGGAGGCGGTGCCGGCCTACCAGGAGCTCGGCTGGGAGCTGGCCGGGGCCTGGGAGACGCTGATGACCAACGACTCCGAGTGCGTCGTGCTGTGGGCCATCCCGACCTGGGAGCAGTGGGCGCAGGCCGAGCAGGCCCGGCGCACCCATCCGGCGCTGTCCCGGTGGTGGGCGCGGTGCCTGGACCGGACCGTCACGTTCCGCCGGTCCCTCCTGGTGGATGCCCCGCTGTGCCCGTTCCGTACCCACCGGCAGCCGGCGTACGACGACCAGCTGCCGGACCCTGTGTAGACAATCATCGAGGAGGAGACCACGTGTCGACAGTCAACGGAGCCGCCGCCGGGCAGGGCATCAAGCCGCTCGAAGGCGTGCGGGTGATCGAGAGCTCGATGCTCGGGCCGGCCGAGATGGGCGGCCTGTTGGCCGACCTCGGGGCCGACGTCATCAAGGTGGAGCCGCCCGGCGGGGACTACGGCCGGCGGATGACGTGGCCGATCATCCGGACCCAGGACGGCACCGGGGAGAACTCGCTGCTGTCCCTGCACATCAACCGGGGCAAGCGGTCCATCGTCCTGGACCTGCGCCAGCCCGAGGGGGTGCAGGCGTACCTGGACCTGGTCAAGACCGCCGACGCCGTCATCGAGGCCATGCGGCCGGGGGCGCTGGCCAAGCGGGGACTGACCATGGAGAAGCTGTGGGAGGTCAACCCGGCCCTGGTGTTCTGCTCCATCTCGGGCTACGGGGCCACCGGTCCGTACCGGGACATGCCCAGCCACGGCATCGCCTACGACACCTGGGCCGGGCAGGTGCCGGTGGAGGTGGACGAGCACGGGTACACGCAGATGGGGGAGCACACCAGCGTCGGCATCCACGCCGGGCCCCTCTACGGCGCCCTGGCCATCCTGGCTGCGGTCATCCGGGCCCGGGCGACCGGCCAGGGCTGCACCATGGAGGTGGCCCAGTCCGACGCCGCCGCCTACTTCGACTGGTACCGCATCGAGACCTGGAAGGGGTACGAACGGCCGGAGGACGAGGTGTACGGCAACGCCGCCGACAACGGCGAGCGCCGGGCCCCGGGCATCGGCGGCATGCGGGGCGGGGTCCGCTACGCCATCTACGGCACCACCGACGGCCACGTCCTGTTCATGGCCAGCGAGCAGGCATTCTGGAAGAACTTCTGCGAGGGCATCGGCCGCCCGGACCTGTTCGAGCGGTGGCCGGGCACCACCTACGGGGACCACGCCCGGGGCAACCTGGAGCTGCAGGGCATCCTCACCGAGGTGTTCGGGTCCCGGTCCAGCGCCGACTGGGTGACGTTCGGCAACGAGCACAACACCCCCATCGCCCCGGTCAACACCCCGAAGACCATCTTGGAGGACCCGCAGTTCCGGCACCGGATGCGGTGGCTGCCGAAGGAGGAGCAGGACGCCGACATGATGGCGTTCCCGGTCAAGATCGAAGGTGGCGACCTGCCGTCGCCGACCCGGGCCCCGGCCGCCGGCCAGCACTCCGAGGAGGTCCTCCGGGAGGTGGCCGGCTACGACGAAGAGCGGATCGCCACCTTGCGCGACGGTAGGGTGCTCGGGTGACCCGGACCCCCCACCTGTCGATGTACCTGCCGACCTTCGCCGCGCAAGGCCCGGAGAGCTGGGAACCGGTGCTGGCGCTGGCCGCCGCCATGGACCGGGCCGGGGTGGACCGGCTGGCGGTGTCCGACCACGTGGTCTTCGGGGAACGGCTGGAGGAGTACGCCCGGCCGGAGGTCGGTGGTACCCGGGGCGGCGTGCAGCCGACCGGGCCGGACGGGCACTGGCTGGAACCGCTGACCGTGCTGTCGGTGATCGCCGGCCGGACGTCGCACATCCGGCTGTTCACCGGCATCCTGATCGCCGCCCTGCGGCGGCCGGTGACGCTGGCCAAGTCGACCGCCACCTTGGACGTGCTGTCCGGTGGCCGCCTCGATCTCGGGGTCGGCGTCGGTTGGCAGCGGGAGGAGTACGAGGCCGCCGGCCTGGACTTCGACGGTCGGGGCCGGCTGCTGGACCACTCCTTGGAGGTCTGCCAGACGTTGTGGCGGGAGCAGCGGGCCAGCTACGACGGGGCCGGTCTGAAATTCGAGGCTATCCACACCATGCCGAAGCCGTTGCAGCCCGGCGGGGTGCCGGTCTGGGTCAGCGGCACCGTCAACCCCCGGGTGGTCCGGCGGGTGGCCCGGTTCGGCGCCGGCTGGATCCCCTGGGGCGACGACGCCGCCGACGTGCTGGCCGGGTTGGCCCAGATGCGCGACGCCCTGGCGGCCGCCGGCCGGGACCCGGCGGACCTGCAGGTGACCGGCGTCCTGCCGGTCGTCCGCCGGGATGACGGCTCCGCCGACCTGGACCGGACCATGGAGGCCGTCCCGGGGTTGGCGGCGGCCGGACTGACCGACCTGCGGGTGCGCGTGCCGCTGCCCGACGATCCGGCCGAGGCCGAGGATCGGCTCCGGGACGTGGTGGTGGCCTTCCGGGCCGCCGCAGGCCGCACAGACCCGCTGCCGTCATGACCGG
>CAYVPF010000130.1:1559-8563 GCA_964453355.1 uncultured Acidimicrobiaceae bacterium | reverse complement strand
CAGGACCTCGTCCACCCGCACGGCGGCGCCACAGCGGGCGCAGTGCCCCGTGCCGTCGATCGGCCCGTCGTCGGCCTCGTGGACGAACAGCCGCCGGGGGCCTGACGGGGCGTAGTTGTCATCGCCCCAGGCCACCAGGGCGCGCACCACCGGCCACAACGACACCCCCTTGGCCGTCAGCTCGTACTCCGCCCGTCGACCGGGACCGGCGGTCCGCTCCAGCACGCCGGCCGCCGTCAACGTCTGCAGCCGCTCCGTGAGCACCGCCCGGGGGATCCCCAGATGGTCGGCGAAGTCGCCGAAGCGCCGCACCCCGTAGAAGGCATCCCGGACGATCAGCAACGTCCACCGCTCGCCGACGATTTCGAGCGACCGGGCCAGCGAGCAGGCCTGGCCCTTGTAGTCGTGGGGAAGTGCCATGCCCACAGCGTAGCGCATCAGTTCGGTCAATGAACTGCTAGGGTGCCCGAAACAGTTCAGTGACCGAACTACAAAGAGGTGACGGTGATGGCGCAGACGATCAGCCGGGGACCCGGTCCGAACCTGGTCGAGGCCGGTGCGGTCGACGTCGGTCTTGGCGGTGCAGGGGCCGCCGACCAGGGCCACCCCCGGCGGTGGCGGATCATGGTGGTCCTGGCCGCGGTGGCCTTCATGGCCCAGTTGGACCTGTTCATCGTCAACATCGCCCTCCCGGCCATGAGCCGGTCCTTCGGGTCCGGCCTGTCCAGCCTTTCCTGGGTCCTCAACGCCTACGCCATCGTCTTCGCGGCCTTGCTGGTCCCGGCTGGTCGGCTGGCCGACCACTTCGGCCGCCGCCTGTTCCTGCTGGTCGGGGTGGGCGTGTTCACGGCCGCTTCGGTGCTGTGCGCCCTGGCCCCGGGCCTGAGCGTCCTGGTGGTGGGCCGGGTGGTCCAGGCCATCGGCGCCGCCATGATCGTCCCGACCTCGCTCGGCCTGCTGCTGCCGGCCTTCCCCAAGCGCCAGCACACCTTGGTGGTCGGCATCTGGGCTGGGGTGGCCGCCGTGGCGGCATCGTCGGGGCCCGTGGTCGGAGGGTTGCTGGTCACCATCGACTGGCGGTGGATCTTCCTGGTGAACGCCCCGATCGGTGTGGCCACCATCGTGGCCGGCCGGCGGGTCCTGCCGGAGATCCGAGCCCAGAAGGGCGCCCGCCTCCCCGACCCGGTGTCGGTGGTGTCCGTGTTGGCCGCCGTCACCCTGCTGGTCTACGCCACCGTGCAGGGGTCGGCGTGGGGGTGGGACAGCCCGTCCATCGTGGCCCTGTTCGCCGGGGCCGCCCTGGCCACGGCGGTCACCGTCCGGCGCAGCCGGCGGCACCCGGAGGCCCTGATCCAGGCCACCCTCTTCCGGAGCCGGCAGTTCACCGCCGCCTCCCTGGCGCTGTTCCTGTTCTTCGTTGCCTTCGCCGCCTGGCTGTTGATCACCGTCCTGTTCCTCCAGGACGCCTGGCACTACAGCGCCCTGGAGGCCGGCCTGGCCATCGCTCCGGGACCGCTCACGGCCGTCGTCTTCGCCCTCAGCAGCGGGCGGATCGCCAACCGTTTCGGCCGCACCTGGCCGGCGGCGATCGGAGCCTTGTCGGTCACCCTGGCCGGGATCTTCTGGATCGTGGCCACGCCGGCCCACCCGTCCTACCTGGCCGGGTTCCTCCCGGGGATGATCCTGGGCGGTGCCGGTTCCGGCCTGGCCCAGGCGCCCCTGTTCGCCTCGGCCAGCACCCTGCCCGCCCATCGGGCCACCACCGGCAGCGCCGTGCTCAACATGTCCCGTCAGGTCGGCAGCGCCGTCGGGGTGGCCCTCCTGGTGGCCCTCCTGGCCTCCCCGGACCCCCACACGCTCAGCGCCTTCCATCGGGGTTGGGCGTTGGTGGTCTTCGCCGCCGCCGCCGCCGGAGTCCTGGTGGTGACCATGGACCGGCGGTCGCGGCGGGTGGTCGGCGACGAGCCGACCGGGGCCGTCGCTTCCATCGGCTCGCTCGCCGCCCAGCCCGCTGACCTCAGTTGACGCCCTTGGGCAGCTTGCCCGGGTCCCAGCCCAGCACCGCCACGGCCTGGCGGAAGGCGAACCGGTCGGTCATGCCGGCCACGTAGGTCACCGCCGCCCGCACCGCCTCGGGCTGTCCACCTTCTAGATGGCCGGCCGACAGCCCCCCGGCCTCCTGCACCGCCGGGATGGCGTTGGGCCGGTCGCCGTAGTAGTCGACCAGCGCCCGCAGCACCGCCACCACCGCCGCCCCCTGGGCCACCGACGCCTCCCGCAGGTACACGTGCCGGTAGTTGGCCGCCCGGAACGCCGCCAGGGCCTCCGCCATGGGCTCGGCCATCCCGATACGGCCGGTGTCCAGCACCGTGGCCACCAGGCCGTCGATGAACGCCCCCAGCTGGCTGCTCCGCCGGTCGCCGCACCGCTCCCGGACCACCTCGGGCAGGGCCGACGGCGACACGATGCCGGTCAGCACCGCGTCCTCCCAGTCGTGGCAGACGTAGGCGATCCGGTCCGCCCAGCTCACCACCTCGCCCTCCGGGGTGGCCGGGGCCGGCCGCGACCAGCTGTGGTTGGCGATGCCGTCCAGCGTCTCCGCGCACAGGTTCAGCGACACCAGCGACACCTCCGCCCCCCACGGCGCGTGGTCGAACCCCTCCGGCAGGTACGGGTCCAGGGCGTCCTCGCTGGCGTGCCCTCCCGGCCCGTGGCCGCAGTCGTGGCCCAGGGCGATGGCCTCGGTCAGGGCCACGTTCAACCCGCAGGCCCGGGCCACGCTGGTGGCCACCTGGGCCACTTCCAGGGCGTGGGTCAGCCGGGTCCGCTGGTGGTCCTCCGGGAACACGAACACCTGCGTCTTCCCGGCCAGCCGCCGGAACGCCGGCGCATGCAGGATCCGGTCCCGGTCCCGCTCGAAGCACGTCCGCCACCGGTCCGGCTCCTCCGGGCGGGCCCGGTGGCCGGCGCCCTCGGCCCGGGTGGCCCCGGGGACCAGGCCGGCATCTTCGTCCCCCTCCCTCGCCATCCGGTCCATCCCGGCCGTCGGGCCCGGACCGGGGGAGCCGGGGAAGCCGGGGGAGCTGGCGGTGCCCATGGCCGCCTGGGGGTCGACGGTGCCCACGGTCGCCCGGGAGTCGACGTGGGCCACCCGCACCCCACCGTGCCGGCCGCCGGCGGGGTACCCCTCGCCGTCGCCGGTGAACCCGTCCATGGTGGCCGCCCACCGCCGCCGCCGGTCGCTGGGGCTGCCGTCGGAGGAGCGGGCATCGGTGCGGTCGCGGTCCGGCATGCCACAAGTCTGCCCTGTGCCTGTGTCGTTGCTGTGCCCGTGTCGTTCATGGGCCTGTATCGTCAGGGATGCCATGTCGACGGCGCCGGGCCCCAGTGGCCGGCTGCCCAGGGACGGAGGAGCCACACCCAAGTGGACGTACGCATCGGGATCGTCCAGACCCCGAAGGAGCTGGAAGTGGAGCTCGGGGACGACGCCGACCGGGACAAGGTCCTCGCCGACATCGAGTCGGCCCTCGGCGGCACCGACGGCGTGCTCTGGTTGACCGACCGCCGCGGCCGACGGGTGGCGGTCCCGGTGGCCAAGGTGGCCTACGTGGAGGTCGGCGCCCCGGCCAACGAGCGCCGGGTGGGGTTCGGCGCCCCCTGAACCCCCTGGCCCCGGCCGCTGACCGCGGTCCGGCCCCGGCCGAAGGGGCAGCCGGATGACCCCGGCGGTCCCGGACCTGCTGGACCTGCGGCTGGTGTTCGTCACCGGCAAGGGCGGCGTCGGCAAGACCACCGTGGCCGCCGGCCTGGCCCAGCTGGCCGCCCAGCGGGGCAAGCGGGTGCTGGCCTGCGAGGTGGACGCCAAGGGTGACCTGTCCTCCCTCTTCGAGGGCCCGCCCACCCGGTTCGCCGAGCGCGAGGTGGCCCCCGGGGTGTTCGCCATGTCCATGGACACCGAGGCCTCCCTGCGGGAGTACCTGAAGCTGAACCTCAAGATCCCGGTGGTCGGTCGCATCGGTCCGCTGGCCAAGGCCTTCGACTTCGTCGCCACCGCCGCCCCCGGCGTCCGCGAGATCCTGACCGTCGGCAAGCTCTGCTACGAGGTCCGCGAGGGCCACTACGACTTGGTGGTGGTCGACGCCCCGGCCACCGGCCACATCATCGGCCAGCTGGCCGCCCCCCAGGCCATCAACGACCTGGTCAAGGTCGGCCTCATCCGGACCCAGACCGACTGGATGCTCGACATCCTGTCCGACCCCTCCCGCACCGGCCTGGTCGCCGTGGCCACCCCCGAGGAGATGCCGGTGGCCGAGACCCTGGAGCTCGCCCGGCGGGTGGCCGACGAGACCACCGTCCGGCTGTCCGCCGTCGTCGTCAACCGGGTACTGCCGGAGCTGTTCGGCCGGCACGAGGA
Source organism: uncultured Acidimicrobiaceae bacterium (assembly GCA_964453355.1). Classification (GTDB taxonomy): domain Bacteria; phylum Actinomycetota; class Acidimicrobiia; order Acidimicrobiales; family RAAP-2; genus DASZUK01. Next base: position 4,149 of record CAYVPF010000130.1, on the reverse strand, counting down.
GCAGGTGTTCGAGGCCCTCAGCCAACCCCCGTTCGTCGAGGCGCTGTCCGAGCAGGCCGGCGGCAGCGTCCAGCCCCTCATGGACGGCGCCCGGCTGGCCGTCACCATGCGCCGCGCCCGCTCCGCCCACCTGCAGCGGCTCCGCGAGGGCCTGGACCCGACCGTCCCGGTCCTCTACCTGCCGTACCTGTTCTCCCGCCTCCACGGCCTCCGCACCACCCGCCAGGTCGCCGCCGCCCTCGGCGAGGAGCTCGGCTACTGATGGCCGGTCCCCGCCGCGCCCCCCGGGAAGGCTCCGTGGACGGCCTGCTGGCCGCCAAGGAGATCGTCATCGCCTGCGGTCCCGGCGGCGTCGGCAAGACCACCACTGCGGCCGCCCTGGCCGCCACGGCCGCCTGTCATCACGGCGGCAAGGTGCTGGTCCTCACCATCGATCCCGCCCGGCGCCTGGCCGACGCCCTCGGGCTGGCCGGCCAGGACGGCGGCGGCATCGGCAACACCGAGCGGCTCATCCCCGCCGACGTGTTCCGGGACGCCGGCGTCACCCCCCGGGGCGAGCTGTGGGCGGCCATGCTGGACACCAAGGAGAGCTGGGACGCCCTGGTCCGCCGCCACGCCCCCGACCCGGCCACCCGGGACCAGATCCTGGCCAACCCCCTGTACCGCAACATCGCCGGCCGGTTCGTCCAGAGCCACGACTACATCGCCATGGAGCGGCTCTACGAGATCCACGCCGAGGGTGACTACGACCTCATCGTCGTCGACACCCCGCCCACCCGCAACGCCCTCGACTTCCTGGACGCCCCCAGCCGCATGGCCGACTTCTTCTCCAGCCGCCTGCTGCGGTGGCTGATCGTCCCCTACCGGTCCCGGCTGGTCAACATGGCGTCCAAGCCCTTCTACCAGGTGGCCGACCGCATCCTGGGCACCCAGTTCTTGGCCGACATCGCCGAGTTCTTCATCCTGTTCCAGTCCATGTACGACGGCTTCGTCGAGCGTGCCGAGTCCGTCAGCCGGTTGCTGTCCGACCGCCGGACCACCTTCATGGTCGTCTCCACCCTGGAGGCCACCCCCGTCCGGGAAGCCGAGTTCTTCGCCAACGAGCTCGTCCGCCGCCAGCTGCACCTCGGCGCCATCGTCCTCAACAAGGTCCTGCCGGCCTACCTGCGGGACCCCGCCGCCGCCGACGTGGCCACCACCGTCCACGACCGCGCCGCCGAGCTCGCCGGGGCCCTGGCCGGCGATCCTCCCGTCGGTGACCCCCTCGACCCCGACCAGGTCCGCCGGGTCTTGGAAGAGGTGGCCGACAGCTTCGCCAACTTCCGCATCGTCGCCTGCCGGGAAGCCGAACAGCAGGCCGAGCTGGCCAGCACCCCCGAGGTGTTGGCCACCGTCCCGTTCTTCGACGCCGACATCTACGACATGGCCGGCCTCCTCCGACTCGGTGCCAAGATCTGGTCCTAGCCGTGTCCAACTACTGACATGCTCGACTACCACCTGCACCTGTGGCCGCACACCCAGCGGGACACCGACCTGGTCCTCGACCAGGTCGCCGCCTACTGCGAGCGGGCCCAGTCCGTCGGTGTCGTCGAGGTGGCCCTGACCGAGCACCTGTTCCGGTTCACCCAGGCCCACGAGCTGCTCGGCGGGTTCTGGGACGACGACGAGCCGTCCCCGGTCCTGCGCACCTCCATGGCCGACTACTGGGACTTCCACGTCGGCGCCGACCTGGACGCCTACGTCGACACCGTCCTGGCCGCCAAGCGGGCCGGCCTGCCGGTGGTCCTCGGCCTGGAGGTCGACTACTACCGCGGTCGCATGGACCAGGTCGCCGACCTGCTCAGCGGCTACCCCTTCGACGTCCTCCTCGGCTCCGTCCACTGGATCGGCGCCTGGCGGTTCGACGACCTCGGCGACCAGCCGTCCATGGACCAGTGGTCCGTCCGGTCCGTCGACGACTGCTGGGACGCCTACACCGAGGCCATGGAAGAGCTGGCCGCCACCCGCACCTGCGACGTCCTGGCCCATCCCGACCTGATCAAGGTCACCGGTCGCCAGCCCGACAGTCCTCGTGAGTGGTGGGACCGGATGGCCGAGGCCGCGGCGGCCAACGGCCTCGCCGCCGAGCTCTCCTCCGCCGGCTGGCGCAAGCCCGTCGGCGAGCAGTACCCGGCTCAGCCCCTCCTGGCCCGCTACGCCGCCCACGGCGTCCCCCTCACCACCGCCTCCGACGCCCACCACCTCGACCACGTCGCCGACCGCTCCGCCGACCTCCGCGCCCTACTGGACGACATCGGCGTCGACCGGCTGCAGGGCTACCGCCGCCGGGTTCCCCACTCGGTGCCGTTGAGCCCGGCGGCGCCCCTGGGCCCGGCCGGGGAAGGCGGGGTGGGGTAGTGGCCACCCTGGCCGAGCTGGCCGCCGCCCACACCGACCTCGGCGCCGACGAGCTGGAGCACCTGCAGCGGCTGCTCGGGTCCTGGACGGTCCTGGCCGACCTGTCCTTCTCCGACCTCATCCTGGTGGTCCCCATCACCGCCTCCGAGGCGGCTGATGGGGCCGCTGATGGGGCCGCTGATGGGGCTGGGGA
>CAYVPF010000130.1:0-1459 GCA_964453355.1 uncultured Acidimicrobiaceae bacterium | reverse complement strand
GATGGGGCTGGGGACGGCGTGCCGGCCGGCGAGCCCCAGCTGGTCGTCCTGGGGCAGATGCGGCCCAGCAACCGCCCCACCCTGGTCGAGCAGGACCTGGTGGGCCAGACCGTCCGGGAGTCGGCCTGGGCCCTCAGCGGCGCCGCCCTGCACCAGGGCGAGATCGTCCGGGGGACCGTCCACCACCCGATGCTCGGGGAATCGGTACCCGTCGAGAACATCCCGGTGCGTTTCCGCGGGAACGTCATCGCCGTGCTCCTCCGGGTGTCCTCGGTGATGGTCACCTCCCTGCGCGGTGCCGGGGCCCTGTACGAGAAGACCTACCTGGACGTCTTCGAGCGGCTGGCCGAGATGGTGGCCGAATCGGCGTTCCCGTTCCCCGACGAGGACGTCGGCACCGAGGAGGCCCCCCGGGTCGGCGACGGCTTCGTGGTCGTCGACGCCGAGGGCCGCGTCGAGTTCGCCTCCCCCAACGCCGTCAACGCCTTCCACCGCATGGGCGTGTACTCCTCCCCGGAGGGACGCCGGTTCACCGACCTCGGCATCGAGGAGTCCGCGGTGGAGTGGGCCCTGGCCACCGGCCGGCCCGTGGTAGAGGAGGTGGAGCGCCGGCCGGACGTCATCGTCCTCGTCCACTGCATCCCGCTGCTGTCCCACGGGTCGGTCACCGGTGCCGTCATCCTCCTGCGGGACGTCACCGACGTCCGCCGGCTCGACCGGCTGCTCCTGTCCAAGGACGCCGCCATCCGCGAGGTCCATCACCGGGTCAAGAACAACCTGCAGACCATCTCGTCCCTGCTCAGCCTGCAGGCCCGCCGGGTCGCCCTCGGCGCCGGTCGCGAGGCTCTCCGGGAGGCCGAGCGGCGCGTCCGGTCCATCGCGCTCGTCCACGAGATCCTGTCCCGTGACCCCGGCGACCAGGTCCCCTTCGACGACATCGTCGTCTCCCTGGTCCAGATGGCCGAGGACTCCGTCGTGGCCGCCCGCCCGGTCGACATCACCGTGTCCGGTGACCTCGGCGACGTCGCCGCCGACATCGCCACCCCCCTCGCCGTCACCCTCGCCGAGGTGCTGCAGAACGCCGTCGAGCACGCCTTCCTCGACGGATCCGACGACCCCGACAGCTCCGACGACCCCGACAGCCCGGGCAACCCCGCCGACGCGCCCTACATCGAAGACGGGCCCGGGCCCATCGGCCACGTCGTCGTCACCCTGCAGAGCCGCGACGACCGCCTGTGGGTCACCGTCCGCGACGACGGCCGCGGCCTACCGCCGGGGTTCGACATCGAGCGGACCGACAGCCTCGGCCTGTCCATCGTCCGCGACCTCGTCGTCAGCCAGCTGGGCGGGTCCATCACCATGGAGGCGGTCCCCGCCCTCGAAGGCGGCGGCACCCGGGTGCAGATCAACGTGCCGGCGCAGCGCTCCGGCTGAACCAGCGGGCCGGCTGAACCAGCGG
>CAYVPF010000129.1:0-8616 GCA_964453355.1 uncultured Acidimicrobiaceae bacterium | reverse complement strand
CTACGGATCAGAAGGTTGGGGGTTCGAATCCCTCCGAGCGCGCTTCGTGGGGTTGACCCCCATCCCCTGGCTGGACCTGCTCGTCGTACGCCGTCCGGACGTCGTCATGGGGCCATGGCACGATGCCCTTCGTGCGTCTGTACCTGTCGTCCTTCCGCCTGGGGAACCGGCCCGATCAGCTGCTCGAACTGGCCGGCGGCGCGGCGCGGGTGGCGGTGATCGCCAACGCCATGGACGCGGCGCCGGCCGACGTCCGCCAAGACGCGGTCCGGCAGGAGATCGAGGCCCTCGGCCAACTCGGCCTGGCTGGGGTGGAGGTCGACCTCCGGGACTACTTCGGCCGACCGGACGGACTGGCCGGCGATCTGGACCGGTTCGACGTCGCTTGGCTCCGGGGGGAAACAGTTTCATGTTGCGGCACGCCCTCGCCAGGAGTGGCGGCGACACCATCCTGTGCGGGCAGCTGGACGAGGACGCCATCGTCTATGCCGGGTACAGCGCCGGGCCGTGCGTGCTCGCCCCGAGCCTCGACGGACTCCAGTTGGTGGACCGACCCGACGACGTCGAGGTGTACTACGGGGAGCCGCCGACCTGGCAAGGGTTGGGCGTCCTCCCGTTTGCCTTCGTCCCGCATTACGCCTCCCCCGGGCACCCCGAGACCGAGGCCATGGACGAGGTGGTCAGGTACTACCAGGAACGTGGCGTCCCCTACCGGACCCTCAGGGATGGGGAGGTGCTCGTCGGCGACGGAGACGACTTCATGGTCTTGGCCTGACTGCGGTCAGTCCTGACTGCCGTCAGACCGGCACGCCCAGCTGGTAGCCGTCCCGGGCCGAGAACTCGGCCACCACGCTGAACCGGTCGCCGCGGACCAGGGTGTGCCGCCACTCCGCGGCCTGGTCCCCGGTGTAGCTGATCCGGTCGATCGACAGGGCGGCCACGTCCCGGCCCAGCCGCAGCAGCCGGCGGTCGCCGGCGTCGGGCACCACCGCCCGGATCTGCTCCCGGCCACCGGTCAGGGCCACCCCGGCCCGGGTGGCCAGCTCGTGGTAGAAGCCGGTGGACCGAAAGTCCACGTCCAGCAGCGGTGCCCCCTGCTCCGCCGACATCCACACCCGATCGACCGCCAGCGGGTCCCCGGCGGCCAGCCGCAGCCGCTCCAGGTGGAACAGGGCGGCGTCAGCCGGCAGGGCCAGCCGTTCGGCCGCCTCCGCGTCGGTGCGGACGTCCAGGGCCCGGACCACGCTCCGTTGCTCCAGGCCGGACCGCTCCACCGAGGCGAACAGGCTGTACAGCGCCCCCAGCGGCTGCTCGATCTGGGTCTCGCCGGCCAGCCGGGGCCGCCGCCCGCGGCCCGCCACCACCGAACCGTCCGCCCGCAGCCGCCGCATGGCCTCCCGCACGGTGTTCCGGCTGATCCCGTACTGGTCCACCAGGGCCATCTCGCCGGGGAAGTCCCCGGCAAACTCCCCGGCGGCCAGCCGCTGCCGCAGGTCCTCGTACACCTGCGCCCACAGCGGCACCGGGCTGTCTCGGTTCACGGGCCGCATGATCAGCGACGACCCTGGGCCTGGTATAAATGTACTGACATTGGTACTTGTTCTCGATCTCCCTCGAAAGGTGTGATGACCCAGGTTAGGACCGTCGGCGGCGAGACCATCGCAACCGCCGATGCCGCCGATGCCGCCGCCGATGCCGCCGCCGATGCCGCCGCCGATGCCGCCGCCGAAACCACCGGTGCTGCGGCCACCACCGATGCTGCGGCCGGCTGGCGGCGACTGCTGGTGGAGCAGCGCCGGCCGCCGTCGATCGCCGCCCACCCGAGCGCCTACTGGCTGGTGCTGGCCACCGTGTGCATCGGGGCGTTCATGAGCCAGCTGGACGCCAGCATCGTCACCATGGCGTTCCCCACCCTGCAGCACACCTTTCACGCCCCGCTGAGCTCGGTCACCTGGGTCGGCCTGTCCTACCTGCTGGTGCTCATCGGCCTGGTCACCGGGGTGGGCCGGATGGCCGACATGGTCGGCCGGAAGCTGCTGTACACCTACGGCTTCGCCGTCTTCATCGTCGGCTCGGCCCTGTGCGGCTTCGCCCCCGACCTGCCGGCCCTCATCGGCTTCCGCGTCCTGCAAGGGGCGGGGGCGGCCATGCTGCAGGCCAACAGCGTGGCCATCCTCGTGCTGGCCGTCCCCCCGGACAAGCTGGGCCGGAGCATCGGCATCCAGGGGGCCGCCCAGGCCCTGGGGCTGGCGCTCGGCCCCACCATCGGCGGCCTCCTCCTCGGCTTGGGCGGCTGGCGGCTGATCTTCCTCATCAACGTGCCGGCCGGTCTGGTCGGCATGGTCATGGCCCGATACCTGGTGCCGCGCAGCCGGGAGCTGCAGGCCCGGACCCCGTTCGACTGGACCGGCCTGGCCCTGTTCGTGCCGGCCGTCGGCGCCCTGCTGTCGGCGGTGTCCTTCGGCGACAGCCTCGGCTGGACCTCCCCGGCGATCCTGGTCCTGTTCGCCGCCGCCGCCGTCCTCGGGGTGGCGTTCGTCCGGCGGGAGAAGCGGACGACGTCGCCGATGCTGGACCTGTCCCTGTTCCGCCGGGTGCCGTTCGCCGCCGGGATCTCGAGCGGCCTGCTGTCCTACGTGGTGCTGTTCGGCGTCCTGTTCGTCGTGCCCTTCTACCTGGAACGGGCCCTCGGCCTCAGCCCCGGCCGCGCCGGCCTGCTGCTCGGCGTCATGCCGGTGGCCCTCGGCATCACCGCCCCGCTGGCCGGCCGGCTCGCCGACCGGGCCGGGGCCCGGCGGCTGACGATGGCCGGCATGGCCGTGGTGGCCGTCGCCCTTGGGCTGTTGGCGGTGGCCCACGGATCGCTGGCCGTGGTCACCGTCGAGCTGGTCGTCCTCGGCGTCGGCCTGGGCACGTTCACCCCGCCCAACAACGCCGCCATCATGGGTTCGGTCCCCCGGGCCCAGGCCGGGGTGGCCAGCGGGGTGCTCAACACCACCCGGGGCCTCGGCACGGCCATGGGCCTGGCCCTCACCAGCCTGGTCTTCGGCGTCGTCGCCGGTTCCGAGCACGCCCCGGCCGCCCTGGTCACCCGGGGGTTCGAGGTCTCCGCCGCCTGCCTGGGCCTGGTGGCCGTGCTGGCCGTCGCCCTGGCCGCCCTCCGTGGCCGCACCGGCCTCACCCACGACCCGGTGCTCACCGCCGAATGAGCTAGAAGCGGGTGAGCCGCCAGCTCAGTCCCGGCCCGGACCCCGAGCCCTTGGCCACCAGGGTGCTGCTGTCGGTGCCGTCCACCTGGTCGGCGTGCAGCGACCCCAGCTTCTGGCCGTCGGCCACCGTCCGGCCGGCCGGCACCGGCAGGTTGACGTGGAGGGTGATCCGGGTGCCGTTCTCCACCACGCCGGTCACGGCCGTGGTGGTGACCACCGGCACCGGCTCCGAGCGCCACGGCGCCGTGACGTAGCCGACCACCTTGCCGGCCGGCACCACGGTCATCTTGCTGACGGTGCCCGGCAGGGCGTTGGCCAGGGCCTCGCCGGCGGCCAGGGCCGGCTCCAGCAGCCCTGTGGCGTCGGCCGGGATGCCCAGCACCACGCCGTAGACCGTCTGTGTGCCGCCGGCCACTGTCCGCTTGGCGGCGAACGCCCAGCAGCCCCCGGCGGCGGAGTCGGAGCCGGTCTTCACGCCGATGATGCCGTCGTGGCCGACGTCGTAGTCGTAGTTCTGCACCGTCCCGGCTTCGGGGAATGTGGCCGACTGCATGGCCACGATGGCGGCGAACGTCGGGTTGGCCATGGCCGTCCGGCTGATCACGAGCTGGTCGGCGGCGGTGCTGACGGTGGATGTGGCCAGTCCGGACGGATCGGTGTACGTGGTGTGGTCCATCCCGAGCGACTTGGCGGTCGTGTTCATCTTGGCCACGAAGGCCGTGACGCTGCCGGCGTCCCACTGGGCCAGGATGTCGGCCACGTTGTCGGCCGAGGCGATCAGCAGGGCCTGCAGGGCCTGCTGTTCGGTCAGGGTCTCCCCGGTGGTCACCGGCAGCACCGAGTCCTGCTGGGCCGCCTCACTGGCGTAGGCGGCCGCCTGGGCCGCTGTGACGGTGATCGACGGCCCGGCTGTGCCGTTGTCGAGCGGATGGTCCTTCAGTATCAGGTACGCCGTCATCATCTTGGCCAGGCTGGCGATCGGCACCGGGGAGGTCGCCGCCGTCGGTGACGACGTCCGGACGGGCCCGGTCCCGATGGCCGTCGCCGCCTCCCCTGTGGCCGGCCACGGCAGGGTGTTGCTGCCCGGCACCGGCACCGACTGCGCCCCCGTCACCGTGGCCGACTGGCCGGGCGGGGACCGCACGAGCTGGACGACGACGACCACCACCACGACCACCACCAGAACCAGCAGCGTCCAACCGACCTTGCGCAACGGCGTCCGACCTCACCTTCTTCGGGTGCCCGGGGAGTGGGACGGAGGGTAGCTGGCTCAGGGCCGTCCGGGTACGCGGTAGCTTGCGCCGGACGGAGACCGAGCATCCAAGACACCGAGCACCGAGGAGGTGGCCATGGACGACCAACGGGCCCGGGCCCTGCTGCAGGCCGAGAGGGACCGCGTGCGGGCCCTGCTGGCCGACACCACCGGTGCCGGCGCCGACGACCGCACAGCGGCCAACCAACCCGGTGACATGGCCGACCCGGCGGAGCGCCTGACCGCCGAGGCGGTCGACGACGCCGTGACCACCTCCCTCCGAGACCGACTGGCGGCCCTGGACCGGGCCGAGGGGCGCCTGGCCGACGGCACCTACGGCCGTTCGGTCCGCAGTGGCCTGCCCATCCCCGACGACCGGCTGGAGGCCGACCCGGCGGCGGAGCTCACCGTCGAGGAGGCCGAGCAGGGCTAGCCGAAGGTCGGCCGAGCCGGCGAGCGGCCGAGCCGACCTCCGGGCGGCGGGGCCCGGTCAGGGATCGACGACCTGCCGGACGGCGCCGGTGGCCACGTCGTAGCGCCACCCCACCACGGCCAGCCCGTCGGGCAGCCCCGTACAGGACCGCACCGCCGCCACGTCGGCGGCCAGGGCGGCGTCCGGGTCGGCCATGGTCAGGAACTCCCAGCCGAGGGTTCCCGCCCGCTGTGACGGTGACAGGTCCGACCGGATGGTGCCGTCGTCCAGCTTGGTCATGGCGCAGTCGGTGTGGTGCATCACGGCCACGGCGGTGATGCCGAGGTAGGTGGTGGCCAGGACCAACGACCGCAGCACGTCAGCGGTCACCCGGCCGCCGGCGTTCCGCAGGATCTTGGCGTCCCCCGGCACCAGCCCCAGGGCCGCCAACGGCTCGATGCGGCTGTCCATGCAGGTGACCACGCAGACGCCTTTGGCCGCCCGGGCCGCCAGGCCCTGGAGGGCGAAGACGTCTGCGTACCGCCGGTTGGCGGCCAGCAGGCCGTCCAGCTGGTCGGTGTCGGGCTGATCGATCGTGGGCTGGTCGGTCATGCGCTCAGCTTGGCAGAGCCGCCGCCGGGGCCCGTATCACCAACCCGGGTGCCGCTCAGATGCGGCCCTCGCCCTTCTCCTCCACCCCGCGCTCGGCCATCTCGCGGTAGTGCTCGCCGACCGCTTTCTGGTCGCCGCTCAGCTCCGGGTCGGCGGCCGCCCGATCGGCCGCCGCCGCCTCGTCGGAGGTGGGTGCCCGGTCGGCCCGGGCGGTGACCTCGGCGTCCTCTTCCTCGGCCTGTTCCGTGTCGTTGTCCGGACTGGTGTGCTCCGCCATGGTTGAACCTCTCTCTCGATCTCCAGATACCTGCCCGGAGGGCCCGGGGGACAAACCGACGGCGTGGTCGGCCAGGGTCACCCAGACCCGGCCGCCCTCCTTCAACGCCAGGTCGGCGGCGTTGCCCCGGCTGAGCTGCACCCAGACGGGCGCGCCGTCGTCGAGCTGCAGGTCGACCCGGACCTCGAAGCCGAGATGGGTGACCCGCACCACGGTGCCCTCGTGGGACCCCGGCTCCGGGCGTAGATGCAGCACCAGGTCGTGGGGGCGCACGGCCCGTCCGTCGAACACGGTGGCCGGGCCCAGGAAGTTGAGGACGAACTCGTTGCGGGGGTGGTCGTAGATGTCGTTCGGCGCCCCCACCTGCTCGAGGCGGCCGTCGTTGATGATGGCCAGCCGGTCGGCCACCTCCATGGCCTCCTCCTGGTCATGGGTGACCAGGATGGTGGTGACGGCGATCTTCTCGTGCAGGTCCCGTAGCCACACCCGCAGCTGCTGGCGGACTTGGGCATCCAGGGCGCCGAACGGCTCGTCCAGCAGCAGCACCCGGGGCTCGATGGCCAGGGCCCGGGCCAGGGCCATGCGCTGGCGCTGGCCGCCGGACAGCTGCGACGGGTACCGGTCGGCGACGTGGGCGATCCGGACCAGCTCCAACAGTTCGTCGACCCGCCGCCGGATCTCCGCCTTCGGCCGCCGCCGGACCTCCAGCCCGAAGGCCACGTTGCGGCGGACGGTCAGGTGCCGGAAGGGGGCGTAGTGCTGGAAGCAGAACCCGATGCCCCGCTCGCGGACCGGCACCCCGGTGACGTCTTCTCCCTCGATGGCGATGGTCCCCGCGTCCGGCGTCTCCAGCCCGGCGATGACCCGGAGCAGCGTCGACTTGCCGCCACCGCTCGGCCCCAACAGGGCGGTCAGCGAGCCGGTGGGGACGTCCAGGGTTACGTCGTCGAGGGCAACAGCATCTCCGAACCGCTTGGAGACGGATCTGATGACGATCGCCATGGCCGGGCCCTCCTTTCACGGTTGCCGCCGAGCACCGCCAGGACGCCGAAGGCCACGAGGGCCAGTATGACCGCGCCGGCGTAGGCGCCCACCGGGTTCAGGTTCTCGACGCTGTCCTGGATGAACAGGGTGAGGGTCTGGGTCCGGCCCTCGATGTTGCCGGACACGATCACCACGGCGCCGAACTCCCCGAGCACCCGGGCGGTGGTCAGGGTGACGCCGTAGGCCAGGCCGCGGCGGATGGACGGCAGGGTGATCCGGCGGAAGGTGGCCACCGGACCGGCACCGAGGGTGGTGGCCGCCTGCTCCTGCTCGGTCCCGATCTCCTGTAGCACCGGCAGCACCTCGCGGACCACGTACGGCAGGGCGACCGTCGCCGAGGCCATCACGATGCCGGGCACCGAGAAGATGACCTGGATGCCCCAGCCGGCCAGCAGGTTGCCGAACCAGCCCACCTGGCCGTAGACGAGCACGAGGGCCAGGCCGACGACGACCGGGGAGATGGCCAGCGGGATGTCCACGAAGGCGTCCAGCAACCAGGCCCCCGGGAACCGGTGGCGGGACAGGATGAGGGCGACCCCGACGCCGAACACCGTGTCCAGCGGCACGGCGATCAGCACGACCAGCAGGGTCAGCCACAGGGCGTGGACCGCCTCGGTGGTGGTGACGGCATCCCAGGCGGTCGCCACGCCGTGGTCGAAGGCCCGGTAGAACACCGAGGCCACCGGGACGACGACCAGGAGGGCGACGTAGCTGAGAGCGATCACCCGGAGGGGCCAGCGCCAGCGGGTCCCCATGTCAGGCGGCCTCGGCGACGTTGAACCGGCGGCGCAGCAGGCCGATGCCGGTGAGGACGACCAGGGCCACGACGATGAGGACCACCGAGACGGCGGCGGCCGAGGACAGCTCGTCGCTCTGGGTGAGGCTGTAGATCCACGAGGACGCCACCTCGGTCTTGAACGGCAGGTTCCCCGAGATCAGCACCACCGAGCCGAACTCGCCGACCGCCCGGGCGAAGGCCAGGCCGGCCCCGGCGAGCATGGCGGGGGCCACGCCGGGGAGGACGACCCGGCGGAGGACGCCGATGGGGGAGGCCCCGAGCGAGGCCGCCGCCTCCTCGGTCTCCCGGTCGAGCTCGGCCAGGACCGGCTGGATGGACCGGACGCAGAACGGCAGGGTGACGAAGGCGAGGGCGAACAGGATGCCGATCCTGGTGTCGGCCACGTTGATGCCGAACGGGCTGTTCGGTCCGTACAGGCTGAGCAGGGTCAGGCCGGCCACCACGGTGGGCAGGGCGAACGGCAGGTCGATGATGGCCCCGACCAGGTGCTTGCCGGGGAACTCGTCGCGGACCAGGACCCAGGCCACCACCAGGCCGGCCAGCGAGTTGAACACGGCGATGATCAGCGAGCAGACCAGGGTCAGCTTCAGGGCGGCCAGGCCCTCGGGTTGGGTGACGGCCCGCCAGAAGTCACCCCAGCCGCCGCTGAAGGCCTTGCTCAGCACGGCGGCCACCGGCAGGAGGACCAGGAGGCTCAGGTAGGTGACGGCGAGCCCCGGGCCGCCGATCCGGCCGACCAGGCGGAGCACCCGGCCCCGTGACGCGGGACCGACCACCTCGTCAGCTCTTTGCGGTGGAGACGCCGAGGCCCGTCTCGATCTTGGCCACCACCCCGGTTGTGGGGTCGAAGAACACGGTGTCCACCTTTGTCCACCCACCGAGGCTTGTGATGGTGAACAGCTTCTTCGGCTGGGGGAAGTTGAACTGCTTGGCCACCGACGCCAGCACCGGCCGGTACCCCTGCTGGGCCCACACCCTCTGGCCGGCCGGCGACAGCAGGTAGGCGACGAA
>CAYVPF010000128.1:0-8625 GCA_964453355.1 uncultured Acidimicrobiaceae bacterium | reverse complement strand
CCGGGCCCAACCCTCCCCCTTGTAGGCCGCCGGCACCTCGTCGGCCCCCCTGGGGAGGTCCCGGATGTGCCCGATCGACGACTCCACGACGAAGTCGGGCCCCAGCATGCCGCCGATGGTCCGGGCCTTGGCCGGCGACTCGACGATGACCAGGGCTTTACCCACGGCTCTCGACTCCGCTGTTGGCTCCGCTCGTGATGGGCATGACGACGACAGGCTCCCGGCAACCGGGGGCCGCTGTCAAGAGGGGTCCCATTTCAGGAGAGTGGTCAGTCGGCGGCCACCGGGGACGGCGGCGTGGTGGCGCCGACGGGGGCGACGCCGGTGGCCGGCGGGAGGTCGCCGTCCATCCCACCGGTCTTGCGCTTGGAGAAGGCGACGGCCGCCAACAGGACCACCAGGCCGGCGGCAGCGATGGCGTAGCGGGCATCGTTGTTGTGCCGCAGGGTGATCACGGCCGGTAGCACCAGCAGCGACACCAGGTTCATGACCTTGATCATGGGGTTCAGCGCCGGGCCGGCCGTGTCCTTGAAGGGGTCGCCGACGGTGTCGCCGATGACCGCCGCCTTGTGGGCCTCGGAGCCCTTCCCGCCCTCGTGGCCGTCCTCGATGTATTTCTTGGCGTTGTCCCAGGCGCCGCCGGAGTTGGAGAGGGTGTTCGCCATCAGCTGGCCGGTCAGGATGGACCCGGCCAGGAAGGCCCCGAGCGCCAGGTAATTGATGCCGAACCCGACGATCACCGGGGCCAAGATGGCCAGCAGGGCCGGGGTGGCGAGCTCCCGCTGGGAGGCGGCGGTGCAGATGGAGATGACCCGCCCGTACTCCGGCTTCTCGGTGTAGTCCATGATGCCGGGATGGTCCCGGAACTGGCGGCGGACCTCCTGCACGACGGTGCCGGCCGAGCGGCCCACGGCCCGGATGGCCAGGGCCGAGAACAAGAAGGCGATGGACCCGCCGATCAGCAGGCCGATGAACGTGGTCGGGTTGGCCACGTTGATCTCCGACGCCACCTGGTGGAACAGCTTGGAGGCCGGGATGTGCTTCAGGCCGGGCAGCTGTTCGCCGATGGTCTCGATGAAGGAGGCGAACAGGGCCACGGCGGCAATCACCGCCGAACCGATGGCCACCCCCTTGGTGATGGCCTTGGTGGTGTTGCCCACGGCGTCCAGGCTGACCATGATCCGCTCGGCGTCGCCCGTGAATTCACCCGACATCTCGGCTATCCCGGCGGCGTTGTCGGACACCGGGCCGAAGCTGTCCTCGGACACCACCATCCCGGTGGTGGCCAGCAGGCCGATGCCGATGAGGGCGACCAGGTAGAAGGTGTACTCGATGTTGCCGCCACCCAGCCCGATGGCCACGCCGAGGGCGATGGCGATGGCGATGATGGCCCACACCGACGACTCCAGGCCGATGGCGATGCCGGAAAGGACGGTGGTGGCCGGCCCGGTGCGGGCGGACTCGGCGATCTCCTTGACCGGCCCCCGCTCGGTCGAGGTGAACTGCTCCGTGATCTGGCTGGCCACCAGGGCCAGGATCACCCCGGTAAGGACGGCCCAGAACACTTTGAGGTCGTGCACGTAGAACTGGGCCACGAAGAAGGCACCGACCACCGTCAAGACGGCCGACAGCCAGAACCCCCGGTTGATGGGGGCCATGGCGTTACGGTCCTTCTCCCGGGCCCGTACGGCGTAGACCCCGATGAGCGAGGCGATGATGCCCATGGCCGGGACGATCAACGGGTACAGGATCGCCGGCGTCGGGTGCAGGGCATGGCCCGGCAGCGTCCGGAAGGCCGAGTAACCGAGGATCAGGGACGAGATGATGGTGATCTCGTAGGACTCGAACAGGTCGGCGGCCATGCCGGCGCAGTCCCCCACGTTGTCCCCCACGTTGTCGGCGATGGTGGCGGCGTTCCGGGGATCGTCCTCGGGGATGCCAGCCTCCACCTTGCCCACCAGGTCGGCCCCCACGTCGGCCGCCTTGGTGAAGATCCCACCCCCCACCCGCATGAACAGGGCCAGGAGGGAGGCCCCGAAGGCGAAGCCGATCAGCACGGCCGTGGCTGAGTTCTGGAAGATCATGACGATCGCCGTGGCCCCGAGCAGGCCCAGGCCGACGCAGAGCATGCCGGTGACCGCCCCGGTGCGGAACGCCACCTTCATTGCCCCGGCCATCTTCCCGCCCCGGGCGGCGGCGGCCGCCGTCCGCACGTTGCCTCGGACGGCAATGGACATGCCGATGAACCCGGTCAGCCCGGAGAAGGCGGCACCGAACAGGAAGCAGACCACCCGGTAGATGCCGGCCTGGGCGAAGCTGAGCGCCACGGTGCCGTCCGGCCGGGTGACCTTGGTGGCCGTGAAGAAGATCAGCACGGCCAGCGGGACGACGATGATGATGATCGTCCGGAACTGGCGCTTCAAGAACGCCTCAGCCCCTTCCTGGATCGCCGTGGCGATCTCCCGCATCTTGGGCGTGCCGGTGTCGGCGGCCAGGACGCCCCGCGCCAGGATCAGGCCGGCGGTGATGCCGACCACTCCGGCGGCCAGGGCAACTATCAGCCAGGTCCAGTCGGCACCACTGAAATGGAAGGCCTGGTACCCCCCTTCGGCGACGAGGGCGTGCGTCATGCCTGGTCTTCCCTTTCTATCCCCTGCCCACCGCCGGCTGCCCGGGGCAGCGGGGTGTCAGTTCGTGAGCTCGTGTCGGATCGGACGCTGTCGGTCCGGCCGTTCAGCGACCGGAGCCCCGGACGCGCCCCGTGGGGCACCCGCTTCAGGCCGAGCGGACGATAGCGACTGGGCGCAGCCGAAGCAAGGAACATTGACGACGACCGTCCGGGAGAGGCGGGGCCGGGGCCGCCAGGGCCGCCGTCGACCCACTCAGGTCCCGCCGCCGGCCCCGTCACCGTCGGAGCCGGCCACCAGCTCGTAGTCGGGGTTCATGATGGCCAGCCGCCGGCCCCAGGCCCCCACCATGCCCTCGGCCACCAGCCGGGCGCCGGGCTCGATCCCGGGGATCTTCGGCCGCCCCTGGAACACCAACAGGAGACCGCCGGTACCGTCGACCAGCAGGCACTCCAGGTTGGACGTGCCCGCTCGAGGCTGCACCCGGACCGACTTGACCCGGCCGGCCACCCGCACCCGCTCCCGCCATTGGGCCTCCCCGATGGGCCGGGTGTCCTTGGCCCGCTCGGCCAGGGCCCGGTCCACCGCCGACACCCGCTCGTCCCGGTCCTTGTCCTTCGACCGGTCCCGGTCTTTGTCCTTCGCCCGGTCCCGCCGTCCGGCGGAGGCCGTCCCGCCGGTGACCGGCGGCGACCCCAGCCCGGCCGGCGCAGTCGACGTCGGCGCCGGACGGTCCTCGGGGCCCTGCCGTTCCCGGTCGTCCTTCGCCCAGGCCTTGGTGGCCGAGTCGTCCGCCCCCTCCACCCGGGCGGTGGCCACCGCCGCCTCCACCACCTTGCGGTAGCGGCGGCCCCGCTCGGCCCAGCGGCCACCGACGTTGTACGGCACGATGGTGGCCGCCACGTGGGGAACCTGGCTGACGACGGCGGCGATCTTGTCGGCGGTCCGGTCGTGGAGCAGCCGCTGCCAGCCCAGGGCGAACGTCCGCCGGGGCAAGAGGACGGTGCACTCGGTGTCGCCGTCCACCACGGCGTCGGCGACCAGCTCGATGGCCGCCCGGGACAGCCGGCGGTCGGGGCACTCGACGACGTCCAGGGGCAGCCGGCTGAGGCCGAGGCGCCGCCACTCGTCCTGCAGGTCCAGGGCCTCCCGGTTGTCGATGTCAAAGTGGACGGCCCGCAGGTCGTCAGGCGTGAGGGTGCGGGCGTACTGGATGGCCCGGGCCGTGGCCATGTCGAGGCGGTCCACCAGCACCACCACCACGTGGTGGCGCAGGATCGACGCCGACGCCGCCCGGGAGGCGCCGACCTCCAGTAGCTGGGACTCGGCCACGTACTCCCGGTTGAGCCGGATCAGCCCCCAGTACATGAGCGGGCCGATCACCACCACGATCCAGGCCCCCTCGGTGAACTTGGCGATGGCGAAGATGAGCACGACGATCCCGGCCAAGAAGGCCGAGAACCCGTTGATCATCACGCTCCGACGCCAGTGGCCCCCTTTGTGGGTCAGGTGGTGCTTGACCATGCCGGTGCCGGCCATGAAGAACCCGGTGAACACCCCGATGGCATAGAGAGCCACCAGGCCGTCCAATGTGGCCCGGAACACCAGGATGAGGGCGATGGCAACCACGGCCAGGACGATGATCCCGTTGGAAAAGGCCAGCCGGTGGCCCCGCCGGGTCAGCTGCCGGGGCAGGAAGGAGTCGCCGGCCACGAAGCTGGCCAGATAGGGGAACCCGTTGAAGCTGGTGTTGCCGCCCGTATAGAGGATGAGCAGGGTGGCGAGTTGGACCACGTAGAAGAGGAGCTCGCCGAACCCGTTCCGGCCGAAGACGTCGTGGACCTCCTGGGAGAGCACCGACGGGGAACCACCCTGGTAGGGGACGGCATGGGTCCAGTGGGCCAGCAGCGTGACCCCCAGGACCAGGAAGGCCAGCACCGAGCTCATGGTGATCAGGGTGATCCGGGCGTTGCGGGACTCGGGTCTCTTGAAGCTGGAGACCCCGTTGGAGATGGCCTCCAGGCCGGTCAGGGAGGAACCGCCGTTGGCGAAGGACCGCAGCAGGGTGATGAAGGCCAGTCCCATCAAGAGACCGCTCCCCGGCGTCCCGACATGGCCGCCGACCAGTGTGTGGGACGGGGGCAGGGGCTGGGCGTGCAGGTGGCCGAAGGCCACCTTGATGTAGCCCGTGACGATGACGGTGGCCAGGCTGACGATGAAGAAGTAGGTCGGCAGGGCGAAGTACTTGCCCGCCTCCCGGATGCCCCGCAGGTTCCCGAAGAGCAGCAGCAGGACCACCGCCACCGTGATGGGCACGGTGAAGGACTTGAGCGACGGGATGGCGCTGGTGAGGGCGTCCGTGCCGGCCGTGGTCTGCACGGCGACGGTCACCGTGTAGTCGATGAGGAGGGCCACCGCCGCCACCTGGGCCACCTTCGGCCCGAAGTTCTCGCGGGCCACCACGTAGGAGCCGCCGGCCTTGGTGTAGAGCTGGATGACCTCCAGGTAGGAGAGGGTGACGAAGAACAGGACGCCCAGGATGGCGATGGTGATGGGCACCACCAGGGCGAAGGCGGCCAGGCCCACATAGGGGACCAGCTGGGTCAGCATCTCCTCGGTGCCGTAGGCCGACGACGAGATGCAGTCGGGGGAAAGCACCCCGAGGGCGATGGGGCGGCTCAGCCGCTCGGAGCCGAGGTCCTCGGTGACCAACGGGGGGCCCAGCAGCTTGTTCTTCAGCCGGTACCGGAAGGTCTCGGGGAACTGGTCGGGATCGACCACCGGCTGCAGCTGGGGCGGGCGTAGGCCGGGGCGGCCCTGCCCCGGCGCCTGGCCCGAACGGCCGCCACCAGCGGCCGGATGGGCATCCACTCCGACGGCCTGCTCGGTCCCGGTGCCGTCGGCGTCCACGGCCCCAGAGTAAAGCCGACATCCGGGGGGTGGCGTGACGGGGGAGGCTGGTCGTGTCGCCTTTACAGCCGGGAGGCTGCCGTGTTGCACTGTCGGGATGCACGTGGTGGTGGTCGGCTGTGGCCGTGTCGGGTCCGGGCTGGCCCTGTCGCTGACGGCCGAGGGCCACACCGTGTCCCTCCTGGACCGTAACCAGACCGCCTTCCGCCGGCTGCCGCCCGAGTGGGACGGCCGCCGGATCGTCGGGTCCGGGTTCGACCGGGACGACCTGGAACGGGCGGGAGCCATCGGCGCCGACGCCCTGGCCGCGGTGACCAGTGGGGACAACACCAACATCCTGACCGTCCGGATCGCCCGGGAGACGTACCACATCCCCCGGGTGGTGGCCCGGATCTACGACCCCCGCCGGGCGGAGATCTACCAGCGGCTGGGCATCCCCACCGTCGCCACCGTCACCTGGACCATCGACCAGGTCCGCCGACGGTTGCTGCCGGAGACGGTCACCGGCGAGTGGGCTGACGCCTCCGGCAAGCTGCTGCTCATCGACCGGGCCATCCCGGACAAGTGGGCCGGCCGCAACCTGGCCGACCTCGAAGAGCCCGGCCGGATCGCCCTGGTCGGGGTCACCCGGGCCGGAGTGCCCCGCCTGGACGCCCGGGAGCTGGTCGGCCAGGAGGGCGACCAGCTGCACGTCGCGGTGATGAAGGACGCCCTCGGCCAGTTGGAGCAGCGCCTCGGGGCCGACGGCGCGGTGGTGGCCCCATGAGCGTGGCGCCATGAGAGTCGCCATCGCCGGCGCCGGCAGCGTCGGCACCGCCATCGCCCGTGACCTGCACGTGAACGGCCACGACGTGCTGGTGCTGGAACAGGACCCCGATCTGGTGGAGCGGCGACGCCAAGAGCTGGACGTCACCTGGGTGGCCGCCGACGCCTGCGAGGTGGCCTCCCTGGACGCCGCCGGGCTGGCCACCGTGGACGTGGTGGTGGCGGCCACCGGTGACGACGAGGACAACCTGGTCATCTCCCTGCTGGCGAAGCAGGAGTTCGCCGTCCCCCGGGTGGTGGCCCGGGTGAACCACTCCAAGAACCAGTGGCTCTTCAACGAGAGCTGGGGCGTCGACGTGTCCGTGTCGACCCCCCAACTGCTGACGGCCCTGGTGGAAGAGGCCGTCTCCGTCGGCTCCCTGGTCCGGCTGCTGCAGTTCCAGGGCGGCTCGGCCCACCTCGTCGAGGTAACCCTGGCCGAGGACTCGCCGGCGGCCACCGTGGCCATCGCCGACCTCGGCGTCCCCCGGGACGCCACCGTCGTGGCCGTCGTCCGGGAGGACCGCCTGGTGGTGCCGAGGGGTGACACCGTGCTGCAGATCGGCGACGAGGTACTGGTCCTGGTCACCGCCGACGCCGAGGAGGCGATCCAGGCTCTCTTCGTCGGCGACTGACCCGGTCCGGTCGGCTCCGCCCCCTACCATTGGCGGGGTGAGGGCAGCCTTCTTCGACCTGGACAAGACGGTCATCGCCAAGGCGTCCATCGCCGCCTTCGGCGGGCCGTTCCGCCGAGGTGGCCTCATCAACCGGCGGGTGGTCCTCCGGGCCGTGCTGGGGCAGCTGATCTTCCTACAGTTCGGGGCCGACGAGCAGCGGCTGACCCGCATCCGGGAGTCCATGCTCGCCCTCACCAAGGGCTGGGACCGCGACCGGGTCCGCCAGATCGTCCGGCAGACCCTGCTCGAGACCATCGAGCCCCTGATCTACAACGAGGCCCTGGAACTGATGGAGGCGCACCGGCTGGCCGGCGACCGGGTCTACCTGGTGTCGGCGTCCCCGGAGGAGATCGTGCTCCCCCTCACCGAGTTGCTGGGCGTCGACGGGGCCATCTCCTCCGTCGGCGAGGTGGACGCCGAGGGCCGCTACACCGGCCGGATGGCCTTCTACGCCTACGGCCCCAGCAAAGCCGACGCCATCCGGTCCCTGGCCGACCGCACCGGCATCGACCTGGCCGAGTCCAGCGCCTACTCCGACTCCGCCACCGACCTGCCCATGCTGGAGGCCGTCGGCCATCCGGTGGCCGTCAACGCCGATCGGCCTCTGGCCAAGATCGCCCGGGAGCGGGGCTGGGAGACCCGGCAGTTCACCAAGCCGGTCCGCCTGCGCGACCGGATGACGGTCCGGACCCCGGTGGTCACCACCGGACTGGCCGTGGCCGCCGGAGCGGCCCTTCTCCTGTGGCGCGGCCGCCGCGGACGGGCCGTTCCGCTGGGCACGCCCCCCGTGCGCCCCGCAGCGTGAGTCGGCCATACCGCCTTACTGGGTCTTACTGGGTCTTACTGGGTCTTCGGTGGGCCGCCCGCGGGCGGCGTCAGTGTGGGTGCGGCCGGGTCAGGCCGACCGCAGCCGCTTGGCGGCCACGAAGCCCAGGGTCAGCAGCACGGCAAGGATCAGCAGCTTCTTCATAGCCGTTGATGTTAGACGGTCAGCAGGTCGCGGGCGCCGGTGTCCGAGGACGGGTGCCGCAGCTTGGACATCGCCCGCGCCTCGATCTGGCGGATCCGTTCCCGGGTGAGGTTGAAGTGCTCGCCGACCTCTTCCAGCGTGCGCGGTTCGCCACGGTCCAGGCCGAACCGGAGCCGGAGGATCTCCCGCTCCCGCTCGTCCAGCGGCGACAGCAGCCGACCGATCTCCTCGGGCAGCAGCGACACCGCGGCCACCTCGAAGGGGGATTCCGCCGACCGGTCCTCGACAACGTCGCCCAGCTCAGCGTCCCCGTCTTCTCGCAACGGCTCCGACAACGACAGCGGCTCGGCCCGGAACCGCAGGGCCTCCACCAGCTTGTCCTCGGGCATCTCCACCTCGACGCCCAGCTCGGCCAGGGTGGCCGGCCGGCCCAGCTTGAGCTCCAGCCGGGCCTGGGCTTTTTGCACCCGGGCCAGGGTGTCGCCGGCGTGCACCGGCAGCCGGATGGTCCGGCCGGTGTTGGCAATGCCCCGGGTGATGGCCTGACGGATCCACCAGGTGGCGTACGTCGAGAACTTGAACCCCTTGCGCCAGTCGAACTTCTCGACGGCGTGCATCAGGCCGAGGTTGCCCTCCT